>CALVHW010000074.1 GCA_944328905.1 uncultured Clostridia bacterium | reverse complement strand
CCGAAGTAGCGCTTCGCGTTGCCGAGGGAGATGCCCGCGGCGATTTCGGAAAGAGCCTTTTCGTCGGCGGGGTATTCGCCGCAGAGGGCGCAGTCCGCGAGGTGGTCGCAGAGGATGCGGCGGAAGTAATCGTGCCGCACATACGAGGTAAAACTGCGCGAATCGGTCAGCATGCCGATAAAGTTGCCCAGCACGCCGTATTCAGAGAGCGTCTGCAGATGCGAGCGCATCCCGCCCTTCGTGTCGTTGAACCACCAGGCGCTGCCGTGCTGCATTTTGCCGCGCGCCCCGCCCTGGAACGAGCCGATGATGGTGTTGATGAGTTTGTCGTCCTGCGGGTTGAGGGAATAAACGATGGTTTTGGGCAGGCTGTTTTTTTGTTCGAGCGCGTCGAAAAACTGCGCCAGTTTGCGGGGAGAGGCGGAAACGTTGATGCTGTCGTATCCCGTATCCGGGCCGAGGCGGCCGTACATCTTCGCGTTGATGTTGCGCTGGCAGTTGAAGTGCAGCTGCATGGCGATGTTCCGCGCTTTGTATTCGCCCGCCAAAAAGCATAAGAGCGCCGTCTGCCAGCCCTCGGCGTCCTGCGCGGATATTTTTTCGCCCCGCAGTGCCGCCGCGAGTATTTTTTCCAGTTGCTCTGCGCCGCGCTCTTCGTAAATAAAGGTGTCGAGCGCGTGATCGGAAACAAAGCATCCCGCCGCCGCAAAATAGTCGAGCCGCGCGCAGAGGGCGGCGCGTATATCGGCGGCCGTGGGGGACTGCTTGCCCGTGAGTGCGCGCACATACGGCGCAAAGGCGGGCAGTTCGATGTGCACCGCCTTATCGGGGCGGAAAGAGGGCAGCACGCGGAACCCGAGCGAAGCATCTTCGGCGAGCGCGCGGTGGTAGATAAGGTCGTCGGCGGGGTCGTCGGTCGTGCAAAGCAGTTCCACGTTCGAGGCGCGGATGCACCCGCGCGCCGTAAAGGGCGTTTCGCGCATCTGTTTTTCCGTCGCGTCGTAAATTTCGGCGGCGGTCTCCGCGCAGACGGGCGTTTTGATGCCGAAATATTTTTTCAGTTCCAGGTGGCACCATATGTAGATGGGGTTGCCGATGCAGAGCGGCAGTATCTCCGCAAACGCGAGGAACTTTTCGCGGTCGGATGCGCCGCCCGTTATTTTTTCTTCGGGCACGCCGCAGGCGCGCATCAACCGCCACTTGTAGTGGTCGCCCGCCAGCCAGAGTTGTGCGAGGTTGTAAAACCGCTTGTCTTCGGCGATCTCTCGGGGGCTCAGATGCGAGTGGTAGTCCACGATGGGCAGGTCTTTCACGCAGCGGTACAGTTTTACCGCCAGTTCACTGCCGAGCAAAAGGTCTTCGTCCAAAAATTTCATATACGTCCTCCTGTTTTGCGTTGTTTTTACGGTATCCGCATCGGCTTTCCGCCGCATTTTGGCGCGTGGGAAAGTGCCGCCGTGCGTTCCCGTCTGATTTTTAAAAACTTTCGCGCCGCACCAGTTTCCAGTCGGCGCGCACCTTTTTTTCGAAGGGCTTTCCTTCAAAAAACCGCACCAGGTTTTCTGCCGCCGTCTGCGCCAAAAATTCTCCGCGGCTGTCGATGCTGGAAAGCGTCGGCGTGCAGGTGCGGGTGAGAAAACAGTCGTTGTGCCCCACGACGGCCAGGTCTTCCGGCACGCACAGCCCCAGTTTCTGCGCCGCTTTCAGCGCCGCCGCGGCGAGCATATCGTCGGCACACAGCAATGCGTCCGGCCGGCGTTTTTGCAGCATCTCTTCACAGTGCGAAATGTGCTGTTCGAACGAAGTGCCGCAGCATACGAGCCGCTCTTTCTCCGGAAAAACCTGCGAAAATCCGTGCATTTTCTGTTTGGCGCTGCACGTCTTTGCGCCGTACAGGTACAGCGGATTCTGCCGACCGCTCTCTTTCAGCGTCTGCGCCGCGCTCCGAACGGCCGCGCCGTCGTCGCAGTAACAGCAAAAGATATTTTCGCCGTCGAGATCGATGTTCAGCAAAAAACAGGGCACACGCCCGGCCGCGGCGAGGATGCGCTCGGCCTGCCCGGCAAACACCGCGCCGATAAAGAGCAGCGCGTCCACGTTTTTGCGCAGCAGCGATTCCACGGCGGCGTCGAAGGTGTCCGTCGATCTGCCCGTGCACGCCAATATCATTTCAAACCCCACCGCGCGCAGGCGGCTCTCGATGGCCGCGGCGCACTGCGCGTAGTACAGGTCGGCGATGTCGTAGCAGATCAGCCCCACCAGTTTCAAACTCTCGCCGCACGAAAGGGCGCGCGCCAGCGGGTTGGGCCGGTAGCCGCTCTCATCGATCGCCGCACGGATGCGCGCCGCCGCGGCGTCGCTCACATACCCCGTGCCGTTCAGATATTTGGATACCGTCGCTTTGGATACGCCCGCCTTTGCGGCAACATCGAGAATATTCATTCGCAAAACCCTTTGAAAACGTTTGACTTTTCTTCGCCCGTGTAGTATGCTGTTTGCGTACAGGATAGGAAACCGGTTTCTTATCCGTATTATAGCACATAAAAGCAAAAAAGAAAAGCAAACGGAAGGAGTTTTTTGTAAAATGAAAAAAAGAACAGAAAAGGTGCTCTGTTTCGGCGAGGGGAATTTTTTGCGCGCATTCTGTGCGGTTGCGGTGCAGAGGATGAACGAAAACGCGGATTTCGGCGGCAATATCGTGATGCTGCAGGGGCTGGAAACCGGCCGCGCCACCGCCATCAACGCGCAGGGCGGAAAATATACCGTCGTCGAGCGCGGGTTCGAGGGCGGCAAACCCGTCGAGCGGTTCGTGCACATCGACTGCGTCAGCCGCTGCGTCGATCCGTATGCCGACTACGCGGAATTTTTGAAGATCGCCGAAAATCCGGCGCTGGAACTCATCGTTTCCAACACTACGGAGTTCGGCATCGCCTTCGACGGCTCGGAACCGGCGGGCAAAGCGATGTATAAAAATTATCCCGCCAAACTCACCGATTTTCTCTTTCACCGCTGGAAGCATTTCGGCACGGGCGCGGGGCTGGCGGTGCTGCCCTGCGAACTCATCGAAAACAACGGCAAAAAACTCAAAGAATGCGTGCTCAAATATGCGGAACTGTGGAATCTGGGCGAAGATTTCGTGCGCTGGCTGGAAGAAAACGTCACCTTTGCCGATACGCTGGTCGACCGCATCGTGTCCGGCTATCCGAAAGCGGAGGCGGGGGAGATCTGCGCCCGCCTCGGCTATACGGATGCACTGCTCGACGTATGCGAACCTTTCTTTTTGTGGGTGATCGAGGCGGACGCGGCCAAACTCGCGCACATCCCCCTGCAAAAGAGCGGATTGGAGATCGTCGTCACGCGCGACCTGTGCCCGTACCGCACGCGCAAAGTGCGCATCCTCAACGGCGCGCACACGATGAGCGTACTGCTCGGCCACCTCGCCGGCTATGTGACCGTCGAGCAGATGCTGGGCGACGAGGTGTTCTGCCGCTATCTGGAAAAGGGCATCGCGGAGGAGATCATTCCCTCGTTCGAGGGCGAGGGGCTTTCCGCCTACGCCGCGAGCGTGTTCGAGCGCTTCCGCAACCCCTTCCTCAACCATAAACTGCTGGATATTTCCCTCAATTCCGTATCCAAATGGAAAACGCGCGTGCAGTGCTCCGTCAAAGACGATATTTCCCGCACCGGCAACTGCCCGCCGCTTTTATGTTTTTCGCTGGCGGGGCTGATCGCCTTTTATAAGCAGGGCGCAGATTCGTTCGTGCGCGACGATGCCGCCTCCGTGCGGTTCATCGCCGAAAACAGCGTCGCCGCCATCGTGAAAAACGCCGCATTGTGGGGGGAAGACCTCTCGCTGCTGCACCCCGCATTGTGTCCGCTCGTCGAAAAGGGCGTCGCGCTCATTGCTGAAAAGGGGCCGCGCGCCGCCGTGGAGGCCGTCTGCAATGGAACTTTATAAAATCCACCCGCGCGACAACGTGGCTCTGCGCGGGCACGACAAGATCGCGCTCTGCGACATCGCCGCGGGCGAAAAAGTGATCAAATACGGCTTTCCCATCGGCGTTGCCGCCCGTTATATCCGTGCGGGCGAATGGGTGCACTCGCACAACCTCGTGTCCGATCTGGAAAACGGCGGCGCGGCCGTGCCCTTCCGCCCGTTCCCCAAAACGGAAAGGAAAAACGCGGGCACGTTCCTCGGTTTTCGGCGCAAAAACGGCAAGGCGGGCATCCGCAACGACATCTTCATCCTGCCCACGGTAGGGTGCGTGAACGGCATCTGCGAGCGGCTGGCGCGGGAAACGGGCGCCGTCGCGCTTACCCATCCCTTCGGCTGTTCGCAACTGGGCGGCGATCTGGACGCCACGCGCAAAATTCTGTGCGGACTGGCCTGCCATCCCAATGCGGGCGGCGTGCTCGTGCTCTCGCTCGGCTGCGAAAACAACACGCCCGAAAGTTTTGCTTCGCTGTTGCGCGAGGCGGGCGCGGACGAGGCGCGGCTGCGCTTTCTCACCGTGCAGAACGTGGGGGATGAGATCGCGGAGGGCAAAAAACTGCTCGCCGAACTCGCCGCGCAGGTAAAAGAGGACGTGCGCGAGGAGATCCCTCTTTCCGAACTGGTCATCGGCCTGAAATGCGGCGGATCGGACGCGCTTTCGGGCGTCACTGCCAACCCGCTCGTGGGGAAGGTGTGCGACCGCCTCGTCGGCTATGGCGGTTCGGCCGTCCTTACAGAGATACCCGAATGCTTCGGCGCGGAAAACATCCTGCTCGGCCGCTGCACGGATGCGGACGTGTACGGGCGCCTGCTGCATACGATCGACGCGTTTAAGGAGTATTTCCGTTCGCACGGCGAGCGCATCGACGAAAACCCTTCGCCCGGCAACAAGGCGGGCGGCATCACCACGCTGGCGGAAAAATCGCTCGGCTGCGTGCAAAAGGGCGGCACTTCGGCCGTCGTCGACGTGCTCGGCTACGGCGAACGCGTGCGGCGCAGGGGGCTTTCCGTACTCAACGGCCCGGGCAACGACATCGTCGCCTGCACGGCCCTGGCGGCGGCGGGCGCGCACATGGTTCTGTTTACCACCGGCCGCGGCACGCCGCTGGGCGGCGCCGTTCCCGTTATAAAAATCGCTTCGAACAGCGAACTCGCCTCGGCCAAACCCGGGTGGATCGATTTCGACGCCGGCACCCTTCTCGGCGGCGATGCGGGCGCAGAAGAGCGGCTGTTTTCGCTGGTCACGGCAGTGGCGTCGGGCGGCAAAACAAAGAGCGAACTTTCCGGCTGCCATGAAATCGCCGTCTGGAAAAACGGCATCACCCTGTAAACGGTGCGCATACGGTGCCGCGTATGCGGCACATTGTGTACAATGTTGCGCGGTCGGTCTGGGAATAAACGGCGCCGCGCGTGCGGCTGTGCCGAAATCGGGCGGCAATAAACAAAGGCAGGCGCAAGCAGAACGGCGCGTCCGCCCGAAAGGGCGGCGGGCAACGGCAAACGGCTGCAAACAGCGGCGGCGTGCGTCATCGCGGCCGCGCGGGATCTTCAAAAACAAAAAGCGGGCAGTGCACGGCGCACTGCCCGCTTGGTTTATTTTTTGTAAAGACGTACCCGCATTTTTCGTGCCTTTTGTGCGGAAGTAGCCGCATTTTTTTGCCGGCCGATGCAAAAAAATTGATCTACACGCCCGCGAACACTTCGCCGATCTTTCCGTCGATGAACAGCACGCCGCGCATATCTTTGGCGGGCGCGCCGCGGTTGATCACCACGATGTTGTCGCCGCGGAAAAAGTCGATGAGCGACGCGGCCGGGTACACGTTGAGCGAAGTGCCGCCTACGATGAGCAGGTCGGCCTCGCGGATGGCTTTCACGGCGCCGTCGAGCACGCGCTGGTCGAGCGGTTCTTCGTACAGCACAACGTCCGGCTTTATGATGCCGCCGCAGGCGCAGCGGGGCACGCCCGCGCCCTTGGCGATGCGCTGTACCGGGTAGCCCATGCCGCACTGCGTGCAGTAATTGCGCCAAATGCTGCCGTGCAGTTCGAAAACGTTGCGGCTGCCCGCCTTTTGGTGCAGCCCGTCGATGTTCTGCGTAACGACGGCGGCGAGTTTGCCCTCCTGTTCCCATTGCGCGAGTTTTCTGTGCGCGGCGTTGGGCTGGGCGTCCAGGCACAGCATCTTCGCGCGGTAAAATTCGTAAAATTCTTCGGTATGCTTCGCAAAAAAGGTGTGCGAGAGGATGGTTTCGGGCGGGTACTTGTATTTTTGCTTATACAGCCCGTCCTGCGAGCGGAAGTCGGGGATGCCGCTCTCCGTGCTCACGCCCGCCCCGCCGAAAAACACGGCGCGCTTGGCTCTGTTTATCAGTTTGCGGAAATTTTCAACGTCGCTTTCTCTGTATTGCATATGATCACCTGTGTTTTTTCACTTTTTTGCCGCTCATTTCTCCGGTCGGAACAATGTCAACAAATGCGTCTCCCGCATCGCCGTCCGTGAGGACGATCAGCACGATCACGAACACGAGGAAAAAGGCGGCGCAGTACGAAAGGTTCATCGCGTGGCGGAAGTCTCCGCCCGCCCAAATGTAAAACAGTTCGCCGAGCATCGAAATAAAGAGAAATAAAAAGACGAATCCGCCCTCGCGGTACAAAAGGGCGCCTTCCGCCGCGTTCCAGCGGCAAAAACAATAAACGGAAAGTGCCAGCGTAGCAACGGCGAGCAGGGTGGAGAGCGCATTCTGTACAATAAACGCGCGGCCGCGCCCCCAATCGCAGAACAAAAGCAGTGCGTTTATAAGAATGATGCCCGCGCACACGGCCATGGTCGGATAATTGTTCCAAAAATTGCTGCCGAGCCTGCAAAAGTATGCGGCAATCGCAAAACCCGTGCCTGCCGAAAACAGCGAGGGGAACAAAAAAAGTCCGTCTGTGCGTTCTTTTGCCGCGCAAACGAGGTAGCCGACGAGCGCCCCGATCCCCGCGGCTGCCGCCAGCGTTATGTTGAGCCAAAGCGGCAGGTAAAGCCCCGCAAAGTACGCCGCAAACAATACGGCGGTGCACGCCGCCTGTTCGGCCGCGAGCAGCAGCATGTTTTTATGTATCATTTTTCTCCCTTTTGTCGGAAACGCCGCCTTTTGTCGTATCGGTTCAGGCAGTTTCAGCGCCGTTGGCGGCACACAGTGCGGTTGCATAAACGCGGCAAACAGGGCGTTTTGCGCTGCGCCTCTGCGCGGATGCGCCTTTTTCCGCTGAATAAAGCATTGCCGGAAAGCGGATTCTGTATGGCGGCTCGCGCGAATATTGCGGCGGCAAAGCAAAAACGGCGGAAAATTCCGCCGTCTGCATCATTATTCCTGCACGCCCGCGTTGAGTTTTTCGAGCAGTTCTTCGAGGTCGTTGCCGTGTACGCTCACGGCCTCGCCGATGGTCTCGCCGTGCGCCATCGCGCAGCCGAGGCAGTGCATCCCGTACGACATGAGGATCTCCGCCGAATCGGGGTTGAGCTTCAGGCAGTCCATGATCAGCGTATCCGCAGTGATCTTCGCCATTGTTGTATCCTCCGAAAAAATTATTTTGCTTTTTTGTGCGGGCGCGGCGCTCTGTTTTTTCCGCCTGTCGGCGGGCGCTGCCCGTTTTTGTTCATTTATTATAGCAGCTTTTCCGTCGAATTGCAACCTTTTTAAGTGCAATTTTTGAAAATTCAGGGCAGGCTGCCTTCTGTCGGCAGCAGGGAAGAGATTGCGGCGGTGGATTGCTTTGTGGAATTGTGTGGATAACTCGTGTTTATACACTTTTTCCACGCTTTTTTGGGTATAATTTAAACAATATATCAAGAGGTCGGCAAAAGTTATCCACAATTTATGCACAGAGATGCACTTATATACCGAAAATCGCGTTTTTTCGACAAATTTATTTGTAGGAGAGCAATAAAGTTAAAAAATTTTATCAACAATAATGCGAACATCTGTTTACAAGTAAAAATTTTTCCGTTTAATGCGGCGGTAAGGCTGAAAAATCATTGACAAATTTATAAAAAATGATATACTATCTAAGTACGCTGTTGCAGGGGAGTGATTTTTCTGCGCAGGCGGCCATAAAAATGCGCCCTTAGCTCAATTGGATAGAGCGTTGGTCTACGGAACCAAAGGTTAGGGATTCGAGCTCCTTAGGGCGC
>CALVHW010000073.1 GCA_944328905.1 uncultured Clostridia bacterium | reverse complement strand
GGCATCGAGCCGTTCATCAAAAAGTGCAAAGAGAGCGTGTGGAAGTACAAGGGCGAATGGGAAAAAATGTCTGAACGCGTCGGCTACTGGGCAGACATGGAGAACCCCTACGTCACCTACGACGATAAGTACATCGAATCGGTGTGGTGGGCGCTCAAAGAAATCTGGAAGAAGGGCCTTCTGTACAAGGGGCATAAAATCGTTCCGTACTGCCCGCGCTGCGGCACCGCGCTCTCCTCGCACGAGGTCGCGCAGGGGTACAAAGACGTAAAAGAAACCTCGGTGTTCGTGCGCTTTAAGCGCAGGGGCATGGAGAACAGTTACTTCCTCGCCTGGACGACCACGCCCTGGACGCTGCCCTCCAACGTGGCGCTGTGCATGAACGCAGAGGAAGACTATGCCGAAATCGAGGCCGAGGACGGCGCGCGTTACGTTTTGGCGCAGGCGCTCATCCCGTCGCTGTTCGAAGAGGGCACCTATAAAACGCTTTCCGTCAAAAAGGGCAAAGAATACGAATACGCCGAGTACGAGCCGCTCTTCCCGTACGCCGAGGGCAGCTACCGCGAAAAGGCGCACTACGTCGTGTGCGACGGGTACGTCACGCTGACGGACGGCACGGGCATCGTGCACATCGCGCCCGCCTTCGGCGAGGACGACTACCGCGTCGGGCAAAGGTACGGCCTGCCCGTCGTCAACATGGTCGACGAGCGCGGCTGCTTCAAGCCCGCCGTCACCGATTTTGCGGGTACGTTCGTCAAAAAAGCGGATAAGGGCATCATCGCCATGCTCAAAGAAAAGGGGCTCCTGTTCAAAGAGATGGTGTACGAGCACAGCTATCCGCACTGCTGGCGGTGCGACACGCCGCTGCTGTACTACGCCCGCGAGAGCTGGTTCATCAAGGTCACGGCCGTCAAAGACGAACTCATCAGAGCGAACAATTCCGTCAATTGGATGCCCGAAACCATCAAAACGGGGCGCATGGGCAACTTCCTGGAAAACGTCATCGACTGGGGGCTCTCGCGCGACCGCTATTGGGGCACGCCGCTGCCCGTGTGGGTTTGCGAAAAGTGCGGCAAAGTGCACGTCATCGGCAGCAAGGCGGAACTCAAAGAAAAGTGCGGTATCGAGGGCGACATCGAACTGCACCGCCCGTACATCGACAACTGCACGTTCGCGTGCGAGTGCGGCGGCACCATGAAGCGCACGCCCGAGGTCATCGACTGCTGGTTTGATTCCGGCTCCATGCCCTTCGCGCAGTACCATTATCCGTTTGAAAACAAGGATCTGTTCGACGAAACTTTCCCCGCCGACTTCATCTCCGAGGCGGTCGACCAGACGCGCGGCTGGTTCTATACGCTGCTCGTCATTTCTACGATTCTGTTCGGCAAAGCACCCTTCAAAAACTGCATCGTTCTGGGGCACGTCAACGATAAAAACGGCGTCAAAATGTCCAAGCACAAGGGCAACGTCGTCGATCCGTGGAGCGTTTTGGACAAGCAGGGCAGCGACGCGGTGCGCTGGTACTTCTATACATCGAGCGCGCCGTGGATCCCTTCGCGGTTCTATCCCGAGGCCGTTTCCGAGGCGCAGCGCCGCTACATGGGCCCGCTGTGGAACAGTTACGCCTTCTTCGTATTGTATGCGGACATCGACAAGTACGATCCGAGCAAGTACGACCTCAAAAAGTGCAAACTCACGCTGATGGATAAATTCATCCTCAGCAAACTCAACACGCTCGTCAAAACGGTGGACGAAGACCTCGCCGCCTACGACATTACCGACAGCGCCCGCGCGTTGCAGGATTTCGTGGACGTGCTCTCCAACTGGTACGTGCGCCGCGGCCGCGAGCGCTACTGGGGCAAGGAGATGACGGAGGACAAGGCGGCGGCGTACGCCACGCTGCACCACGTGCTGGTCACGCTCGCCAAACTCACCGCCCCGTACACGCCGTTCATCGCCGAACAGATGTACCAGAACCTCGTTCCGAATTTCTATAAAGATGCGCCCAAGTCCGTGCATATGTGCTCGTTCCCCGTCTGCGACGAGAGCGCGATTGACAAAGAGCTGGAAAAGGGCATGGATTCGGTGCTGGATATCGTCGTTCTGGGGCGCGCCGCGCGCAACGCCGGCAACCTCAAAAACCGCCAGCCGCTCGCCGAAATGATCGTGGCGACCGAGCGCGACCTCGACTTGAACGACGAGTTGAAGGGCGTCATTCTCGACGAACTGAACATCAAAAAGATGACGGAGGCGAAGGACGCGTCCGCGCTCATTACCTATAAATTAAAGCCGCAGATGAAGACGCTCGGCCCCAAATACGGCAAATTACTCAACGGCATCCGCGCTTTCCTCGAAACGTGCAACGGCGCCGAAGTCGTGGCGGCGGTGAAGGGCGGCGGCACCTATAAAACGGAGATAAACGGTGCGGAAGTGGAACTTGCCGAAGAGGACCTGCTCATCTCCACCGAGAGCGCCGAGGGCTACGTTTCCGCGAGCGATAAAGGCATCACCGTGGCGTTGAATACCAAACTCACGCCCGCACTCGTCGAAGAGGGCATCGAGCGCGAACTCGTGTCCAAATTGCAGACCATGCGCAAGGAGGCGGGTTTTGAGGTGACCGACCGCATCCGCGTCTACTATGTGGCGGGCGAAAAGATCGCCGCCGTGCTGCAAAAGCGCGCCGCCGCCGTCGCAAAGGTGGTTCTGGCGGACAGCATTTCGCAGGGCAGCGCCGAAGGCTATTCCAAAGAATGGGATATCGACGGCGAAAAAATTTCGCTCACGGTGGAAAGAGCCGCCAAATAGACCGGCAAAGTAAAAAACGGAACGGCGGTCTGTGCGCGGCGAAGGGCAGGCGGTAAAAGCCGCCGGATAAAACAACGGCAAAAAAACGGAACGGCGGTTTGCGGCCGCCCGGGAGCATTATGAGGATCGCAGAAAACTGGAAAGATTATAAGATCATCGCCACGGGCAGCGGCTATAAACTGGAACGCTGGAAAGACGTCGTTCTGCTGCGCCCCGATCCGCAGGTGATATGGGACGCGCAGTTCGACCTGTTTTCCTATCCCGGCATTTCCGCCGTGTACCGCCGCAGCGACAAGGGCGGCGGCGCCTGGGAGTACAGAAAAAAGATCCCCGACGAGTGGACGGTGGGGTACAAAGACCTCGCGTTCAAGGTAAAGCCGATGGGGTTCAAGCACACGGGGCTGTTCCCCGAACAGGCGGTCAACTGGGATCGCATGGCTTCGCTCATCCGCGGCGCGGGGCGGCCGGTGAAAGTGCTCAATTTATTCGCCTATACGGGCGGCGCGACGGTCGCGTGCGCCAAAGCGGGCGCGGAGGTCGTGCACGTCGATGCGGCCAAAGGCATGGTCGAGCGCGCGGGCGAAAACGCGCGGCTCTCGGGCATACACAGCGGCATCCGCTATATCGTGGACGACTGCAAAAAGTTCGTGCAGCGCGAGATCCGCCGCGGCAACAGGTACGACGCGGTCATCATGGATCCGCCCTCGTACGGGCGCGGCCCGGGCGGCGAAATGTGGAAGATCGAAGAGAGCCTCTTTCCCTTCGTGAAGCTGTGCGCCGAGGTGCTGTCCGAGCAGCCGCTGTTCTTCCTTATCAATAGTTATACGACGGGCTTGCAGCCGATGGTGCTGCACAATATACTCAAACTGTGCCTTGCGGGGCGCAGCGGAAAGATCGACGCGTACGAAGTGGGGCTGCCCACCGAAGAGGGCATCCCGCTTCCGTGCGGCGCGGGAGGTATGTTTACGAATGAATGATTTAGACCTGAATATTCTGCATGAAGACAACCACATCATCGTCGTGCTCAAACCGCAGGGCGTGCCGTCCTGCGGCGACGAAAGCGGCGACGACAGCCTGCTCGAAGCGATCCGCCGCTACATCAAAACGGCGTACGATAAGCCGGGCAACGTGTACGTGGGGCTTATCCACCGGCTCGACCGCCCCACGGGCGGCGTGATGGTGTTCGCCAAAACCAGCAAGGCCGCCTCGCGGCTCGCCGAGCAGATGCGCGGGGGCGACTTCGAAAAGAAGTACCTCACCGTGCTTACCGGCGTTCCCGAACAGAAAAAGGCGACGCTGGTGAACTATCTGAAAAAGAACCCCGTCAACAACATGGTGTATATCTGCCCGCAGACGACGGAAGGCGCCAAAATGGCCTCGCTCGACTACGAAGTGCTGGAAGAAAAGGGCGGCTGCTGTCTCGTGCGCGTCAAACTGCACACGGGCAGAACGCACCAGATCCGCGTGCAGATGGCGGGGCTGGGAACGCCCGTGTACGGCGATATGCGCTACGGCGGCGAAAACGCCAAAAAGGGCAACCTCGCGCTGTGGGCGTACTCGCTGGCCTTCACGCATCCCGTCACCAAAGAGCGGCTGCGTTTCATCGCCGCACCGCCCGAAGACGGCAACCCCTGGAAGCATTTTTCCGTCGATAAAGCCATCGAATTGTGAACGGCGCGTAAAAATTTCGTTTCCCCGGCATGAAAAGGCTAAATTTTCGGCAAAAGGGAAAAAATGCGTTTGACAAAATGTTCTTTATAATGTAAAATAATCGGGTACAGGCATTTGAAGGGAGTATTCTGCCTATCGGCGGAAACTTCCCGCCAACATACTATATTGCGATTTGGGAGCAATGGAATGAGCAAAACGAAGATCGGCATACTGTCATTGATCATCGCGGCGGCCCTGTGGCTGGCTGCGGGGCTGTGTTTCGCGTTCGTACCCGCACACGCGGCGGCGGTTTCGCCCTCCGGCGTGTTTTCGCTGAGCGGCGGAGCGGAGCGCACGGATTACAGCGATATGCAGCAAGGGCAGAACTATTATCTGACCTACAAACTTCCCTCTGACGGCGCCTCCGTCAACTTTCAGCGCAATCTCGCGCTCAAATGGTACGGATTTGAGAACGAAGAACCCGAGGACGGGTACACGCTCGACAGCACCACGGAAGCAAAATATTTTTCGCTGACGCTGCATCTCCGCGATCTGAATTTCCAAACGTTCACCATGACGATGGAAAGCACGCAGATGAGCCAGAGCAAAGAGGGGAAAACGGTCAACGAGATCGTCTTTACCAATAATAACGGCACGCTCACGGCGTCGGTCAACGGCGGGGCATCCGTCAATATCCCCGTTTCAGACAATACGGCGGATATCGAAATCGCCTTTTCCGAGCCTGCCGGCGAAGAGGGCTGGGGCAATTTCGACGTGGCGCTCAACGGCGTTCCGGCCGGCGAATTCACGAACATCGGCCTGTATTATGCGAAGTATGCTTCCTCCACGGCGGATACGCCCGTTACGCCTCTGTCGTTTACGGCGGAGAGCGTTGCCGAAAGCGGCACTTCGTTCGAGGTGCGTCAGCTCAACGGTCAGAGCTTCCTGCTTACCGAAAACAACGAGATCACCGACGACACGGCTCCCGTCGTCGTTGCCAACACCGAGATCAAACAGTTCCTGATGGGCGATAAGAACTTCCTCGACAGCGACAATTACACGGTCATCGACGTGTGTTCTTCGTCGAGAACGCCCACGCTTTATTACTATATCCAGAACCCTGCCGAGGCGGATGCAGAGGCGGCGGCTCCCGCCCTTACGAAAGGGGAGAACGGCTACGAACTCACCGGTTACACCGAGGCAGACACCGACCAGGTGTTCTTTGAAAACAATTTCTCCGGTAACGAAGGTTATATCAGCGTCGCGTTTGAGCTTTCCGATAACAACGGCAACACGATGTTCGCTTTCTATGAATGGTATGTAGACAGCGCCGCCAAGAGCCAGCCGATCGACGGCCGCACCTATATCGTTATGATCGCGCCCAACGACGAACGGGGCACTTCTTATCCGGATACGAAGTTCTTTACCGTTCGGGAGAGCGGAGATAACTACACGATTACCCGCAACGGCGAGGCGGACGATTACCAGAGTGCCGTTGCTGCCGCCTCCAAACAGGCAGACGGCACCACGAGCATCCAGGTCGGCACGGGCGCCTATTTCTATCTGCCCTCGCTCCGCCCTTATGTTTGGGACAACATAAGCGGCTTTCACGAGCTCACGTTCACCGTTTACTATCGCACGTCGTCGTCGGATACCGCCACGGTCAGCGGCGCCTACGACGAGCTGAGCATCCAGCTCACGCAGGAAGGAACATACCAGTTCCGCATCGTGCCCACCAACCGCGCCGGCAAGGCGATGTTCGGGTATGTGGAAGACGGCGAAGTCGGCGGCGATACGCAATACAAACAGGTCGAGATCACTACGGATAACGTGTGGGACTGCGCCAACCTCGAAACATTCGAGTTCACCGTCAAGTACAACGGCCCGAGCATCGAAGAGGCGGAAGACGGCGACCTCGGTTACCGCGATCTCGAATACACGATCGACGATTTCGAAGTGATCGCTGTCGGCGATCCCGATAAAAAGTATTCGCTTTACTATTTCGAAACAGCGTCGGGCAGCACGCCTACCGTGGAACAGCTGCGCGAAGCCATCGATAACGGTACAGACAGCACTCTCGGCACCTGGAGAGAGATCGCCGTTTACGATGCGGATAACGAGGATGCCGAATATAACAATTACGAATGGTATCGCGACGATTCACTCAGCTTTATCCCGCAGCGCATCGGCATCTACAAAGTTGCCATCGAAGTGAGCGACTTCAAAACGGGCGATACGCCGGTACAGTCGTACAAACTCATCAACATCGCCTCCGATCCCGACACGGTCGACGTCGGCGGCGGTACGATCGAATGGCTGCAAGACAACGTGCTCTCCGTCGTATTCCTCGCTATCGGCGTACTGTGCCTGATCGGCATCGTCGTGCTGCTGCTCGTCAAACCCAAAGACGCAGCCGCGGTCGAGGCGGAAAAGGCGCGCAAGGAAGAGATCCGCAAAAAACGCGAAAACAGAAAGTGATCGGTGCGGCCCGTTATGGGCGTGCTGCGTGTTTTTTGCCGAACAGAATATGCCTTAACAAGTGAGTTCGGCTTTCAACCGAACTCACTTTTCGTTCGGGAGAATGAGAGCAAATGCTTGCAAGTGCCGCCGCTTTATGCTATCATATTGGAGATGCAGAATGCAGAGGAGGGAATATATGATCGTAAACGGCAATCAGTATAAAAACGCCGCGCTCGACGTCGTCGTGCTCGCGGGGCAGTCGAACGCGCAGGGCTGCGGCATGGGCGAGGTGCAAAACGAATACGTGCCCGATGCGCGCATCCTCATGCTCAAAGATACGTTTAATGTCCGTTTTGAAAAGAATGCGGAGGGCAAAGACTATCTTCTCGTGCAGCGCCCCACCGATTTCGTCATCGAACGGGCGGAAGAGGCGGTTTCCGACGGCAAAAAACTGGGCAACATCGCGCTTTCGTTCGCGCGCTGCTATGTGCAGAGCGGCAGGCTCCAAGAGGGCAGGCGGCTGCTCATCGTCAACGGAACATACGGCGGAACGGGCTTTGCCCGCAACGAATGGGGCGTGAACGGCTGCCTGTATCTGCGCCTGTGCGATATGCTCGAAGAACTGTTCGCCTTAGGCGTGCCCCGCCGCATCGAGGCGTTTTTGTGGCACCAGGGCGAGTGCGATTCCTTTGAAAACGCTCACCTTTCGCCCGAAGATAGGTACAAAAAACATCTTTCCGACTTGTCCGCGCAGATGAACGATTTCCGTAAAAAATACGGCGAAATGCCCTTCGTGTGCGGCGGGTTCACCGACGAGTGGGTAGAGCAGAACAAACCCCAGTGCGGCGCGATCATCCGCGCCATGCAGGAATACTGCCAAAACGCCGGCAACGCGGCGTACGTCGATACGCACGGCCTGCCTTCCAACGACAAGGATACGGGCAACGGCGACCGGCTGCATTTCTGCCGTGCCTCGCTCTATGCGCTGGGCGAAAAGTATTTTCAGGCCTACGAATCGCTGGCAAAGCGATAAACGAAAAAAGAACCGAGCCGCCGCGCAAAACGGCGGCTTTTTCGTGTGTTTTTTCGGCGTCGAGCAGAATTTCGGCGTTCGGATTTATTCTTGCGGGCGGCGGATTGAATCGGGATTGAATCGGCTGCGCGCGCCGCTGCGGAAAAGATTGACGAAACGCAAAAAATCGGCTACAATATTGAATGTAAAAACGCGCCCGCTTGCGAACGCGGCGGCAAAACCGGTTAAATCTTTACGCCAGGGACCAATTTTGCCCGCATTTGCGCGCAGGTCAGTCG
>CALVHW010000072.1 GCA_944328905.1 uncultured Clostridia bacterium | reverse complement strand
GTTTATCGTAACCGGTAAACTCGCCGCTGCTGTTTTTCGTTTCGTATTCTACTTCGCGCATTTCGTAATGTACGCCTTTGTACTCGCCGTCGCGGTTGGGTATCGCATGGCAGCTTTTAACGCAGTCTTCAAATACGCGGATATACGGATTGCCTTTCTGACTGACGCAGGCGATAACCAGATCACTGTCGGTGATGAAACCGACACCGGTCATCTTGTTGCTTCCAAACTTATTCAATTTGGAAATGCTGTATACTACTTTTTTCATTGGTTCTATTCCTCCGATTTTTTTATTTTTGCCTTTCAGCAGGGAAACAAAAGGCACTGCGTGGGTTAAAAAGCAAGCAGCATTTTCATCTGTTTCGGAAGTCAACGGGAACAAGAAAAATTATTGCGTATGTATTAGGAAAAACTTTTAAGAACGGAAAAAAGCCGAGCCGGTCTGTGACCTGCTCGGCTTTCCGATCAAGTATTTTCGTATTTTCCGCAATAATTTTACCCCTTGACTTCCGCGAACGCCGTGCCAGACTCCCTGCCTGAAACGGCAAAAAAATCGGAATGAAAGGATTTATAGATTGGAATAGCAGTATTTAGGAGAGATGAGGAAGAAATATTCTATAATGAGAAGTAAATGAGGGACTAAATATGTTGAGTGAGATGTTTGTCGGAATAGGGAAGTTGGATTTTATTGAAGTGAAGCAGGATGTCTTCACCTAATTTATGGTCGTGTTCGACGAAACTTTGCAGTATCTTTTGCTTTTTTAACGAATATCCAATAGGTTGAAATATTTTGATTTTTATCGTGTCAAAAAAAGAAACGGAATTAAAAAGTCTTTACAATCGGAATATCGTATGTTATACTATTGATAAAATTCAAAAAGTGTACGGATAGTTGTATAGCCTTTCAGCGAGGAATTCCGTAAGGGAAAAATAAAATGATACGCATTTACGAAACTTGTGAACAGAGTGCAGAGGAAGTCAGCGTCACCGTCGGCGGAAAGTCCGCGCCCGTGCAAAGGGCGTATGTTTCCGCCTATCCCATTAACTGCCGCTGGCCGGGGCATCAGCGCCCCGAGTACCAGCGCGATCTCTCGTATTTCGTCCGTTTCGAGGCGGACGAGGACGCGGAGATCGTTGTAAAATGGAAAAATCCGGTGAGTAGCGCCGTGCTCAAACCGCGATCGTCGGGGGAAGTTTTTTTCGTGAAAGGCGAGGAAGTCCGCTTTGTTTCCAAAGAGGCGGGCGGCAGCGTGCTCGTGTTGGACGGGTACCGGAACACGATTCATTTTTTCCGCGACATACCGCAGAAAAATGTGCCCAAATTGGAAAGGGAGAACGTTTTGTACTTCGGACCGGGGTTCCACGACGTCGGTATTATGCAGCTGCGCGGCGGGCAAACCGTGTATATCGACGAAGCCGCGGTGGTGTACGGGGGATTCCACGCCGAAAACGCGGAAAACATCCTCATCTGCGGTCGCGGCATTCTCGATAACAGCCGCTGCAAAGAAAAGATCGTGCGCGAGATCGCGCCCGATTATTCGGATGCGGACAGCCTCAACGCCGAGCGCGAGCACATGGTGCAGTTCAACCGCTGCAAAAACGTGCGTATCGAGGGCATCGTGCTGCGCGATTCGCTGCTGTACAACATCACCACGTTCGCGTGCAGCGGGTTCTACGTGGAAAACGTCAAACTCATCGGCAACTGGCGGTATAATTCCGACGGCATCGACATGCACAACACCTCGCACGCCCACATTACCGGCTGTTTCCTGCGTACGTACGACGATTCCGTGTGCATCAAGGGCAACGTCAATTACGGCGACGACTGCGCGGACATCCTCGTGGAAAACTGCGTGATCTGGAACGACTGGGGCAATGCCTTGCACATCGGCGTGGAAACGTGCGCCGAGAGGATACACGACATCGCATTCCGCCATTGCAAGGTGATTCGCGTTACCGGCTCTGCGCTGAATGTCGGCAACGTCGACTATGGCGATATCTACGATGTGCTGTACGAGGATATAGACATAGAGTTGGACGAAGACTGCCAGTTATCTATATTGCAGAGGGAAGAAAACCAGCCCCTGCCCGCGCTTTCGGAAAAGGGCGCTTTTCTGCCGCCCGTGTTTGAATTGCAGCTGTTCAAACACCACGAATATTCGGTGGGCGACCGCCGCGGCAAAGTTCACGATATCACTTTCCGCGACATCTGTATCACTTCTCCGAGGGAGATCAATTCTCTGATATACTGCACCGCGGGCACCATTGCGGATATCACTTTCGAAAACATAATGCTCAACGGCAAAAAACTTATTTCCGTCGAGCAACTGCATTTCCCTTCGTTGGAAAATACGGAAAATTTTCATATTAAATAATTGTTGCGAGAGTAAAACCCGGAGGAAAGAAACGGCTAGTGCCACGCCTTTTGTGTGGAGGTGCGCGGCACTTTTGAAGGCTGACGATTCATAGTAGAAAACTAAAAAAGGTGAAAGAGAACGCGTATGAAAGCACAGTGGATTTGGGCACAGAAAGAGGCAGAGCCGGACGAATACGCCGAATTTTATTTCGATTTTGACTACTCGGGCGGCGATTGCTCTCTGCGCTTTTGTGCAGACAGCATGGTCACGGTTTATTTGAACAATGCGCTGGCCGCATTCGGAAAGTACCCGGATTATCCGCATTACAGAGTAGAAGATACCGTAAAACTGACGGGTATGCAGCAGGGCCGCAACCGTATTGCCTTTGAGGTGTGGTATATAGGAGTCGATTGTTCCACATACCGCGGCGGCGAGGCGGGGCTTTGGTTCGAACTTTGCGCGGGCGGCCGCGTCGTTGCGGTTTCCGGGCCGCAGGTGCAGGCAAGGATATCGCGCACCTATGTTTCGCATAAACGGCCGATGATCACTCCGCAGTTGGGTTACGGATTCCGTTACGAAGCGGAAGGCGAGGAGGATTGGAAATCCCCCGGAACAGATCTTCCGGGTTTTGCCGCCGCCCGAACCGAGGCGCTGCCGGCAGAATTTCATCCGCGTCCCATCCGCCGCCTGGAACTCGGCAGGCTTTTGCGCGGCGCGGCTGTGCAGCAGGGAACGTTTTGCGAGGAAAGTTATCCCACCGCGGGCGAGCGGATGCAGCGCGCCGCCCTGCGCTACATGCCGCCGGAAGAGATGATCTCGCGCGAAGCGGACGGGGCGCTGCGCTTTTGCGGCGGGCGCGACGGCGGCGTCTATGTAATTTTCGATCTGGGCAGAGAAGAGGCGGGTTTCGTCAGTTTGGATTTTTCCGTTTCAGAGCCGTGCGAAGTGGAAATTGGTTACGGAGAGCATTTGGAGGACGGCAGGGTGCGCACGCACATCGGGCCGCGCAGTTTTACCGTGCAGTACCGCGCCAAGGCGGGCGAAAACAAGTACGTGAATTATTTCCGCCGCTTGGGCTGCCGGTATCTCGAAGTGTTCTTTCACACCGCCGAAGTCCGCGTTCGCGGCATAGGCCTGCTGCCCGTTTACTACCCCGTCGTTCGCAGGCCGGTTGTGTTTTCGAATGCACTTCACCAAAAGATCTACGACGTCTGCGTGCGCACGCTGGAACTGTGCATGCACGACCATTACGAAGACACGCCCTGGCGCGAACAGAGTTTTTATACGATGGACAGCCGCACGCAGATGCTCTGCGGATACATCGCTTTCGAAGATCATGCGTTCGCCCGCGCGGGGCTTGCGCTGTTTGCGCAGGGGGTGCGTGAAGACGGGCAGATGCCGCTCTGCGCGCCGTCGGGCAAAGAAACCGATTACCCGATCCCGTTCTTTTCGCTGATGTACATTGCGGCGGTGTACGAATACTGCAAACACACGGGCGATCTTTCGCTCGGCGAAGAGGTGTACGGCGTGCTTTGCGGAATCCTCTCCGCGTTCTTGCCGCGCATCGGCGCGAACGGGGTGCTCGAAAATTTCCATTCGCCGCAGTATTGGGATTTTTACGAGTGGACGGACGGCATGGACGGGAGCGAAAAGACGGCCTCGTACGACGCGCCGCTGAACGGGTTTTTCCTGTACGCGGCGGAAAAATTCGCGCGGCTCGGCGAAATGCTGGGCCGCAAAGACGCGGAGCGCTTCGCACGGGCGGCGGAAGGCATCAGGGCGGCGTGCCGCAAAGTCTTTTACCTGCCGCAGCGCGGCCTTTTCAAAACGTTCGAGGGCAGGCCGGAACACCTTTCGGAACTGGCGAACAGCCTGTTCGTGCTCACGGGCGTGGCGGGGGATCGCGCGGCGGCGGTGTGCGAAAAACTGGCGGAAAAAGACAACGGAATGGTCAAAATTTCGTTGAGCCACGCCATATTCAAGTACGAAGCGCTGCTGTCTTTCGACCGCGAGAAATACGCGCCGCTCATTGTGCGCGAAATCGAAGACCGGTATCTGGGCATGCTCTGCCGCGGGGCCACTTCCTTTTGGGAGACGGACCTCGGCGCGGAAGATTTCGGCAGGGCGGGGAGTTTGAGCCACGGCTGGAGCGCCGTACCCGTGTATATCTTTCAATGGCTGGGGCTGTGCGACGCTTCCCCTCGGCAAAACAAGGAGGTGGATCTTGGAAAATAATGTTGTGAACCGCAAGGCGGTCGCCGCCTTGGCGGGCGTTTCCACCACAACGGTCACGCGCGTCACGAGCGGGCGCGGATACGTATCGCCGGAGGCGCGCCGCAAAGTGGAAGAGGCGATCCGCAAACTCAATTACCAACCCAACCAGGTGGCGCGCAGTCTGCGCATGCGCAGGAGCAATATGATCGCCATCATCGCGGAAGACATCGTCAACCCGTACTATTCGGAAGTCATTGAGGCGATGATCACGGAGGCGCGGAGGTACGGCTACATTGCCGTGCTCTATATTTTGACCGAGCACGTAGAGAGCGAAAAATTGAATAATATCATCGACGAGATCTGCAACAATCTGTTTGCCGGCATCGTCAATATTACGCTGATCCCGTTTCATAAAAAAGAACTTGAAAGGCTTGCCGCGCTGCACATTCCCATGGTGAATCTTTCCGACGGCAGCGACTCGCAAGAGGAACTTATTGTGCTCGATTACGAAACGGGCATGCGCGAGGCGTTCGGCATCCTCCAAGAAAAGGGTAAGAGGCGGCTCGCCTTCGTGAGCGGCACGCCGTGGGGATTCGTAAAATCGGACGGGCGCTATCTTGCCTATCAAAAACTTGTGCGCGAATTCGGTATGGAAGAGGATCCGCGGCTTGTGGTCGACGGCGATTATCCCATCACAAAATATTTCGAATTGGGCTACCGCGCGGTGCAAAAGTTGCAGCGGGAACATATTCCCTTTGATTCCGTTTTTTGCATGACGGATATGATCGCGCCGGGCGTTGTGCGGGCGCTTTCCGAATTCGGGAGAAAAGTTCCTGAAGATATTTGTCTGTTTTCCTGCGACAACGTGCAGTTATCGGGAATGCTTTCGCCCTCGGTTTCCACGCTGGAAGGGCACGGCAAAGAGCTGGCGCGCCTGTATGTCCAATATGTGCTGGGTCAGGTAAAAAAATTCCCCGAACATTTTACCGCGGAATTTATCCGCCGCGAAAGTCTATGACAGCCATTCAAAATTTCTGTAAAAATCTTTCAAAAAGGTATTGACAATTCGTTAATCCTGTGTTACAATATTTATGTATTCGAAAACATATCCGATATATCGGGGCGCGTTTCGGGGGAGTGCGGAGCGAGTGTCAGTTTTTTCGGATATTGTGTATTCGAATACACAATGAACGGCTGTATAGTCGCAAGGTGGATAGTTATAATAATAAAAACGGGCATGCCCGTTTTCGGATCTTTGATCCGAAAGGATGTTTATCGGAACAAAAATCAGGCAGGATGACGGCCGAGCACATAGTGCAACGAAAAAATGCAATTAAAAAAGGAGGATCTAAGATGAAAAGAACAACCAAAGGCAAGCGCGGCTCTTTGCGTCGCATCGCGGCTATGGCCGCGGGGATGCTGATGTGCCTGCTGCTTGCGGTGCCGGGAGTGGCGGTACTGGCCGAACAGGCGCAGGAAGGCGATACGTCGGGCGACGCCGCCGCATACGAACTCAACTATTCGGGGTTGACCGCCAAACTCGACAACGTGTACTACGACGTTGAGTTTGCGTACAGCAATCCGGGTTATCTGTATAACGCAACGCCCACCACGGGCGACATCCATCTTTCGTACGATACGATAGAGGAAGAGCATGATTTTACCACCCCGGAGAAACTTATGAACGGCTTGGTTCGTGCCAAAACGTTTGCCCAACCCGATTACGCTTATGTGGGTAACTTTTGGTATATTTACGGAAATTTTGTGATCGGCAGTGACAACCGTTCTTTCTATTCGGAGGGGCAGACCACAACCATCGATTACAGCGTTACCGACCACAAATTCACCGTGAAGATGGACGGCGCGGGAATGGATGAGCAATTCGGCGAGGCGAATACCAACGGCAGCGTCACTCTGGAAGGCCTCGACGCCGACGGCGCGTGCTACATCGCCACGTCCGTATCCAACGGCGGGTACCAGAGCGCAAAGGTCACCAACTTCAAAATGACGGATGCCGAAGGCTACGATCTCGGCTTTGCGTTCAATCAAACGAATCTTACCTCGTCCTCGTCGCAGCGGTACGGCATAACCGGCCAAACGATCACGCTGAAAGCGGCGGCGGATGCGGATATCTATGCGCTCGCGCTGTACGGCGACGACGGCGAAAAGTTAGACGTGGAGATCACGGAAACGAGCGAGGGCGTCTACACATTCACCATGCCCGCGCAGAATGTCACCGTCAAAGAAGAACAGTGGCCCGCATACACGCTCGATTACACCGGCGCGGTCGCCAAAATGGACAACGTGTACTACGACATTGAATTTGAATACAGTGCAGACGGATACCTTTACAACGCGACTCCCACGGCGGGCGATATCCGCGTTTCTTTCGATACGATCACCGAAGAGCACAATTTCACGAATATGAACGGTGTTGTCCGCGGTACGGGATTCAGTGATATTGTTTCCGCCTATGTCGGCAATTATTGGCTTGTTTACGGCAACCATATCGCCGGCAGCGGCAACCGCTCTTTCCACCAGGCGGGAGCGACCACCATTATCGATTACAGCACGACGGATCATAAATTTACGGTCACTATCGACGGCGTCGTTGTATCGGAAACGGGTATGTCCGGGTTTGCCGGGAATACCGTTACTTTGGAACAGGTGGATACAGCGGCGGCGGAAAGCGGCAGCGGTTATGTAGCCATTAGCTCGTCGAACGGCGGGTATCAGAATGCGAAGGTCACCAACTTTAAGATGACGGATGCGGACGGCTACGACCTCGGTTTTGCGTTCAGCACGCACAACCTCACCTCTTCTTCCTCGCAGCGCTACGGCATTGCGGGCAAAACCATCACGCTGAAAGTAGACGAAGGGGAAGGGTTCAAAGAACTCGCGTTCTACAACGATGCGGGCGAGCGGCTGGACATCGACGCCGCGGCGCAGGGCGACGGCGTTTACACCTTCACCATGCCGGAAGAGAACATCTCCGTCGAGGCGGTCACATATGTGGACAACGCCGATTTCTACGGCAGCTATTACAACGCCGAAAAGGGCGAAACGATCGTAATCGGAGAGGAGAGCGGCATCCGCAGCGCGCAGGGTTTTGTCGCCTACACGGTGCAGATCGCGTCCGATAACAGTATCGACATGACGGCGGAAGGATCTACGCTTTCCGGCTCGATTCTCGGCGAAACCATCACGGTAGACGGCGCCGTCTACACGTTGCTTCGCTCGTATTTCGTCACGTTTGTTTACAACGACGGCGTCACGGCGGAAACGCGGGTGACGGTAGATTCGGGCGAATACAAAGTGACGAAGCCCGACGATCCCACGCGGGAAGGCTATGTGTTTAAGGGCTGGGTCACGGCAGACGGCACGGCGTTCGATTTCAATTCCGTCGTCGACCGCAGCATCACTCTGTACGCGTCTTGGGAGCCGGAAGGCGGCGTAACCGAACCCGAAGAGAGCGGCGGCTGCGGCGGCACGCTGTACGCGTCCGCAATCGGCGCTGCGTCGCTGGTACTTCTGGCGGCGGCGACAGGTGTGATCTTTGTCGGGAGAAAGTCGTAAATGGAATGGACGGCGCAAAAAAAACAGAAATTGAAGCGGGCGGTATTCATCATTTCGTTTTTGATTGTACCTACGGTCAACTTTCTTCTGTTTTATGTCTACGTGAATCTGAACTCCATCTTGCTGGCTTTTCAGAAAAACGTAAACGGTGAAACCTATTGGACGTTCGATACGATGCGCTCGCTGTTCGGC
>CALVHW010000071.1 GCA_944328905.1 uncultured Clostridia bacterium | reverse complement strand
GGAATATGAAAGTAAAACAGATCATGGCTTTAGCGGCGGAACTGTGCGGCCGGCGCGACGTGGCGGACTATCTCGATAAGGGGCTGACCGCCGACGCCGCCGCTTCCGAGCGGGAGGAACAGACGCTTCTGCGCTGTTACAACCTCGCCGAAAACGAGATCGCGCTCGACTACCTGCCGCTCAAAAAGAGGGAAACGTTCGCGTCGGACGGGTTCATCGCCTTTTCGGCGTTCGCCGAGCCGCCTTTGGAGATCTTTGCAGTGCGCGGCGCGCGGGGAGAAAAACTGCCCTTTTCGCAGACGGAAGAGGGCATACGCGTGCGCGCGGGCAATGCCGAGGTCACCTATTCGTACCGCCCCGCCGTCAAAGAGGCGGACGACGAGCCTTCGATCTCCGGCAAAGCGGGCGAACGGGTGCTCGCACTGGGCACCGCCTGCGAATACGCTTTGATGAGCGGGCTGTTGGACGCGGCGCAGCTGCTCGACGTCCGCTACCGCGACGCGCTCGCGTGCGCCTGCCGCGAACGGGGCGGGCGCATGAAGATGCGGAGGTGGGCATGATGTACGCACGGAAAAAACCGCTTGCCGCCAATGTGCGCACGGCGGTGCGCGAGGTGCCTCTTACAGAAGAGAGGGGCGCGGCCGCGCTCGATCACGGCTTTGCCGGGCGGTCGGGCGCGCTCTTTGCGGGGTACGGCGTTGCGGATGCCGGGCTTGCAATCCCGTCGGGGGAAACGGCGGCCGCGCTGTTCGGGGCGGACGGCGCGGCCGGCAGGGCGTTCGCGTTGGTCTGCGTGAGCGGAAAAGTTTATTTTCGCGCCGCGGATGCGCAGAGCTTTACAGACAGCGGCGTCACGTTTGCAAAGATTCCCGCCGCGGCGCGCCTTTGCGGCGATGAAAACGGCGTTTTGCTCTCCGACGGACAGAAAACCGCGCTGCTGCAGGCGAGCGGCGTGGCGGAGGAAACGGAAATTCCCGCCTTTTCGTGCGCGGCGTACCATTATGAACGGCTGTGGCTGGTGCCCGCCGCCGATGCGGGGCGGCTGTGTTTTTCCGCGCCCGGCGATATCCGCGATTTTGCGGCGGCGATCGGCGGGGGCGGGTATATCGACCTTCCCGACGAAAAGGGCGATATCGTCGCGCTCGCCGCCTGCGAAACGTACCTGTATGTGTTCCGTGAGCGCGGCTTGCAGCGGCTGTATGCGCGCGGCGACGAGAGCGAGTTCGAACTGCGCGACGAGTTTTCCTGTGCGAAAATTTACGCGGAAACCGTGTGCGAAACGGGCGGAAAACTGTACTGGCTGGCGGAGGACGGCCTGCATCTGTTCGACGGCGGCAATCTCGAAAATTTTGCCGAAAGCTGCCGCATTTTTGCCGATGCGCAGGATATTCCCCGCGCCGTTGCGGCGGGCGGGCAATACGTTTTGCACGCGCGGCTGAATACGGAAGAGGGCGCGGAAGAAGGGTTTGTAATCGTCGATCCGCTGCGCGAAGAACGGCAGACAGTATGGTCGGAGGCCTCCGCCGTAGCGGCGTGCGGGAGCGACGTGTATTTTGTGAAGGACGGCGCCGCGTATGCGCTGAAAAAAGGCGGCGCGCCCGCGCGGCGCATCGTGCGCGAACTGGAAAATCCGCTGGGCGCGGCGGGGCGGCTGGCGGAAGTTGCATTGTACGGAAAAGGGGTGTACGTTATCAGATTTCTGAGCGAGAAGGGCGAGCGCATCGTGCATTTACAGGCGGTGGGCGGCCGCGCGAAATCGGTTGTGAATCTGGCGGGCGAGCGGTTCATATGCGAACTGATTTCCGAAGGCGCGGCCTGCGAACTGTGCGGGCTGACGGTGCGGTATAGCGCGGGGAGGCAAACATGACGGCGGAAGAACTGGAAAAGGCAGTGCAGAAACTGATCGAAGAGGCGAACGCCGAGAGCGCCGCGGCGAAGAGCGAATACGAAAAAGACTGCCTCGAAGCGCAATACGATGCGTTGAAGCGGCGCACGTTCCGTTCGAGCATTCTGGAAAATTTATTGGCGGCGCGCAAAGAGGAGTACGACGCAGAGGTGCTGCGGATACAGAAAGACCTCGACGAAAGCCTGGAAGCGCTGTATGCCGAAGGGGATACGGGCGGGGAAACGCCGCCCGAGATCGATCCGGACGACGCGCCCTACGAAGTCGATTACACGCTTTCCATGCGCGACCGCTACGTGATCGTCAAAAATTATTATCTCGATTACGACGACATGGCCGAGGCGCTGGCGGATTTCGAGGCGGACGACATTGCCAAGGATTATCTCGGCACCTATTATGATTATCTGTACCAGTTGCTGTTGATGGTGCAATAAGGGTTCACGAATTTTTACGGAAAGAGACCGTAAAAATTCCGTGATTTTTAGGAAAAACCCAATGTTCGCCGCCCGTTTGAAAAAGGGGCGGCTCTGCGTTCGGTTTTTCCTCTCCGGCGATATATTAGGTGCTCCCCTTTATAGAAATCGCCGGATTCACCTTTTCCGCCAGAGGCGCTTAACGCGCAAATAGAGGGCGCTTTCCGCAAAGCGCGGTTTGCGGACGCGCAGTAAGTAATAAATGTTCTCGCATTTCTCGCCGGGCTGCCGGCTGCGAAATGCCGAGAGTTTGAGGGGGAAATCGCCGTTCAAATGCTGACGCATTTTCTGCGGCGTTTTCTCCCTCTTTGCGGCTTATTATAAGGGCTCACCACTCTGTTCACGAATTTTTGCGAAAAGAGATTGCAAAAATTCCGTGATTCTCAAGGGAAATTCTCCGTCTGACGGTAAAAGGATGTTGATGGATTTTTTTGAAAATGCAGCAAAATCTCCGGTGCGGCACCTCTTTGCAAAAGGGGGCCGTACTGTTTTTTGCTTTGACGTGCATCGTTTCTCTGTGCCGCAAAAGAATTTATGGGAAATCAAAATGAAAACAGCCGGATTTGCATAAAATAGATGTGTACGGTGCGCCGCACGGGTATGCTTTTTCCGCAATAAAGGGGAAAAGACTTTACAACTTTGTTTTTTTATTATATAATAGAAGAACAAAATCGATTAAAACAGGAGGAAACCGTGCGGTACATAGCGGGCACTTTCAGGTATATTTTCAAAAACTTCATCTTTTTGTTCGCGTTTGTACTCATTCCGTCCTATTTTTTAACGGCTTCAGGTGATCCTGCAGATATCCGGGCGATCATCGATTCGTTTGTTGCCGGCGGAGAAAGGGCGGAATTCCGGGAAGTGTTCGCCTTCTTTTCTCCTCTCAACGACCGCGGCTGGGCGTTCGCGCTCATTTGCTTCGCCGCCGTCATCGTTTGCTTTCCGATGCTGTTCGGCTTCATCGAAAAACATATGCGGCTGGGGCTGCGCACGTGGAAGGGCATTGCCGGGCGGTTCAACTTTAATTTTCTGACGACGCTGGCCGTCTTTTTTGTGTGCATCGCGCTCTATGAGGTGTGGGCGCTGCTCGCGGCCGGGCTTATCTATGCGGAAACCTTGCTCCTGCAGGGCATTGCCGGCAGCATCGCCGCACTGGTTACGGCGGTCGGCATGGTCGCGCTGCTCTGTTATCTCATTTCCACCTTTTTGCTGTGGCTGCCCTGCTTGCAGATCACCGGGTACAGTTATATGGATGCGCTCGTGTATTCCAACAGCCTGGCTGCCCGTAAAAAAGGTAAAATTTTTCTGTCGTTGTTTTTGCCTTGTGCGGCCGGATATGCGGCAAGGGGATTGATCGTCGCGTTCGTGCAAAACGGCGCCGCCGCCTTTGTGATCACCGAACTCGTGTATCTGTTCCTGATCCTGTACATCTGTGTTCTGATGTTCGTCGTTTACTTCGATGCGGCGGGGGAGGAGCGCATGGACTTAAACAAAAAATTCTGAGCGGGGAGCAAGCATCGTGATCTTTAAAAATTCCTTTCATCTTCTCGTCGACAATTTTTCAATGCATTATAAAATGCTGCTGTATAAACTGATCGTGGGGGCGATCACGCTCGGATTGAGCGCGGCCCTGCTGTATCCCACGCTCAATACCCTCTTTTCCAGCCAGCAGTTCAAAGACGTGGCCGACCTGCTCGGCGGGTTTTTGAAATCGTTGGTCAAGGGCGATACGGCTTTTCTCGAAACGTTCGGCACGCAACTCAGCGACAAAACATCCGTTCTGCTCGATTATATCCGTACCAACGCGACGGATGTGGTGCTGTTTTTTCTCGCACTCGTGTTCGTCATTCTGGTGTCGCGTTTTCTGAACGGCCTCGGAAATTTTGCTTTCGGGTATCTGATCGACAACAAGATGTCGAGCTACGCGAAAGTTTCGCTCACCGGCGCGCTCGTGAGCAATGCGGGCAAAGCGTCGCTCTGGCATCTCATCTATGTGCCGGTCACCTTCGTTTACGACGTCGTGGTGCTCGGCATCTGCTATGCATTCTTTCTCGTGCTGCTCAATATCATATCCGTGGCGCTGATCGCGTCCGTCGTGGCGCTCATGCTTTCGGTCACGCTGTATCTGGCGTCGCAGGCGTTCAAGCTGACCGTCTTCAACGGCGTGGTGCCCGCCATGGTCGGCGACAAACTTAAATTGCGCGCGGCGCTCAAAAAGGCGTTTTCTTTCAAAAAAGACAGGTTTTGGCCGCTCTTTTCCACCTATCTGGTCACGGCCATGTTCATTCTCTGCCTCAACGTGCTGTTCGCGCTCTCGTCGTTCGGCGCGGCGCTGCTCCTGACGGTGCCCATGTCGTACATGATGCTCATCTGCATCCAGTTCGTCAGCAGTTATACGTACGACCGCAAAAAATATTTTCTTACCAAAGATACCATCGTCAAGCCGGAAAAGCAAGACGATACGGGCGAAAATTTTTACGACGATTTCGAGGTCTGATCGTTCGTTGCACAGCCGGAACCGAAAGGGGAGGCGTCTGTTCCATCATATCGGAGGTTGTTTATGGATTTTCAATCGGCTTATCGCAAATGGCTTGAAAACCCCGCTCTCAGTGAAGAAGAGAGGGGCGAACTTGCATCCATCGAAGGGAATACCAAAGAGATCGAATACCGCTTCGGCGCCGAACTGGAATTCGGCACGGCGGGTATGCGCGGCATCATCGGCTGCGGCACCAACATGATGAACGTGTACACGGTGCGCCGCGCCACGCAGGGACTTGCGCAGTATGTGAAGTCGCTCGGCCCCCGCGCCATGAAGAGGGGTGTGGCGATCTCGTTCGACACGCGCAGAAAGTCTGCCGAATTCGCCCGCGCCGCCGCCGGCGTGCTCGCGGCAAACGGCATCGCCGCGCATCTGTATTCCGCGCCGCACCCGGTGCCCATGCTCTCGTACGCCGTGCGCCGGCTGGGTGCCGTGGCGGGCATCATGATCACCGCCAGCCACAATCCCAAAGAATACAACGGCTATAAGGTATACGGGGAAGACGGCGCGCAGATGTCGCCCGAGGCGACCGAGGTCGTCGTCGGCTACATCGAAAAGATCGGGGATTATTTTTCCGTCAAAGAGGCGCCTTCGTCTCCGCTCGTCAAAAAGATTCCCGCGTCGGTCGACCGCAGCTACTACAAAAAGATTTCCAAACTCTGCCTTTCGCGCAAGGCGGTCGCCAAAGTCGGCAAAAATCTCAAACTCGTCTATACGCCCGTGCACGGCAGCGGCTACGTTCCCGTGATGACCATTCTCAAAAAACTGGGCATCAACGTCAGCGTCGTCAAAGAGCAGGTCGCGCCCGATCCGAATTTTTCCACCGTCGAAGTTCCCAATCCCGAATTCAAGGAAACGCTCTCGATGGGCATTGCCCTGGCGGAGAAGATTCACGCCGACGTCGTGTTCGGCACCGATCCCGATTCTGACCGCCTCGGCGTCGCCATCAAGAACGACAAGGGCGAATTTATCGCGCTTTCGGGCAACCAGGTCGGCATTTTGCTGCTCGATTATATCCTCACCCGCCTCAAAGAGGAGCAAAAACTCCCCGCAAACGGCGTGGTGGTCAAGAGTTTCGTCACCACCGGCATGGCCAAGGCCATCTGCGATGATTTCGGCGTGCAGCTGGTCGACGTGCCCGTCGGCTTCAAATTCATCGGCGAAAAGATCAAAGAGTACGAGGCGACCAGGTCGAACACCTTTTTGTTCGGTTTCGAAGAGAGTTGCGGCTACCTGCGCGGCACCGAGGGCAGCCGCGACAAAGACGCCGTCGTCGCCAGTATGCTCTGCGCGGAAATGGTCTGCTACTACACCTACAAACAGCAGTCGGTGTACGGCAGGCTGATGGACATTTATTCTCGCTACGATTACGTTCTCGACCGCAACGTCAGCATCAAGTTCGACGGCCTGAATGCCATGAAAGAGATGAACGCGGTCGTCGATTCGCTCAAAACCAAAAAGGCGGAAAAGTTCGACGTGCACAACGTCGTCGCCGTGCGCGATTACTCCGCATCGGTGCGCCGCCTTGCCGACGGCACCGAAGAGCCGCTGAATATTCCCAAAACCAACGCCGTCTATTACGAGTTGGAAAACGGCAGTTTCATCTGCGTCCGCCCCAGCGGCACCGAACCGAAATTGAAAATTTACTATTCGGTGCGAGCCAAAGACGAAGCGTCCGCCGAAAAGGCTTTCGAAAAGATGAAAACAGCGTTCGAGGAATACCTGAAATAGAAAATTACGATGTCGTTCAGCCTTGACGGCTGGCCGTTTCGCAGGCGAGGCCGGATTCGGCCGCCGCGTTTATAATAATATTGATATAAAAATTGTTTGTGGGAGGGGCAGTAAAATTGTTTACTGCCTTTTTTGCGGGAAGGGAGATATATGGAAAAAGAGTATTTACAGCCTGACCGGCTGCCTGCCGACGAGGGTATGGCGGCAACGGCCGGAGAAAGGGCAGCGGAACAAAAAATGCCGGATGATCGCATTCCGGAACAAGCGCGCGGCGAACTGCCGAAATCGCCGAAAAAGCGGCTGATATCCATTGAACTTTGCCGTATCGTCTGTATGCTTTTGGTTATATTCAACCATACGCTCAATCAGTTTTACGGCGTCGCGGGCGGGGCGGGATACTTTGCAAAGTATGTGAATTTTATAAATATCTGCGCGGTAGGAACGTTTCTGATCATATCAGGTTTTTTTATGTTCGGAGGGGAATTTTCGTACACAAACAGGCTGAAAAAATTATTGTTTGAGGTGTTGATTCCGTTTGCCGTGATATTGGTATGTATTCTGCTCTACCGGTCGTACAGGGCGGCGGCCTATTGGAACGCAGACTTTTTTGAAAATCTGTGGACGGATTGCAAGGAACTCGCCAAAGAAATTTTAGCCTGGGGACTGGTCGGCGAATACGGGTATCTGTGGTTTGTTCTGGCTTATACCGAGATCATAGTGCTGTACCCCGTCTGGTACCTGCTGTGCAAAACGGATAAGCCGAATACGGTGGCGCGGCGCGTAGTGATCGCTCTTTCGCTTGCGTCTGTTGCGGCGGATAATATCGTGCATATATTCGCCCTTACGTTTCCCGTGCGTATTTTTTCGCTGATCAATGTAAATTATCTGTTTGTTTTGCTGGGGTATGAACTGAAAATTTTGTATTTATCCGGTAAATTGCAGGGAAAACGCTGCGGTCTGTGGGGATTTATTGCCTATCTGGCAGGTGTTTTGCTGGGTATGGCATTCGTTTCTGTTGAAATGTTCATGCACAATTCTTTTTCATGGTATAGGTATTATCTGCAAACAATCCCTGCGATCGTTTCGGCGGTCGGGCTGTTTGTCTTTTTCTTAAATATAAAGATGAAAGAGCAGAAGCTTGTATATTTGATCGCCAGAGCGGGGATGTATATTTATCTTATCCAGTCGCCGATACACGTCATTTTGATCGATCAGCATTTAAATTTGTTGTTGTTTCCTCATTTGGGAGTATTCAGTTATATCGTTGTGTTTCTCGTGTGCGCGGCAGCATCGTTCCTTATCGGAACGGCCGTCGAGTTTATCGTGGAGAAACTGCGATATGGTCAGCAAAAAAAGTCGACAAAAAAAGTCTAAAAGAATTAAAAAATGCTTGACATACTAATATAAACATGATATTATATTTAGGCTGTCGGTTGCGGCAGCCCCTTTCTTTTGAAAGGATTCCGAAGATTGACAACTGCATAGAAGTAAAGAAAAGCAAAGTACAAAAGGCAAGACGAAAATAAAAGCCAAATGGTTAATACGGAAACGTAAAAAAGCAAGGTAAGCCGAAAGGCCGGAATGCGAACGATTTGGCCGAGTTGAAGTCATAGAATTTTTTTGCGAAGTATGTAAGGATAAGTAGACGAGAAGAAAGATCAAGCTACAAAGAGCATACGGAGGATGCCTAGGTACATGGCGCCGAAGAAGGACGTGACAAGCTGCGAAAAGCTGCGGGGAGCTGCAAATGAGCCGAGATCCGCAGAT
>CALVHW010000070.1 GCA_944328905.1 uncultured Clostridia bacterium | reverse complement strand
GGTAACCGCGTCGAGCCGCCCGTTGCCGACTGCCGTGACGACTGCCGTATCCTTGCCGCGCGCGATCGTTACCGTCGCCTCGATGCCGTTTTCGAGCTGTTTGAAATGGCACTCAGGCACGGAGAACGTGCCGCGGTTTTCCACAAAGCGCTGCAAAAACACTTCGTACACCTCGGCGGGTTTGAGTTCTTTGTGCGTGCGGTCGGAAACGCCCTTGGCGGCATACCCCATCGCCTCTTTGAACTTGGGCGGCAGGTCGATGCCGTAATTTTCCTGCAAAATAAAGCCTACGCCGCCCTTGCCCGACTGGCTGTTGATGCGGATGACGTCCGTCTGGTATTCCCTGCCGACGTCCTGCGGGTCGATGGGCAGATACGGCACGTTCCAATGCGACACGTCGCGCGTGCGGCGCCACTGCATACCCTTGGCGATCGCGTCCTGATGGCTGCCCGAAAAGGCGGCGAACACCAGCGAACCGGCGTACGGCTGGCGGGGCGAAACCTGCATCTGCGTGTATTCGGTGTACTTTTCGCAGATCTCGGGCATGAACGAAAAGTCGAGTTCGGGATCGACGCCCTGCGAAAACATATTCATGGCGATGGATACGACGTCTGCATTGCCCGTGCGCTCGCCGTTGCCGAACAGCGTGCCCTCTACCCTGTCTGCCCCCGCCAAAAGGCCCATTTCGGTGGCGGCGACGGCACAGCCGCGGTCGTTATGCGGGTGCAGACTGAGCACCACGTTGTCGCGGTACACGAGATTTTTCGACATATATTCGATTTGCTGCGCGAAGACGTGCGGCATGGCGTTTTCCACCGTGGCGGGCAGGTTGATGACGGCCTTGCGGTCTGCCGTAGGCTGCCATACTTCGAGCACGGCGTTGCACACTTCCAGCGCGTATTCGGGTTCGGTGCCCGTGAAGGATTCGGGGCTGTATTCGAAGCGGTACTTCGCCCCCGCCTCGTCGGCGAGTTGTTTGAGCAGTTTGGCGCCGTCTACCGCGATCTTTTTGATGGCCGCCTTATCCTTTTTGAAAACCTGTTCGCGCTGCGCCACCGATGTGGAATTGTAAACGTGCACGATCACGTTTTTCGCGCCGCTGATCGCCTCGAACGTTTTGCGGATGATGTGTTCGCGCGCCTGCGTGAGCACCTGCACCGTCACGTCGTCGGGAATCAGATTGTTTTCGATGAGAGTGCGCAGAAAGGTGTATTCCGTGTCGCTCGCGGCGGGAAAGCCCACTTCGATCTCTTTAAAGCCTACCCGCAGGAGAAGTTTGAAAAATTCCACTTTCTGTTCCAAAGTCATCGGCTCGATGAGCGCCTGGTTGCCGTCGCGCAGGTCGACGCTGCACCACACGGGAGCATGGTCGACCGCGTCTTTTTCCGCCCAATCCATGCAGCGCACGGGCGGCATGAAATACTGTTTCGTGTACTTTTGATAATTTTTCATGGCTGTTCTCCTTTTTGCTTTTGCCGCTGCGGCGGCATAAAAAATACCCGTTTCCGACTCGTAAAGAGACGAAAACGGGTTTCGCGGTACCACTCTTCTTCGCGCAAAAATTTGCGCGCACTCTGCAAATACTTGCCTTACGGCGCATATTCCGCTCTTTTAACGGCGAGCGCCCGTCCCGCATCTACTCGGCAAACCTTTCGTTCGGGCCGCTCCGCGGCGAGTTCTCCCGTCCTCTTCGATCGCCTCGCACCGGCCGGCGATTCTCTGTAACCTAAAAGATCGGGGTACTGTTCCGCATCATCGCGTTTGAGAATATTGATTGTTATTACAATAGCACAATCCGCACCTGTTTGTCAAGCATTTGTGCAGAAATTTTTGCGGGGAATTTTTTGAAGGAACGAAAGCGCGTCAGCACTGCACCCAATCCTTAATACTTTCGTCATAGCGCCAATTCGACATACCCCAATGATCGGTTTCACCCGAATCGCATTTTGTACAAAGGCGCTGCTCCTCCGTGCGCTCTACGCTCCACTCGCGCTCGGAATAGACCGTACCCGAAGCGATCTCGCCAGAAACGATTTCGACGCCGTTTTGTTCCAGCATCTGTATCACCTCGCGGCTGAGCGCATCCGCCTGCGAATCGGAACCGGGCGCATCGTGTTTGACTTTCATGTTGATATTTATAAAGCCATCCAAAATACCCATTTGCACATTCAGAGACGTGAGGTCATAATAGTCTACACCGTCAACGGTTTTGGAATACGTTCTTCCGATTTTGATATCGACCGTGTCAAAAGTATCATCGCCAGCGATCGCGGCGAGATTCAGCTGCACGGAATAACCCGTGAGCGATTCGCCGTCATAGACCGGGGAATAACTGTTGACCATTTGACCGGCGTCGTACGAGGTACCCGGGGTTTCCCCTTCGGGAAGAGCGGCGTTGATCAACCCCTGCGTAAACGAGTTCAGATTGAAAATATAATACACCTGATCGAGAATGCCGTTCAGTCCGCCGGCCGCAAAATCGGCAAGCGTCATCGCACGATATTCCGCCTGCGTCGTCTCGTATGTATAGCGCGTCGTCACATCATAATAATACTGATCTTTTTTATTAAAAAGATGCCATATTCCGTGACTTTCCTTTTCCGTCCTGGTATATTCGCGGTAGAATGACAACGACTCTATCGGCGATTCGCCTATGTTGCGCAAAATATACACGTTGCCGCCGCGGACGACGATCTCCGTCATCGTATCGGCATCTATAATGCCGAACATTTTCGGAACGAACGTTTTAACATACACATACGGTGCGCGATCAACGATGCTTTCGCTTTCACCTTTTTCAAACCCGACACGCAGATCAAGCGATACAGGCAACGACAGAATACCGAGAACATCGAGTTGCACCGTGCCCGTCAGGCGATACCCGCCGCCCAGCGCGTAATTGTAGGAATATTCAAAATCCTGCAACAGTTGAGCCAGCGAAGAAATATCGATGTACCCGGTAAGATCGGCGGGCGCGGATACCGGCTCGGCGTTTTTCAGAGCCGTGATCGCCATATCGATATTCCCTTTGCCGTCGGAGATGCCGCCGACGCGCACGACGAAGTTGCCGCTTTCATCGCTGCCGAAGGACACGGATGCGGAACCGCTTGCGCTCGCCGCACCGTCTTCCGGGGTGTATTCCTCGATGATGCCGAGCAGCAGATCGCACCACTGCGCGGTATCCATGGCACCGAAAATGCCGCTGTTGATCGATTCGTAATAGCCGCTGAGGATGGTTTCTACAAATTCAAAATAATAGACGTCTTCGCTGATGCCGAGCAGCGGCGAAAGAATGGGCAGAATGGTTTTGCCCGCCGCAAACAGGTCGGCGACCGGCGAATAGACGCGCAGCGCCGTATCCGCATCGAGCGAAACCGTGGAATAGGTAAGATACAGGCTCGCACCCGCCTTTTCCGCTTCCGCAGGCGTTTCCGCGATGATCAGGTGCAGATAGTGCCCGCCCTTTTCGACCGTTGCGCCGTTTTCGTCCGTCGTATATTCGACGATGGATGCCGTAAAATCGAGGTACAGCGTGACCTGCGCGCTATCCTCCGCCTGCGCCAACTGCACGCGCCCGCCCAGATCGACGGACAACGTCGGCGCGTCATAGGTGAAATCCAACCCGATATACTGCGCCTGCGCAATTTCGGTATAGGCGTTCAGAATAAATTCAAAGACGTTTTCGCAGCGGTCGGACGCATCGAGTTTGGGGAAGGTAAGTTTGCCGTTTTCCGCCCAGATTTCCGCCGTCATGCCGCGCAGCGTCACGCCGGAAAACTGCATCGACGCGCAATCGAACGCGAGGCCGTTCTGCCCCGAATAGAGCAGAAGGTCGAGCGCGGGCGCATTCCCGCCCAGCCATGCGGACAGATCGGCCATGATGCCGAGGCCGCCCTCTTCCGCCGATATTCTGATCGCCTCGAAAAGCGATGCGAGGTCAAGCCCGTTCTCGCCCAGCACCGCCATGAGCGGCGTGAGCGGGTTTTCGCCTTCCGCACCCAAGAGGCCGGAGAATTTAGCCACGACGGTCAGCCACTCGCTCTGCGGCACTTCCATCCAGTAGTCGCCGCACGCGAAAGTGATCGTGCCGTCGCAATAGGAAACCCAAACGTCGGGCAGGTCGTCGAGACTGATATGCAGGCCGATCTGCACCCCCTCGGCAAAGCGCACCTCGCCTTTGATGTGCGCGCCGATCGTGAGACTGTTGTTTTCCGCGTCGGGCAGCAACTGTTCGTCTTTGAGCGTGACCTCGCCCGAAAGCGAGAAGTCGACGCCTTCCGTCACCGCAAAATTCTCGGGCTGCGCGATCTGCCCGCCGAACGCGCCGAGCGTGAGTTCCGCCCCCGCGAACGACAGCGCGAACGCCCCCGCCGTTTTATTGTATTCCAGAGCGAGCGTCTGCGCGGAAAGCCCCGCGTTTTCCAGCAGGCTGCCGAGGTCGGTGCCCAGCAGCGCGTCGACGGTTTCCGCCAACACGGAAACGTCCAATTCAGCCGCCAGTTTTTCGTCCGTCAGCGAAAGTCCTGCGAACAGTTTGTCGTAATCGATGTTCAGCAAAACGGCGAGCGCATCGGCGACCGACACGGAAAGTTCGGCCTGCGGCATCTGTACATCGGAAAGCAGATCTTTCAACAGATCGCCCAACTCCGAAAGCGTGGTCTTTGCGCAGAAGCCGTAAACGTTCAGCCACACATCCCGGCCGATGATCGTAACTTCGGCGGGAATTTGCAGCGCGCCGAGCCCTACGTTCACCTTTGCGGCAATGCGCAGATCGCCCTGCGAAAGGTCGATATCCGCCGTACCGCTGACCGCGATATGGTTTTCCGCATCGGCATACGAGATGCCTACGCTGTATTTTTTGCCCTGCACGAGAGCTGCGATCTCTTCGATATAGGGCCGCAGGTCGACCGCTTTCGAAGCATCGGGAGCGGGAATCGGATCCCCCGCGGCAGGCTCCACGCTCAGCGCGATATCCATGCCGAGCGCCTGCGTTTGCGCCTCGATCTTCGTCCAGCGGTAAGACTCGCCCTCGCCTTCAAACGAGAATCCGAGTTTCACCGACACATCGCCTATATTCAATTCGGCGGGTATGTAAGCGGGATCTTTATTCCAATCCTCGCTCACGGCGAACAGCGGTTTTTCCTCTGCCGCATCGGCCGCCAGCACCTGTGCGCCGGTTTCGCCGCTCTGCGAACCGAGCAATTCGGCCAGCGGGAGTTTGCCGCAGAAATCTTTGTACTGCAAAACAATATCGCCGCCGCACAGCCCTGCAAGCAGGTCGCCGAACTTTGCGCGCACTTCGATGCCCGCAAGGATCTGCGCCATGTCGATGTCGCCGCCCGCGGCGATGCCCGCGATGTCAAGCCCTTTCAGAGAAAGGAACAGATCCCCTTCCAGCAAGCTTTCGCCGAGGTCTGCGCGCAGGCGCAGGGAGGTATCTTCGTTGAGAATGGGCGCAATGCCGCTCAGAATGTAATCGAGGCCGCTCTTTTCCTGCTCCGCGGAACCCGTCGAATCTGCGTCCGCATATTTGGAAAAATACTCTTCATAGGCGGAAACGTCTACATCCGCCTCGTCGTAAGAAAAAACGATCTGCGTGGTACTGCTGCATTTTGCGGAAATGCCCGCTTTTTTGGTGGAATAAGATTCCTCCACCAAAATGCTCTGCACCGACCAATCTTCCGTAAAAGTGAGCGTCATCGTCACTTCGGAAAATTCGGGCACGCTGCTCAGGCCGCCCATCGTGACCATCTGCCGCACATAATATTCGGTGGCGCCCTGCGGATCGAGCTTTGCCGTAACGGTGTAAATTCCGTTCTCCTCGGCCGGCTCGGAAACTTCCAGGCAGGTCTCTTTGTTTACGATGTAATCGGCAAACTCCGTGCCCCATACGCCGTAGGTGTTCTGGTATTCGTCTTTCGAGAGTATCTCATACGGCTCGCCGGTGTTCCATTCGAATCCGGCACGATCCCAGTTTTCCTGCTTCCACGCATCGGGCGTGACGGCGCCTTTGCGCAGCACGGCCTTTTCCGCACCGTAAAATTTTTGCAGCGACACGTCGTCGGGCAAAAATCCCGCCGCCAGACCGGTAGCCTCGCTCCAGCTGAACGTGTTGGCGATCATAACGCCGTTCTTATAATCTTTGCCGCCCTTGATGAACTGTTTGACGCCCATGGCGGCGTCTACCTGCGTATAAGACTGCGTGCTGTAATAGTCACGCCGGGCAAGCGTATAGATAACGGCGCCGATATTGTCGATGCCGCTGTGCTCTTCGGGCGTACCCGCAAGTTTGCACATATAATTTTTGCTGCCGGAAAGATCGTCCAGTTCCGGTTTTTCATTGCAGGCAGTAAAAAAATAGACGCCGATCCCTGCCACGATCAGCAATATAAGTCCGAAGATCAGAAACCGTTTTTTGGCGGATTTTGTTCTCTGCTTTTTTGCCATACGATAAAATGACTCCTGTCATAGGATTTCATGACGATGTCATTATATATAATTTTTTATTCTTTGTCAACTGTATCATAAAAAAACATGACAAATTATTACATTAAAAATTCCGCAGCGGAAAAACCGACCGGAAAAAGGAAACCGGAACGCAAAACACAGCAATAAAAATCCCCGCTTTCACACGACACACCTGCAAAACAGGTTCCTACTGCTATAATGAAACAAAATCGCTTTAACAATAAGGTAAACTCCTATAATTATAAAATTTTCTAAAGCTCTTTTTATCCCCCCCCCCAGTTTTGCCCCCAGTAGAACTGGCGTTTTTTCATACTAAAACGCCAAAACAGGGGCGGCACCGGATAGTGCCCGCCCCTGTTTTGGCGGAAAATAAGGTGAAGACTTCGGGCTCAAAGAGCCTTGCCGCCGCTTGCGGCAAACGTTATTTCGGCAACCCCTCGCCTGCAAGCGACAGCAATGGGATATACTCGAAAAAAATTCTGATTTAGGTTATGTTTGAGTATTGTTTCATGTTCGTTGTTGCTCTTAATTTTCAGCGCATTTTTAACTGCTTTTCGTAGAAATTTTGTAGATGTTAAAGGTAATATTTTTGCCTGTATCGGCAAAAATATTGCAAATTATACAGATACGAATTTGCATTTTTGCCGATAATATGATATACTAATAGACGAGGTGCAATGGTATGAAATATTTGTCTGTAACCGAAACAGCTAAAAAATGGAATATATCGGAGAGGAGTGTCCGCAACTACTGCGCTTTGGGAAAGATAACCGGCGCGTTTTTAACGGGTAAGACGTGGAATATTCCCGAATACGCTCAAAAACCCGATCGTGCAAATAAGAAAGTTGTATTGCCGACTACCCTTTTAGAAGTACTTTCGGCTGAAAGACGAGCAAAACTTTCGGGCGGCATTTATCATAAGCTACAAATCGAATTAACATACAATTCCAATCATATTGAAGGAAATCGTTTGACGCATGACCAAACCCGTTACATTTTTGAAACGAACACCATCGGGATCGACGGCGGATCGGTTAAGGTTGACGACATTGTAGAAACGGCTAATCACTTTAAATGTATTGACATGATTATTGAAAACGCAAAAAAGCCAATTACGGAAACATTTATAAAAGAGTTGCACCGCACATTAAAAAGCGGAACAACGGATGCCCGTCAAGATTGGTTTGCTGTTGGCGATTATAAACGATTGCCGAATACCGTTGGGGATATGTTTACGGCGCAACCCGAAGAAGTCTCCCAAAAAATGAAGGAATTGCTTTTTGAATACAACGCAAAGAAAGAAAAGACTTTTGACGACCTTTTGGACTTTCATTATAAATTCGAGTGTATTCATCCTTTCCAAGACGGAAACGGTCGTATCGGTAGACTGCTGCTTTTCAAAGAGTGCCTAAAATACAATATCGTGCCGTTCATTATCGACGAAGAACTGAAACTGTTCTATTATCGCGGCTTAAAAGAATGGATGAATGAACGCGGTTATTTACGCGATACCTGCCTGCTGGCGCAAGACAAATTTAAACTTTACCTTGACTATTTTAAGGTGCAATACTAACGAAATTATATTTATAGTATGGCTCATAAAGCAACACAAAATATGTTCGATATGATTTATAAGATAACCGCGTCGCTGAACATATCCGAACAGAACAGCCGCCGCCTCGTACGTATGTTCCGTTCCTTTTTGGAAGGCTTCTGCCTACTCGTCAATAAAAAGTCTTTCGGGAACCCACTGCCCGTATCGGACACCTTTGCTCTATCGGTCGAAACCCTGATTGCCGGCATGAAATCTTTGGAAAACAAATAATGCAGGGAGCAAAACAATATGATACAAAATTTAGGCAACAGGATCGTAAATAATTGGCTGTATCGCTGTGCGGACAGTTACGTTCTGATCGATACCGGATACGAGAACGGCTACAAGCATTTTTGCAAACAACTCAAAAAGAAAGGCATTGCC
>CALVHW010000069.1 GCA_944328905.1 uncultured Clostridia bacterium | reverse complement strand
GACGGAAAAGTGTGCGCGGCTTGACGCCCTGCATGCCGAACTCGACAAGCTGTACGAAGAATACGAAAAACTGATACGCTTCGGCGCACTGCGCGAGGGCGAAAAACTCCCCTCCTGCCGCGCATTGGCCATGCAGTTGGGCATCAACCCCAACACGGCGGAGCGGGCGTTTGCCGAACTGGAAAGGCGGGGACTCGTGAAAACCATTCCCAAAAAGGGCGTTTTCGTATGCAAACCGCCCGGCGGCGATCCCCTGCGGGAAGAGGCAAAGCGCCAACTTACGGCGATGAAAGCGGCAAACCTCACGCTGGAAGAGGTGATTTCGCTGGCAAAAGAGGTTTTTAAGGGGTGAATAAATGATCGAGATCAAAAACCTGCAAAAATGGTACGGAAAGACGTGCGCGCTCGAAGACGTTTCGGCAAATATCCCCGACGGCTGCGTGTTCGGCGTTGTGGGCGTGAACGGCGCGGGCAAATCGACGCTGCTGCGGCTGCTCGCGGGCGTGCTGCGCGCCGATGCCGGCGAGATACTCTGCGACGGCGAACCCGTGTTCGAAAACGAAAAAATAAAGCGCGGCATCTTTTTTCTGCCCGACGAGCCGTATTACGGCGCGAACACCACGGGCGGGCAGCTGGCGCAGTTGTACAGCGCCTTTTACCCCTTTTCGAACGAGGTTTTCCGCACCTGGTGCGCCAATTTTTCGCTTGACGAAAACGCGCCGCTGCGCAACTTTTCCAAGGGCATGAAGCGGCAGATGTTTTTATCGCTCGCGCTCGCGTCGCGCCCCAAATACCTGCTTCTGGACGAAGCGTTCGACGGGCTGGACCCCGGCGCGCGGCTGGCGTTCAAGCGGGCGCTCATCGAACTGGGTGAAGACACCGGCTGCACGGCGGTGATCGCCTCGCACTCGCTGCGCGAACTTTCCGACATCTGCACGCACTTTGCGCTTATCGGCGGCGGAAAGGCGGTATGCGGCGGCGATCTGCACGAAAATCTGCATAACGTACACAAATTTCAGGCCGCTTTCGAAAGGGAAGTTTCCCCGCACGATTTCCTGTTCCCCTATATCAAATGCGACTGCACGGGGCGGGTTGCCACGCTCGTGGCGCAGGGCGACGCGGAAGAGATTCGGCAGAAGATACAGGCGCTCTCCCCGCTCTTTATCGAAGAGATCGCCGTGGATTTTGAAGAGTTTTTCCTGCTCCAAACGCGGGAGAAGGAGGAGAGATGAAACGCGCGCTCGCCTACGAATTCAAACGCATTCTCCTGCCGCTGTGCATATTCACCGCCATCGCCACCGCCGTGTTTGCGGTTGCGGCGCTCACTTCCGACTTTATTGCCCTGCGCGAAATCGCCGCGCCGGGTGTGGACGGCAGTTATTCCACGGTACAAGTGCCCGTCAACACGCTCGTGCACATCCCCGCAATCACGCTGTGCGTTCTCTGTTTTATTGTGCCGGCGATGCAGTTTTCCTACCGCATGAAGCGGCGGAGCGTGGATTTGTGGTACGCCCTGCCGATACGGCGGGAAAAACTGGTTCTGGCGCGCGTGCTCGGCGGCCTCGCGCTCGTGTTCGTGCCCTACGCGGTTTCGTACGCGGCGGGCGTTACCGTCATCGCGTGCAGCGAAAATTTGTTCGAAATGCAGATGTACGTACCCCTGTTTTTCGCATCGCTGCCCATGGGCATGCTGCTGTTCGGCGTAAACTCCTTTCTGTTTTCGCGGGCGAATACGGCGGGCGACGGCATCGTATTCATGCTGCTCGGCGCGTTCGCGCTCGCCATGCCCATGGCGTTTGCCGACGCATGGTTATGGCAGTCGGTTCCGAACGAAATCGACGATTTGCTCCACTACATAACTTTCGGCCCCGCGGCGGAAATGTTCATGCTTTTCGGCCCCGCCATCCGCAGCGTAAGCACAAATATTCCCGGACTTTGGATCGCCTGCGTTCTTGCCGCGATCGAGGGGTGCGCGGCGTACTTCGGGCTGTTTTACACGGCGAGATCGCACCGCGCGGAGAGCGCGGGGCAAATTTCAAATTCGCCTTTCGGCTACAAAGTGCTGCTGCCGTGGTACCTGTTCTTCGGCATCGCGACGGCGTCCGTGGAGGGCGGCATCGCGCTGACCGCGGCGCCCATCGCGGAATACCTGTTCATGCTGATCCTCGCGTTTGTGGGATATTTCGTTTACCGCCGCTCCTTCCGCCTGAAACTGTGCGACCTTATCGGCATCGGCGGCTCCTTCGCGGCCGGCGTGCTGCTTACGCTGATCTGTTCTTTGATTTAGGAGACCTGCGCGGAAACGGCGCGCGGCAGTCTTCCGCTCCCGATAGCTGCACAATTATGCGCCCGGAAAGCATTTCCGGGCGTTCTTTTATCGCTGTTCGCGCCTTTCCGTTGCGGAAAAAGCCTTTGCCGAAGGCGCAAATATTTCCGGAATTTCAGGAATCGGAGCGTATCCCCTTGAATACCGGCTGGCGCAGGGAGCCGCTTTCCGTTTCGTGCATAAAACGCACCGTTCCCACCAGTTCGGGCCGGAGCCAGACAATATTTTTGTAGCCGGGAAACCACGGCGTTTTCACTTCGCCGCGGCGTGCGAATGTTTTTACGATCGCTCCGTCCTCCTTCGACACGCCGAGATATACTTTTCCGCGGCTTTTAAGCTTCCCGCTCGCGTCGAAATACCCGAGCACGAGGTCTTTCACGTTGCCGCCTTCATCCGGCTGATACCCGCAAATGATGAAGTCTTCGTCCTTCATTGCTTTAATCTTGATCCAATCGCGCGTGCGCCTGCCGATGTGATAGAGGCCCTGTTTGTGCTTTGCCACGATGCCTTCCAGCCCCTGTTCCACAGTGAGGCGGAACAGTTCCCTTCCCCTCTCTTCCGCATAGCGCGACAGGCTGAGATTGCGGCCTTCCGACACCGTACCCGCAAGCAGCTCCTTCCTTTGCATCAGAGGTCTGCCCGTAACGCGTTCGCGGCCGACATATAAAATATCATATGCAACGAATTGCACGGGATTTCGCCGCGACGCCATGCCGATTCTGAACCCGTCCGTCATCAGGCTGCGTCTCTGCACGGCATAAAAATCCGGCTTGCCGCCCGTAAAGGCGACGAGCTCACCGTCTAAAATACATCTCTGCCCCGCGCACTTGTGCATATCCGCAAGTTCCGGATACAGGGCGGAAACGTCTTTGTTGCGCTTGTTTCGCAGCGTGGCCTTTCCCTTTTCGAGATAAGCAATGCAGCGTATTCCGTCCAGTTTCAGTTCGAAAATATAGTCGCGACTGTCGAACGGGTGTTTTTCCTCTCCCAAGAGCATCGGCGAAATGTTTTTTTCTTCAAACAGGTCGCTCATGCCCGTTTTTCCTTTTTGGCGGATACCCCTTTGCGCACCGCCTTTTTTGCCGGTTTTTGCAATCCTTTCAGGCTCGCCTGCAACGCCTCCATCAGGTTCACCGCCGGATTCGCCGCGCCTTCTTTTGCGCGCACGATCTCTTTGCCGGCTATTTTGCGCCCGATCGCCTCCTTTACGCGTTCGCTGTATTCGTTTCGGTAATTTTCCGCCCTGAATGTACCGCTCATGCCGTTCAGGACGGATCTTGCCAGCGAAAGTTCGGCGTCGCTGTATGTTCCCTTTACTTCCTTAGCGGGATTTTTTTGCACTTCGTCTGCAAAAAACAGTGTATTTACCAGCATTTGGCCGCGATGCGCACGAAGCACGAGCAGCGTTTCCCGGTTGCCGAGCACGGCCTTGGCCACGCCCGCCCGGTTTTCCTCTTCCATTGCGCGCAGCAGCAGCGCGTAGGCGTTTTCGGCGCCCGCGGGATTGACGTAATACGGGCGGTCAAAATAGATCGGATCGATCTCGGAAATGTCTGTAAACAGTTCTATGGTAATGTTTTTATCGGTTTTTGATTTGAGATTTTCGAAATCCTCCTCCGAAAATACGACGTACTTTCCGTCGTCGTATTCATAGCCTTTCACGATGTCTTCCGGGCGGATCTCCCGGTCTTCGCACCCTTCGCACGTTTTTTTATACTTTATGCGGCGCATGGTTTTTTTATCGAGAAGATGAAACCCTATATCCTGCGTCTTTACGGCCGCATGAAGGGTTACGGGAATGTAAACCAAGCCGAAGCTGATGCTGCATTTATAAGAATAAGCCATACCGATCTCCTGTAAAATCAGTATGGCTTATTTTTTCTGTTTTTTCCGCCCGCGGAAAATATTTTTCCGGCCCGTGCTTTCCGCACACGCAAATACCGCCGTTAAGGGGCAATCTTTATTTTTTTGCGCTCGAAACGATAAATTTTCCATATAGTCAGATAAATTTTCCATAGGCAAAACGGCAAAACTGTGTTATACTGTTTTCGATGCGGAGCGGAAAAAGCGAGCGCACGCGCGCAGGACAAATTCTGAATGCGCGCCGGCGCGACGCAAAGCCGGAATTCCGCAAAGTTTTGTTCCGCCTTTTGCGGCGGAAGGAGGATTTTATGAAAAAGATCAGGATCGGGGTACTCGGCGGGTACCGCGGCAACACGATGATACAGTGGTGCGTGCGGTACCGCAAAGAGGCGGAAGTGGTGGCGATCTGCGATTTCAGCCAGGAAGTACTCAACAAGCTGCGCGCAGATATGGAAAAGCAGAATTACCACCCCGCGCTGTACGAAAACTTTGACGAATTTTTGCAGCACGACATGGATGCGGTGGTTCTGGCCAACTATGCGAACGAGCACGCGCCCTTCGCCATTCGCTGTCTGGAAAAAGGCCTGAATGTTCTGAGCGAAGTTTTACCCGTGCAGACGCTTTCTGAAGCGGTGCGCCTGGTGGAAGCGGTGGAAAAGAGCGGCAAAAAGTACGTTTATGCGGAAAACTACTGCTACTTCCCCGCAACGGCCGAGATGCGCAGACTGTACAGAAACGGCGAACTGGGCGAATTCCAATACGGCGAAGGCGAATACATTCACGACTGCGAGAGCATTTGGCCGCAGATCACCTACGGCAATCCCGAGCACTGGCGCAACAATATGCACGCACTGTACTACTGCACGCACTCGGCGGGGCCGCTTTTGCATATCACGGGGCTGCGCCCGGTAAAGGTGACGGGGTTTGAACTGCCGCACACCGCCAAGATGACGGAAATGGGTGCCAAAGCGGGGCATGCGGGGATCGAGATAATCACGCTGGAAAACGGCGCCGTGATCAAAAGCATGCACGCCATACAGATGTACACCAACTCGATCTGGTACAGCCTGTACGGTACCAAAGGCGAGGCGGAAAGCTCGCGCGAAAATCAGTTCGGCGGCGGGAGCACCGACACCCTGCACCTGATGAAAGACGGCAAAGACGGCCGTGAATGGGCGCACTATTCCCCCATACCCTACGGCGAACCGAAAGAGGGTAAATTCGGTAAATTCGGAGACGATCGTTACACCGTACAGCTCGAAACGAACGGCAAAACGGACGGCGACGGTTTCGGCCACGGCGGTTCCGACTACTATGTGATGGAAAACTTTTTGAAGACGCTGCGCGGCGAAAAAGCCGACGTGATCGACGTATACGAGGCGCTGGATATGGCGTTTACCGGTCTGTTCGGCTATTTTTCCGTTCTCGAAGGCGGAAAGCCGATGGACATCCCGAATTTCCGCGATCCCGCCCAGCGCGAGCCCTACCGGTTCGACAACCGCTGCACCGATCCGAAAGTTGCCGGCGACCAGCTCATTCCCTCCTATTCCAAAGGCAATCCCGTTATCCCCGAAGCCAACTACCTGCGCATTCAGAAGATCTACCGGGAAAGCGGCATCCGCGGCTGAATGAATGCCCGGCGATGACAGCCGCGGCACCGCCATGACAGCCGCCCTACGAAAAGAAGGCCTGTTTATGCAGGCGCTCTCCGCAATTCCGCAAGGCATACAACATTACACCACTGTAAAAGAGCGGGTTCTGAACCGAACCCGCTCTTTTTATATTGACCGTATCGCCGCCCGGCGCCCGCCGGTTTCCCCTGCGGCCATTCCCGCCGGGCAAAAAAACAGGCCGCACAAAATGTGCGGCCTGTTTTTTTGCTATACGTCAGTCATTATTTGTGTTTTCTGTCCACATACGAAGTATGCAGGATCTCGTGCGCCTTGTGCGAACCCGGCTCGCCGAAGAACTCCTTATAAAGGCGCTGCACGCCCTCGTTTTCGTGGCTCTTGCGGATCTTCGCCTTTTTGTCCTCGTCGTAGAGCGCCTTGGCGCGCTTGGAGCGCAGGTCTACCTGCCTGCGGGTGTACGCGCTCTGGATAGGCTGGCCGCCGCCGTTGACGCAGCCGCCCGGGCAGCACATCACTTCCACAAACGTGTAGTCGCACTCGCCCTTTTTGATCTTATCGCACAGCTGCTTGGCGTTGGTGAGGCCGCTCGCCACCGCCACTTTCACTTTTACGCCGTTGAGGTCGTACTCGGCTTCCTTGATGCCCTTGATACCGCGCACCTGCTTGAAGTCGATGTTATCCAGCGGCTTGCCGGTGATCTCTTCCGCCGCCGTGCGCAGCGCCGCCTCCATCACGCCGCCCGTGGCGCCGAAGATGACGCCCGCGCCCGTAAATTCGCCGAGCGGGTTATCGAACGTGCCGTCGGGCAGTTCGTTGTACAGGATGCCCGACGTTTTGATCATCTTGGCGAGTTCGCGCGTGGTGAGCACGGCGTCGATGTCCGGATAGCCGCTCGCGCTCTCGTCTGCCCTCGTCCTCTCGAACTTCTTCGCCGTGCAGGGCATGACGCCGACGACGTAGATGTTTTTGGGATCGATGCCCTCTTTCTGCGCCCAGTAGGTCTTTACCGTTGCGCCGAACATCTGCATGGGCGATTTGCAGGTGGAAAGGTTGGGAATGAGTTCGGGATAGTAATACTCCACAAAGCGGATCCAGCCGGGCGAGCAGCTGGTGAACATGGGCAGCGTGCCGCCCTCCTTTACGCGGTGCAGAAGTTCGTTCGCCTCTTCCATGATGGTGAGGTCGGCGCCGAAGTTGACGTCGAACACCTTATCGAAGCCGAGCATACGCATGGCGGTGAACATTTTGCCCTCGGTGTTGGTGCCGATGGGATAGCCGAATTCCTCGCCGATGGCCGCGCGCACGGCGGGCGCCGCCGCCACGACCACGACCTTTTCGGGATCATTGATGGCCTCGCGCACGTTGTCGATCTCCTCGCGCTCGTGGAGTGCCCCCGTGGGGCAGACCGCCACGCACTGGCCGCAGGCGACGCAGGGGGCGTCTTTCAGATCGGATTCGAAGGCGCAGGCGATGTGCGTGTTGAAGCCGCGCTGTGCGGGCGCGATGACCGCGACCTGCTGCACGCTCTTGCACACCGCCACGCAGCGGCGGCAGAGGATGCACTTTTCGTTGTCGCGCACGAGGTAACTCGTGGACGTATCGATTTCGCTGGGCGTATGCGCGCCCCGGAAACGGTTTTCGTCGCAGCCGTATTCGTTGGAGAGTTTCTGCAATTCGCAGTTGGTGGAGCGCACGCAGGAGAGGCATTCCTTTTTATGGTTGGAAAGCAGCAGTTCCAGCGTGGTTTTGCGGCTCTTTCTCACCTTTTCGGTGTTGGTGAACACTTCCATGCCCTCGTTTACGGGGTACACGCAGGACGCGACCAGCGAGCGCGCGCCCTTCACCTCCACCACGCAGACGCGGCAGGCGCCGATCTCGTTGATGTCTTTCAGATAGCAGAGGGTGGGGATGTTGATGCCGGCAACTTTGGCGGCTTCCAGGATGGTGCTCCCCTCTTTGACCTCTACGGGAATATTGTTTATTTTCAGATGTACCATGATCTATCTTCCTCCGCCTTATGCCTTGATGACCGCGCCGAACTTGCACTTTTCCATGCACACGCCGCACTTGATGCACTTGCTCGCGTCGATGACGTGCGGCTCTTTGACCGTGCCGCTGATCGCGCCCACCGGGCAGTTGCGCGCGCAGAGCGTGCAGCCCTTGCACTTATCGGCAACGATCTGGTAGCGCAGCAGTTTTTTGCACACGCCCGCGGGGCAGCGCTTGTCGCGAACGTGCGCTTCGTACTCGTCGCGGAAGTAATGCAATGTAGACAGCACGGGGTTGGGCGCCGTCTGCCCGAGGCCGCACAGCGAATTTTCCTTTATGTAATAGCAGAGCTCCTCCATCTTGTCGAGGTCTTCCATCGTGGCGGTGCCGTCGGTCACCTTGCACAGCATCTCGTACAGGCGCTTGGTGCCGATACGGCAGGCCGTGCACTTGCCGCAGCTCTCGTCCACCGTGAATTCGAGGAAGAACTTGGCGATGTCGACCATGCAGTTGTCCTCGTCCATGACGATGAGGCCGCCCGAACCCATCATCGAGCCGATGGCGATGAGGTTGTCGTAGTCGATGGGCGTATCGATGAGGTGCGCGGGGATGCAGCCGCCCGAGGGGCCGCCCGTCTGCGCCGCCTTGAACTTTTTGCCGTTGGGGCAGCCGCCGCCGATGTCGTAGATGATCTCGCGCATGGTGGTGCCCATGGGGATCTCGACGAGGCCGGTGTTGTGGATCTTGCCGCCGAGGGCGAACACCTTGGTGCCGCGGCTCTTTTCGGTGCCCATGGAGGCAAACCAATCGGCGCCCTTCAAGATGATCTGCGGCACGTTGGCGTACGTTTCCACGTTGTTGAGGATGGTGGGCTTGCCGAACAGGCCCTTGACCGCCGGGAAGGGCGGACGGGGACGGGGCTCGCCGCGGTGGCCTTCGATGGAGGTCATCAGCGCCGTCTCTTCGCCGCAGACGAACGCGCCCGCGC
>CALVHW010000068.1 GCA_944328905.1 uncultured Clostridia bacterium | reverse complement strand
GCGCGCAGACGGACGCGCTGCTTGACCGCTTCGCCGCCTGCGAGCGCGCCGGTTTTTACCTTTCCGGTGTAAAGTTTATGTCCTCCTTCTGCTTCGGCTTTCTTATCGGGCGCTATAAAAAACTCAAAAAAAGTGCGGCAGCCATGTATTTGCAGGCCCCCGACTTCGCCGCCGATAAAATTCTGTCGGTCAGCGGCATCTATACGATCATTCCCAAACTTTGAGGTGACGATTATGAAAAACAGCATGAAATTGGAATTTCCCGCCGTATCCGAAAACGAACCCTTCGCGCGCGGCGTAGTGGCAGCGTTCTGCCTGCGGCTCAACCCCACGCTCGACGAGCTTTCCGACGTGAAAACGGCGGTCAGCGAGGCGGTCACCAACTGCATCGTGCACGCGTATGCGGGCGGCGAGGGCACTGTGGTGCTCGAATGCGAGGCGGAGGGGGATACTCTACATATCGAAATTTCCGACCGCGGCAGGGGTATCGACGACGTCGCACGCGCCGTCGAGCCGTTTTTTACCACGCGCGAGGACGAGGAGCGTTCGGGTATGGGGTTCACCATCATGCAGACGTTTATGACCGCCTTTTCCGTCCGGTCGAAACGGGGCGAGGGCACAACGGTCACCATGAGCAAGCGATTCGGCGCCGCGAACGATATGCAGGGCAAGGCGGCCGATGCTCTCTGATCAGCAAACGCTCGCCTACATCCGTGCGGCAAAGGCGGGCGACGCGTCTGCAAAAGAGGCTCTTTTGCAGAATAACGTGTCTCTCCTCAAAAGCATCGTGCGCCGCTATCTGGGCAAGGGCGTCGAGTTCGACGATCTGTTCCAACTGGCTGGCATGGGGCTTTTGAAGGCGATCAGCGGCTTCGACGAGCGTTTCGGCGTGCGCTTTTCCACATACGCCGTGCCCATGATCGCGGGGGAGATCAAGCGTTTTATGCGCGACGACGGCTCCATCAAAGTTTCGCGGGCAATGAAGTCGGCCGCCAAAAACATGAACCGCTATATCGACGAATACACCGCGGAACACGGCTCGCCGCCCACGGTCAAGCAGATCGCCGAAAAATTTAATATGGAAGAGGGCGAAATCGCCTTTGTGCTCGGCTCTTCGCGTATGCCCGTATCCATTTACGAGCGCTCCGATTATAAGGATGAAAAGTCCAAAAGCATCGCCGATAAACTGCCGTCCGTCGACGACCAGGAGGAGATGATCGAACGCCTGCAATTAAAAACGGCGCTCGAAGAACTTTCCGAACGCGACCGCAAGATCATCGTGCTGCGGTATTTCCGCGATATGACGCAGAGCGAGGTCGCCGAGGTGATCGGCGTATCGCAGGTGCAGATCTCGCGCATCGAAACGAAAATCGTTACCGAAATGAAGAAAAAACTCGGTTGAGTATGGCGAGCCGTTTTTCTTTAAAAAACACAGAGCGCCCTTTACAAAAAAGCCGTTTACCTGTTTTAAATCCTTGTTGCCTTTCTATAATATAGATAACAAGAATATGGATAACAAGACAAGAGCGGGCAGCCGAAATTTTCGGCTGCCCGCTCTGCGAAATTAGTTCCTGTTTTTGTCTCCCCATTCGCACATCGCATCGAGGATGGGGATCAGCGAGCGTCCGCGGTCGGTGAGGGAATATTCTACCTTCGGCGGAATCTGCGGGTATTCTCTGCGCCGAACTAATCTGTCGCGCTCCAGTTCTTTCAAGGCGACGCTCAGCGTCTTGTAGGTGATTGAGGCGATGTACCTTTTCAGTTCGTTGAACCGTACCACACCGAATTCCATCAGTGTGTAGAGGATTGTCATTTTGTATTTTCCGTTTATCAACGAAAGCGTGTAGGCAAATCCCGTTTCACACAACTTTTCCTGTGCGATGCACCGTTCCCTTTGTTGCATAATAAACTCCTTTTCGTTACGTTCTTTTGCCGGCAGGCAACCGTTTCCAAATTTTTAAACTATACTAAATGATAGTATCGCACTTAAAAGTGCGTACTTTACAAAACTTGACAGGCATAGTATAACAGAATATAATGGTATTGTCAACGGCGGGAAGCGGTTCGAGCCGCCGCCGGCAAAAATTTTTCGGAGGCTTTTATGCGAAACAAAATAGCGGAGTATCAGGCGGTGGAGGCCGCCGCGATGAAGTTTGTAAAGAGCGTGGCAGAGGGTAACAGCAAATACGCGCGCGAACTGTTTACGGACGAGGCCGTTCTGTTCGGCTATCTCGACGGAAAGCTTGAGCACGGCTCTATCGAGCAGTTTTATCACAACGTGGATACCGTTTCCGGCGGCGAAAATTTTAACGCGCGCGTCGATGTGGTAGCGGTCGAAGAGACGCTTGCAGTCGTCCGCGTGCTGGAAGAGGGCTGGGGCGGCCGTATCGATTTTACCGATTATCTGCTGCTTCTAAAAATGAACGGCGAGTGGAAATGCGTCGCCAAGGCATACAACCAAAATTCGGATACCGTTCAAAAGTAAAACGGGGAGTGAACAAAAGATATGAAAAAGAATATCGTTGTAATCACGGGCAGCCCGCGCAAAAACGGCAACAGTTTTGCCATGACCGATTCGTTTATCGCCGCCGCACAGGCGGAGGGGCACACCGTTACGCGGTTCGATGCCGCCATGCTGAACGTGGGCGGCTGCCGTGCCTGCGAAACTTGTTTTAAGACGGGCAAAGCATGCTCGTTCGACGACGACTTCAATAAAATCGCCCCAGCCGTTGAAAGTGCGGATACGGTCGTATTTTCCATGCCCGTCTATTGGTACACGATGCCTGCCCAGATCAAAGCGGTCATCGACAAGATGTATTCGCTCTGCGTGGGGAACAGGCCGGTGGCGGGCAAAGAGTGCGCACTGATCGCCTGCTGCGAGGAGGACGACATGACCGTTCTCGACGGCGTCCGTATCCCGTACGAGCGCACGGCGGCCCTTTTGAGGTGGAAGTCAGTGGGGGAAGTGCTCATCTCCGGCGTTCTCGCGGCGGGCGAGATCGAAAAGACGGACGGCAAAGCGCAGGCCGCGGTGCTCGCAAAAAAATTCTGAAATCGGCAATCGGTGCAAAAACGATACGCAAAAAGCCGCCAATTCGGCGGCTTTTTTATGTAAACACCACTGCGAAAGGCCAATCAATATAGGCTTCCCCCCAAGGGGGAAACTGTCACTGAAAGTGACTGATGAGGGGATTTGCCTGCCGCATGCCCCAAGTGCAAAGAGTTCCCGGCTTTACCGGCGGGCGTTTATCGTGTTGCACAATTCGGCGTAAAAAAGTTTAAGTACAATTGTGGTTATTGAATACATTTGCTTTTAATTTTGGTATCATTATTTCAAAACAAAAAACAAGAGGTGTTTTATGGAAAAATTATCGCCGATCATGCAGATGTATTACGGGCAGAGGGGGAGTTACGAAAAAATCCCTTGCACAAAGGAGTATTTCAAACTGTTAGAAAAAGTGATCGAAAACGACGACGAACTCCGCGAAAAACTTTCTGCCTATCCCGAACTGTTGGAACTGTATAAAAAAACGAACGAATCCATCGAAGCATTGCATTGTGAAAGTGCAGACAGTCATTTTTCAGAGGGGTTCAAATTCGGCGTGCTCATGGGTTTGGACATCGCTGGGAACATTGATACAGACGAAGAATAAAAGAGGCATCCTTTTCGGATGCCTTTTTTCAGTATTGCACAAAAAATTATTTCACTTTCTTTGAATTTATTTCATCGATTTTATCTTTCAAATTGGTTTCGTCTTTTTTGGGTTCATCGATACACAAACCTATAAACATCAGTATCAGGCTCACCGGTGCGGCGATATAGGTTATGAGCACTCCCGATCCGCCGCCTATTATGCCTATGAGCGCCAACAGCATGAGGGTGATGGATGCCAGTAAAATACGAACGCCTCTCATAATAAACTCCTTTCAACTTTCACTTTTGAAATACAGTATAACACAGAATCTCTGCTTTTGCAATAAAATTGCGGAAATTTCGACTGTAAAATAAGAAACGCCCGCAAAAACGGCGCCCGCGTAAGGGCAGGGCAAAAACAAAAAGCCTGCATCGGATTTACCGATGCAGGCTTTTTCTGGTGGGAACGGTAAGACTCGAACTTATGACCTCATGCATGTCAAGCATGCGCTCTAACCAACTGAGCTACGCTCCCGTTCAAGCCATACTATAATACCATTTTCGGGCAGACTTTGTCAATCAAAAAAACGCGATCGCACACTTTTTTCGCTAAAATATTCAAAAAATCTTTCGCCGCGCCTGCAAGAGGGCGCCGGGTGGCATATCGGCGCCGCGCCGCGAATACAATACTTGTACTACGGCAACAGCGAGGTGCTTATGCGCGCGTTTCATGCAATGTCCGCCGAACAGGTCATGGCGGAACTGAATACTTCATCGTTGGGACTATCCGAGCAGGCCGCCGCCGAGCGGCTGCGCGCGCACGGCGAAAACTCTTTCGGCGGCAAAAAGAAGGGCGGCGCGCTGAAACTCTTCCTCGCGCAGTTCAAAGACTTCATGACGATACTGCTCATCTGCGCCGCCGCCATCTCCGCCGTCGTGGCATACCTCACGGAAGACCTGAACGAGCTCGCCGATACCGGCATTTTGTTGTTCATTATATTATTGAATACGATCGTCGGGTTCATCCAGCAATACCGCGCCGATACTGCCATCGAAAAACTAAAAAAACTCTCCGTCTGCCGCGTGAAAACCGTGCGTGGCGGCAAAGATTTGCTGCTCGACAGCACGCAACTCGTTCCCGGCGACATCATCTACCTCGAAGAGGGCGACATGGTGCCCGCCGACTGCCGCGTTTTGCAGGCGGAAGAGGCCAAGTGCGACGAATCGGCGCTCACGGGCGAATCGCTGGGCGTTTCTAAAAACGCGGCGGAGTGCGACGAAAAGACCGCCGTTTCCGACCGCAAAAACATGCTGTATTCTTCCACGTTCCTGGTCAAGGGCCAGGCGCGCGCCGTGGTGGTGCATACGGGCAAAGATACCGAAATCGGCCGCATCGCCGGCATGATCGAACATACGGAAACCGTCAAAACCCCGCTGGAAAAAACGCTCGCCGTGCTCGGCAAGGTCATCACGGCGTTCGTCATTTCTGTCGCGGCGATCATCTTCGTGTTCGGCCTCTTCTTTAAGGGAGATTCGTTGCTCGGCAACTTCATGTCGTCGGTGGCCATCGCCGTCGCGGCCATTCCCGAGGGCATGCCCGCCATCGTCACGGTGATCATGGCTATCGGCGTGCAGCGCATGAGCAAAGAGCGCGCCATCATCCGCAAACTCCACGCCGTGGAAACACTGGGCGGGTGCAGTTGCATCTGCTCGGATAAAACGGGCACGCTCACCGAAAACCGCATGACGGTCGAAGAGGTCGTCACCGATTTTTCTGCTTCGGCGCTCGATGCGCTGGCGCGCGATCCCGCCGCCTTTGCGCAGCCCGCGGGGGAGGGCGGCAGGCGGCTGCTCGAATGCATGAGCATCTGCCATACCGTAAAGGGCACGCCGGGGCGGCGCATGGGCGATCCTACGGAAGTGGCGCTCGTCAATTATGCCGACGCCCGCAGTTATTCCTGCGACTGCCGCCGGCTGGGCGGCATCCCGTTCACGTCCGAGCGCAAAATGATGTCCGTCGCCGTGCAGACGGCGGAGGGGCGGTTCCTGTATGTGAAGGGCGGCGCAGACGTGCTTCTGCAAAAATGCTCGCGCATTCTCGACGGCGGACGCGAACGCGCCGTTACATTGCGGGATAAGGAAAACATCCTCGCCGCCACCCGCACGCTCGCCTCGCGCGCCCTGCGCGTTTTGGGGTTTGCCTACCGCACTTACGGCGGCACGGCGATCGAGAGCGAACTCACCTTTATCGGCATCTGCGGCATGATCGATCCGCCCAAACAGGGCGCCAGAGAGGCGGTCGCCGAGTGCGTGCAGGCGGGCATCACGCCCGTTATGGTCACGGGCGACCATAAAGACACCGCTTTCGCCATCGCCTCGCGCCTGGGCATCGCGCATAGCGAAGACGAGGTGATCACGGGCGCCGAACTGGACGCTTTGCCCGCCGCCGAGCTCGACAGGCGCGTGCCGCATTGCCGCGTGTTTGCCCGCGTCAGTCCCGGGCACAAGAGCCTGATCGTCGAAAAATTTCAGAAAGAGGGCAACGTCGTCGCCATGACGGGCGACGGCATCAACGACGCGCCCGGCATCCGCAAAGCGGATATCGGTATCGCCATGGGCATTTCCGGCACCGACGTCACCAAGAGCGCCGCCGACATGGTCATCGCCGACGACAACTTTACGACCATCGTCAAGGCGGTGGAGGAGGGGCGCCGCGTCTTTTCCAACGTAAAGCGCACCATTCAGTTTTTTCTGGCGACCAACCTCGCCGAAGTGCTCGCCATCCTCATCGTAACGCTGGCGCTGTACCAATGCGAATTTCTCACGTCTACCCAGCTGCTGTGGATCAATCTGATCACCGACAGCCTGCCCGTGCTCTCGCTGGGTGCGGAGCGCGCCGAGCGCGGCGTGATGCTGCGGCCGCCGCAAAGGGCGGGCGACCTGTTCGCACCCGATTCACTGCTGCCCGTGCTCTTTTACGGGTTGTTCCAGGCGGGCGTTTGCATCGGCGTGTTCATTTGGAGCATGGCGGCCTACGGCAACGCCGTCGCCGTCACGATGACCTTTTTCGTGCTCTCGTTCCTCGAACTTTTCCATTCGTTCAACATCCGCAGCGAGCGCGGCTCGGCGTTCGGCAGAGGATTCTTTCAAAACAAAATGCTCTTTTTAACCGTGTTCATCGGAGTGGCCGTCAACGTGCTGCTGTGCTTCGTGCCGGTGCTCCGCACGGCGTTCGGAATCGTGTCTTTAACGGGGAAACAGTGGGGCATCGTGTTCGCCGCGTCGTTGTCGGTAATTCCCGCCGCGGAGCTGTTTAAGGGGTGTCGTTACCTGCTTTTTGGCAGAAAAAAGAGTACTATGTCTGGCATAATACGGCAAAAATCGGGCAAAATGCCGCCGCAAAGGAGTGTGAGCAAAGCGCGCGGCGTGTAAAAGTAAGGTAACAAAAGTGTATCAAAAAAGCGGTCTGCTATACAAGCAGGCCGCTTTTTAGCGCGGTTTTGATTTTATTCCGGAACCACGTTCACGAACACTTTTGCCGAAACTTTTTCCATCAAACGAATCTCAACGGGGTACTGGCCGACCGTCTTGATAGGGTCTTTGAGCAGTATCTTCTTTTTGTCTACCTCAAAGCCCAACTCTTCGAGTTTGGAAGAGATCTCTTTGCTGGTCACGCTGCCGAACACTTTGCCGTTCTCGCCGCATTTAATGGAAACGGTCACTTCGCACTTGTCCATCTTCTGCGCCAGTTCGCGGATGGCCTTTACCTCTTCGGCGCGGCGGCGCTCTTCCGCCTCTTTCTGTATTTTCAAAGAGTTCACCGCCACGGAGGAGGCCTGTTCCGCCAGCCCTTTTTTCAAAAGAAAGTTCTTGGCGTAACCGTCGCTCACGTCCAGTATTTCGCCCTTTTTGCCCGTCCCTTTTACGTCTTGTTTCAATATCACTTTCATGGAGTGTACACCTCGCAGAGTAGTATGTATTTATTTTACAACGCAGGCAAAAAAAAGTCAACCCTTTGGGTGATAAAGAAATCATTCCTGCGCATAATAGTGTAAGGAGGTAAAAAACATGGAAAAGATCAACCATTCCATCGGCTGCGCCGTCTGCGACTGCATGTATAACTGCGAGGGCAAAAACTGCACGCTCGACCACATCATGGTCGGCAATACCTGCGATTGCGATACCGAAGCCTGCACTTGCTGTGAAAACTTCAAAAGAAAGTAAAAAGAGATAAAACGCCTCCGCCGTTACCCGGCGGAGGCGTTTTGCTTTTAATCAGATCTTGCTTTTTTTGAGTTCGGCGACGGCGTTTTTCAAAAAGAACTCGGCAACGGAATCGTGGTTGATCAGTTCGAGGGCGTGGTCGAAATCGCACCACTGCACCTCCACGATCTCGTCGGGATTGGTCTTAACTTCCCCGTCGGAAACCACAACGATAAAGTTGAGCATGAGCACGTTGCGCGGCTCGTGGTAGCGCGAACTCATGTATTTGTACTTTACGGCGTTCAGTCCGGTTTCTTCACGAATTTCCCGAACGATCGTTTTTTCGGCGGATTCGCCTTTCTTCACATACCCCGCGAACAGCAGATATTCGCCGTTCGTATGCTTTGCGATGAGTACCCGGTCCTGCGTTTTGTTCACGGTTACCATGCTTACGGCAGTTTTGAAAGGCGGAAATTTGAATTCGCCGCAATCGTTGCAATAGGGGACGAGGCCTTCATTTTCACAGAATTTCAGCGAAAGTTTTGCACCGCAATCAGGGCAATACATAAATAAATTTCCTCCTTTTTTTATATTTTATTTAGAATAAACTATTTTTTTTTAAATGTCAATATTTAAGAGATAAAAAGTCTGTAAAATACATAAATTTTTCAAAATTATTACAATTCGGGCACAGTTTGACCGTGGCGTATCGAAAAAAGGTTTTTCGGTTTGGACGCGCGCAAGGCAAACGGTTGACAACGGTAAGGAAATCTGATAGAATAATCGAAAGCGTGAAAAAGATTGTGAAACAAAAGATCTGCTCGGCACGGGATGTTTTGTGCGGGCGGTTCATATACGGAAGGTTGGCAGAGTGGTCGATGGCGTCAGTCTTGAAAACTGAAGACCTGCAAGGGTCCGGGGGTTCGAATCCCTCACCTTCCGCCAGTAAGAACCTAAATCGAACCCTCGGTTTAGGTTCTTTTTCTTTATTCTTTTCCGCTTTTATTATTGCATATAACGTCGTCAAACCGCCTATATCGGCTTGTAGCCGTTTGTATTGAGTTATTTGGTCAATCGCATACAAGCGGACGGTTTATGCCGCGAAAGCCGCTTGATGTGAGAAAGGCGTATGGTAGGCTATTTGCCAACGGCAAACAAAAAGCCCCTTGGGGCGTTTGGTCTTGGCTCTTTGCCTGAATACCATACGCCGCAGAGGCTCGTTTATTCAAGCACACGCCACAGTGCCAAATTTACTTTTGACTACGTTGTTTGCTTGAAATTCATAGATGTTTTTGATATAATTTTAATATGGATTGGTTTAATTATTACGGACTTGCCATAATGGCGGTCATTATGATACCTAATATAATTCATGCAGTAAAGCACAAAAATCAAGTGGTCGTTTATGATAACAAGGCGGCTATTATTTTTGAGCAAATCGGCAGATAT
>CALVHW010000067.1 GCA_944328905.1 uncultured Clostridia bacterium | reverse complement strand
ACGCGCATGTTCTCGCCGAAGCCGGGCCACAGGAAGTTGCCCTCGTCGTCGGTGCGGAACCAGTTGACGTTGAAGATTTTGGGCTGGTGCGCGACCTTTTTGCCCATTTCGATCCAGTGTTTGAAGTAATCGCCCATGTGGTAGCCGCAGAACGGGCGCATCGCCATGGGATCGCGGCGGACGACGCCGACCGCGCCGGTGGCGGCGGCCGTGGTTTCGCTGGCCATGATGGAGCCTACGAACACGCCGTTATCCCAATCTTTGCTCTGGTACACCAGCGGAGCCGTTTTGGCGCGGCGGCCGCCGAACACGATGGCCGACAGGGGCACGCCCTTCGGGTTGTCGAATTCCTTGCTGATGCAGGGGCAGTTGCGGGCGGGAGCGGTGAAACGGCTGTTCGGGTGCGCGCCCTTGACGCCGGCGGCCTTTGCCGCGTCGTCCCACGGGTTGCCCTTCCAGTCCACCGCGTTCTTGGGCGGGTTCTTGTCGAGCCCTTCCCACCACACGGTGTTGTTATCGAGGTTGTGCACCACGTTGGTGAAGATGGTGCCGCGCTGCGTGGTGTGCAGTGCGTTGGGGTTGGATTTTTCGTTGGTGCCGGGAGCCACGCCGAAGAACCCGTTTTCGGGGTTCATCGCCCACAGCCTGCCGTCCGCACCGACGCGGATCCAGGCGATGTCGTCGCCCACACACCAGATCTTGTAGCCCTTTTTGCGGTAAATTTCCGGCGGGATGAGCATGGCGAGGTTGGTTTTGCCGCAGGCTGAAGGGAAGGCCGCCGCGATGTACTTGACGTCGCCATCCGGCTTTTCAAAGCCCAGAATGAGCATATGCTCGGCCATCCAGCCCTCGTTTTTGCCGAGGTAAGAGGCGATGCGCAGCGCGAAGCACTTTTTGCCCAGCAGAACGTTGCCGCCGTAGCCGCTGTTGCACGACCAGATGGTGTCGTCTTCGGGGAAGTGCAGGATGTAGCGCTTGCTCTCGTCGAGCTGGCACTTGGAGTGCAGGCCCTTTACGAAGTCGCCGTCTTTGCCCAGCGCCTCGTACACGTCCAGCCCTACGCGCGTCATGATCTCCATGTTGAGGACGACGTAGATGCTGTCGGTCAGTTCGATGCCGATCTTTGCAAATTCGGAGCCGACGATGCCCATGCTGTACGGGATCACGTACATGGTTCTGCCCTTCATCGAGCCTTTGAAGATGTCGCCTGCCATTTTGTACGCTTCTTTGGGATCCATCCAGTTGTTGATGGGGCCGGCGTCGTTTTTATCGCGGCAGCAGATGAACGTTCTGTCTTCCACGCGCGCGACGTCGTTGACGGCGGTGCGGTGCAGGTAGCACTCGGGGAGAAGGTCCTCGTTGAGCTTGATCATTTCGCCCGAGGCGCAGGCCTCGGCGCGCAGCGCGTCGCGCTGGGCGGCACTGCCGTCGATCCAAACGATCTTGTCCGGCTGACAAAGCTCCGCGCTCTCTTGCACAAAGCGCAGGACTTTCGCGTTGTCTGTTAACGCCTTTCCGATGTTTGCCATGGCTTATATCTCCTTTTGAAAAACAATAGTAACAAATTCACGGCGGCTCTTTTTTGCCGCTTGCTACCATTATAAACTTTTTTTTTCAAAAAGTAAACCTTTTCGCGCCGCTTTTTTATTTGCGCCGAAAACGGCGCAAATAGAGCGGCGGGCATACTGCGCGGCAGGTTTTGCGGGGCGGTTTCGGCAAAATCGTACGTTTTTCGGCAAAAATATGTATTTTCATCGCGCGCGCGGCATATATAATGAAATACGAAACTGCCTTTACAGCTTATGCGGCCGGGCAGCCGCAGACGGGGTGGAAAATGGTCTACATAAAAAAACTGTGCATTCTCAAACAGGTCGCCTCGGGTTTTGCCGCAGACGGCAAAAAGGTTTCCGCCCTGCTGACGGCGGAAAAGAGCGGCGGAAGACTGAGCCTTTCGCTGGCGCTGATCGGGTTTGCGCCCCTCTCTTCGGGACGGTACCGCTTTCTGGTATGCGACGGGCACGGCACGGCGGAAAGCTTTGACATCCCCACCCCTGCCGGAACGTCGGTAAAAAAATACAGCGAGCTTGACATAGCCGATAATTTTTGCTGTTTGGTGTGCTTTGCGGGCGGCAGCGTTTCGCCCGTGGCGTTCGGCAAGTGCGGCGATAAAACTTACGACATCAAAAAGCTGTGCGCGATGCTCGCCGAAGAGGACGCGCCCGGAAAGAAGCCGCGCACTTCTGAAACAGAAGCGGAAACGCCGGCGCACGAAACGCACGCCCGGACCGCCGGGGGCAAAAAGCAGGGCGCGGCAGACGCGGACGGCGCGGGCGCGGCAGGCCCTGCCGCGCCGCCCTACGACGACGAGGTGGTTGCCACCGAAAATTATTACGAATTTGAAAAGGACGGAACGGCCGATGAGAACAAAGAGCGAGAAACAGAAAAAGCGCGAACGGGCGGAGAAAACGCTGGAAAAGATGAAGATGCTCAAAGCCTATTCCGATTCGCGGGGAGCGAAGACCTCGCAGGCGATGAAAGAGCTTGCTATTACCAGACGGTGAAAAAGCATTTGGATATGCTTTTTGAAAAATACCCGCCCGAAGAGCAGTTGGCGGAGAGCATCCCCTTTTCGCGCTGGGTGAAGGTGGTGTTCGCGCGCAACAAATATTACACGGTGGGCGTGATCAGCGACGAAAAGAAACCCAAATACATTTGTTACGGCGTGCCGGCGGAGAGTTACGGCGATCCGCCCGACGCGCTGAAAGGGTTTTGCTCGTTTATGCCGCTTTCCGTTTTCGATATGCGCGGAAAGGGATACTGGATGATGTTTCAGGACGCCGAAACGGGCGCCTGCGTGAAGATAGCGCAAAAATAAATACGGGCCGCCCCTCTTTTTTGCCGAAAAAGAGGGGCGGCCTTCGGCGTTTGCTTTTTACTGCTGTTCGCGCACGTTGAAATTTTCTTTAAACTGCCGGCGCCGCTCTTCATTCCGGATTTCCTGCGCGACCTGCTTTAACAGCGGATTTTCTAAAAAGGTGCACTGCTGAAAAGGGCAAAAAAGGGAGAAACCGCCGCTTTACCGGCTGTTTCTCCCTTTTCTCACGAAAAAAGTTTTATCCGTTTCAATATTTTTCGTGAATCTTTATTCCAAAATTGCCTTGATTCTGCGCACGCCCGCCGAGGAGGACTGCTCTTTGACGATTTTGAAGTGCCCCAGCTCGCCCGTGTGCTTGGCGTGCGGGCCGCCGCACATTTCGCGCGAAAAATTGCCGATCGAGTACGTTTTTACGACGTCGCCGTACTTATTGTCGAACACGCCGACGATGCCCTCTTCCCTCGCCTTTTCGTAGGGCATTTCCTCGAACACGACGGGGATATCCTCTTTGATCTTTTCGTTGACGAGGTCTTCGACGGCTTTGATCTCTTCCTGCGTCATGGGGCGCTCGAAGTTGAAGTCGAACCGCAGGCGCTCGGGCGTGATGTTGCTGCCCTTTTGGTTGACGTCGGGCGAGAGCACGGTTTTGAGCGCCGCGTTCAGCAGGTGCGTGGCGGTGTGCAGGCGGGTGGTCGCCTCGCCCGTATCGGCAAGGCCGCCCTTGAATTCGCCCGCGGCCTGCGCGTGGCTCTTTTCCTGGTGCTCTTTGAACGCCTCGGCAAAGCCCTCTTCGTCTACCGTGTAGCCGCGCTCCGCCGCCACTTCCACGGTAAGTTCAAGAGGGAAGCCGTACGTATCGTACAGTTTGAACGCCGCCTTGCCGCCGATGCGCGTTTCCTTCACGTAATCGGGGTTCTGTTTAGACATGAACTCGTTTTTGCGCTCGATGCCGTTTATCGTTTTTTCAAACTCTTTGATGCCCTTTTCCAGCGTGGCTTCGAAACGGTCGATCTCGCGTTTGATCTCTTCGAGGATGTACGCCTCTTTCTGCGGCAGCAGCGGGTACGCCTCGCCGTACACGTCTTCGATGAACACTTTGGCCACGCCTAACATTTCCGCGCTGGAAATGCCCAGTTTGCGGCAGTAGCGGATGGCGCGGCGCATCAGACGGCGCAGAATGTAGCCGGCGCCCGTGTTGGAGGGCAGGATGCCGTTGACGTCGCCGATGAGCATGACCGCAGTGCGCGTGTGGTCGGCGATGATGCGCATGGCTTTGCGGTCTTCGCCGCCGTCGTCGTACTTTTTGCCCGAAACTTTTTCGAGATACCCGATGGCGCCGCTGAAAAGGTCGGTCTTGTAGCCGTCGGTCAGCCCGTTCAGAAAGGCGAGCATGCGGTCAAGCCCGAAGCCGGTATCCACGTTCTTGTTTTCCAAAGGAACGTAGCCGTTTTCCGTCTTCTTGTACTGCATATACACGTCGTTGCCGATCTCTACATACCGGCCGCAGGGACAGTTGATGTCGCACGGTTTGCGGCCGCACTCCTCGTCCGTGAGCGGGTAGAACCACTCGTTGTCCGGCCCGCAGGGGGTACCCACGGTGCCCTCCAACTCCCACCAGTTGTTGGACTTGTCCAGATAGAAAATGTTTTCGCGTTTGATGCCGAGGTTTACGAGAAGTTCGGCGGTTTCGTCGTCGCGCGGGGCGGATTCGTTGCCCGCGAACACGGTGGAGCAGATCTTGTTTTTATCCAGCCCGAACACCTCGGTGAGAAGTTCGAACGACCAGGCGGTTTTTTCCTTTTTGAAGTAATCGCCCAGCGACCAGTTGCCCATCATTTCGAAAAAGGTGAAGTGCGTGGCGTCGCCGACGGACTCGATGTCGACCGTGCGCACACAGCCCTGTACGTTGCAGAGACGCTTGCCCGCGGGGTGCGGCTGGCCCAAAAGATAGGGCATGAGCGGCTGCATACCCGCTACGTTGAACATGACGCCCGTGGTGCCGTCGCCGATGAGCGACACCGCGCCGATGTTTACATGGCCTTTGCCCTCGTAGAACGAGAGCCATTTGTTTCTGAGTTCTTTGGATGTGATCTTATTCATTGCCTGAATCCTCTGTTTTCTCTTCTTTCTCTGCTTTTTGCTCTGCGCCGCCCGCCGGCTCATCCGCGGCGGGTTGTTCCGCGGGTTCTTGTGCGGTTTGTTCTTCTTGTTCTTCCGCGGCGGCGGGCACGGGGAAGAGTTCTTCCTGCGTGCATTCGTATTTTTCGCCCGTGAGTTTTTCGAGCGCGGCTTCCAGTTTATGTACGCGGCATTTGAGCGCGCGGATCTCCTCGGCGTTCGGATCGCATTTTTCCTGCAGGAGGTCGGGTTTTTCGCCCTTGATGCGCACCACGCGCCCGGGCACACCCACGACGGTGGCGTGCGGCGGCACCTCTTTGAGCACGACCGCGCCCGCGCCGATCTTGGCGCCCTCGCCCACCGTAAAACCGCCCAGCACTTTGGCGCCGGCGGAAATGATGACGTCCTTTTCGATGGTGGGATGGCGTTTGCCCTTTTCTTTGCCCGTGCCGCCCAGCGTGACGCCCTGGTAGATGACAACGCCGCTCTTGACCTCTGCCGTTTCGCCGATCACGACGCCCGCGCCGTGGTCGATAAACACGCCGCCCTCGATTTTGGCGGCGGGGTGGATTTCGATGCCCGTTAAAAATTTGGCGAACTGGCTGGTGATGCGCGCGAGAAGTTTGAGGTGCATCCTGTACAGCCGGTTAGCCCAGCGGTGCCACGACAGCGCGTGCACGCCCGAATAGGTGAGCCATATTTCGAATTTGTTGCGCGCGGCGGGATCGTTGCGCTTCGCCGCGTTGATGTCTGCACGCAGTCGTTTGAACATACTCTCTGCTCCTGTGCCGCGCACGGCGCGGCCGTTATACGAACGCGGCGCGCCGTGCGCCGCTCTTTCTTAATTATAATATTCTGCGCAGGCGGAATTCGTCAAAGGCGGCATCGATCATTTCGCGGTTGTACACGCGGTAATCGATCAGGTACCGCACGACAACGTCGCGCGCGTCTTCGTAGTTGAAATACGATTCGCAGATCTTCATGAGCGTGTCGCAGTCTTCGCGGCGCATACCCAAAAGCAGGAACAACTTGAAAAGCAGCACCTTTTCGGGAATATAATAGCCTTTGAGCACGTTTGCCCACACCTTTTCGCCGACGCCCAGGCGCTCGGCCATGGCGGCGGGCTCTTCGCCGTATTTTTTTATGACCGCAGCCACGGCGTGCCCCGTCCAGCTTTTGCCGAAAAACGCCCCCACGCGCTTTCTCCAGGGCGCCACGCGCACGGAAAATGAAAAATTGTCGTCTACATACCGCTCTTTGAGTTCTGCAAGCACCTGCCCGGCGTTCGGCTGGTAGGCGAGCTTGCGCATTTCGTTGGCGGCATAGGCGCCTTCCTCGATGCGGTTGCGGTTTTTGAGCACCATGGAAATGGTGACCGACTCGTACGAGGGCATCGAACTGATGCGGTCAAAATTCGCGTACCGCTTGCAGAAATAGTCGTTGAGATCGCTGATAAAATTATCGCTCATGGCCGTGCCTCGCGCAGGAAAAATTTGTTCTGCTATTATTATACATTTTTTCGGCGAAAATTCAATGTTTTTTACGGCGCTTAAAAAAATTTTTTTAAATAAAGTGTAAATCTTTCACAAATAATGTAAAAAGCCGTTGCGTATTTTTGTGAATTATGTTATAATACTATTATAATTCGGAAAAAATTTACCGGAGGAGAAACAGTACGAAACGCACAAGAATTGACGAGATCGCCCTGCTGATCGAAAAAAACGGAAAGATGAGCCTGGAAGAACTGGCACAGTACTTCCCCGATGTTTCCGACATGACGCTGCGGCGCGATCTTTTGGAATTGGAAAAAGAAAACAAAGTGATCCGCGTGCGGGGCGGAGCGATGTCTGTACTTGAAGTACAGAAACGTTCGGGCGAGGCGTATGCGCAGAAATCGACCACCAACACCGACGCGAAAAAGACCATCGCCAAAAAGGCGGCTTCGCTGATCGATGAGGGCGTGAGTATGTTCCTCGACGGCGGCACCACGGCGCTGTACCTGGCCAAAGAACTGCCCGACAGGCCCTGCCACATCTTTACCAACGGGTTGGCCGTGGCCGAAGAACTGAGCCACAAAAAGCAGCCGGAGGTGGTGCTGGTGGGCGGCACGCTCATCAAGGAAAACCTTTCCACCGCCTCGCCGTACACGAAGGTGTTTTTGGAAAACACGAACTTTGAACTGGCGATCATTTCGGCGTCTGCCTTTTCCTTCGAGCAGGGATTTTCCTGCATATCGCAGGTGGAAAGCGACTTGCTGAAATTTATTCTGGCGCGCGCGAAAATGGTGTACATGATGCTGGATACTTCCAAGATCGGCAAGATCATGCCCTACACCTTTGCCACGCCCGACGACATCGACGTGCTCATCACCGACGAGAATTTTGCGCCCGACGTAAAAAGAATGTTCGAAGACAAAAACATCGTAGTGATCTGACCTTGCAAAAGGATAAAGCAGCGTTTCCGCGACGGCGGAAACGCTGCTTTTTTATTTTGCCGTTTTGCGGCAGTTTACTTGCGGTTTTTTGCCGTGACGGTCGTTTGAAATACAGCGTCCCGCGGCGAACGCCGCGGGACTTGTTCTTCCCGTTATGTAATTTCAGGTTTTTTCTTTATAAAACCGGTAAAAGCCGCACTGCGTGGGGTGGTCGAGAAAGATTCCCCTGCCCTCGGTGAGAAGTTTTGCCGCCACCAGCGCATCCGCCCCCGCCGAAAACAGGTTGAACACGCCCAGAACCAGCATCACGGTATAGCCGACAAGTACGGAAGCGAGCGAAAAGCCGATGCCGAGCAACACGAAGGGTGCCAGCGTGCCGCAAAGATACGCGGCGCGCCCCATGGGCACCTCGCACGAGCAATAGGGCGTGAGCGACGTGCGCAGCACGCCGAAGCGGATGCCCGTAAACGAGCGGTTCGCCGCTGCCCAGCACAGCGCGTGCAGGCATTCGTGCACGGGGATGGACGCCGCCAAAAGCACGGCGAGCAGGAAAAAATCCGCCGCCACGAAAGACGGGAACATGGCGCGCGGCGGCGTGAAAAATATGAACAGCAGCACGGCCGCCGCCGCGAACGGCAAGATGACCGCCGTGCCCCACACGTTCGCCGCCAGCACCGTGACGGTGCAGTTTTTTTGCCGGTATCCCCTGCCGCGCAGCAGCGCGCAATTCTTTTCAAACCGCTGAATGCACCGTTCTTCCTTCTGCCGGTCGCATTCGCGGCGTTCCGCCCGGCTCATTCCGATTCGCCGAACAGGTCGGTGGAGAGGTAACGCATACCCGTATCCGGCACGATGACGGCGATGCGTTTGCCGGCGTTTTCGCGCCGCTTGGCCAGTTCGATCGCCGCCCATACGGCCGCCCCCGCCGAAATGCCCGAGAACACGCCTTCGGTGCGGGCGAGCACGCGCGCCGTTTTGTAGGCGCTCTTATCGGAAACGGCGATCACTTCGTCGATCAACGATACGTCCAAAATTTCCGGCACGAAACCCGCGCCGATACCCTGCAAACCGTGCGGCCCCGCCTGTTTGCCCGAAAGCACGGCGGAATTTTCCGGCTCCACGGCCACGGCGCGCAGCGCGGGATTCTTTTCTTTGAGGTAACGCGCGGTGCCCGTGAGCGTGCCGCCCGTTCCCACGCCCGCCACGAAAAAATCGAGCATACCGCCGCAGTCGCTCCACAGTTCCGGCCCGGTGGTGAGGTAGTGCGATTCGGGGTTGGCGGGGTTGGTGAACTGTCCGCAGATGACGCTGTTGCGGATGTCGCGGTGGAGCTGCTCCGCCTTTTCGATGGCGCCCGCCATGCCCTTGCGGCCGTCGGTAAGCACGATCTCCGCACCGAACGCGGCGAGGAGTTTGCGGCGTTCCACGCTCATGGTTTCGGGCATGGTTAAAAGCAGGTGATAGCCTTTCATCGCGCACACGGCGGCAAGGCCGATGCCCGTGTTGCCGCTGGTCGGCTCGATGAGCAGCGTTTCGGAATCGATGCGGCCCTCCTTTTCGAGAGCCTCGACGATGGCGAGCGCGGGGCGGTCTTTGACGCTGCCCGTGGGGTTGAAGTATTCGAGTTTGGCAAAGATCTGCGCTTTCAGCCGGTATTTTTTCTGAATGCCGCCCAGTTCCAGAAGCGGCGTGCCTCCGATCAGTTCGGCGATGTTTTTATAGACCATATTATTCGGCCCTCCAGCCTGCGCCGCGTTCGCCGCAAAAAACGGCGGAACCGCGGTTTACTCTATTATACCGCATTTTCCGCCGTTTGTAAATTGTTTATGCGCATTGTTTAACGTGAAACTGCGCCCCCTGTTTTTTCTTTGCGCCCCTTTTTGTTTTTTCCGCATTTTTTGACAAAAGAGAGCAAAAACCCGATGGCGGCGAACAGC
>CALVHW010000066.1 GCA_944328905.1 uncultured Clostridia bacterium | reverse complement strand
CGTTTTTGTAATGTGTCACAAGCAGGTCGAGTCGGTTGCGCCGAAGGCGCAAGCTATTCGGGCACGCAGTGCCTTGCCCCACAAGGGGCAAAACTCCTTAGGGCGCGCTTGTCTGTGCCGTTTTTGTAATGTGTCACAAGCAGGTCGAGTCGGTTGCGCCGAAGGCGCAAGCTATTCGGGCGTACCTTTTTGTCCGTCAGATTGCCACAGACACGGCTTCTACGGAGAAATTACGCCATTCTGCGGGGGGAAAGTTTGAAAAGCGATTGCGTTTTTCTCTGTTTTGTGCTATGCTATTTGTGCGACACAGTTTCATATTTCCTGTAATGGAGTACAATCATGCGATTTTGTACTTCTATTTTCCATTACAGGAGAAATTGTGTCGCAACAATGCGAAGTACATTTTCGGGGTGTGCTTCACGTTGTGGGGCACACTTTTTTTATACTCAAAAAAATTTTTCAAAAAACTTTTGAAAAAAATATCGGTATTATCAATTTGTGATACACCGATTTGATATAATGTAAAAAAATAAGTATCGGGAGGGGTGCCTGTGGGGAAAAGGTTGTAAATTCTACTTATCTTTATAAAAAATTCAGATTTCAGGAGGTGTTTTATGGTGCAATCGTCAAAGTTGCGAAACTTTTCATTATCAAAACTAATTCAGTGCAGCATTACTTTGGGTATGGGTATTTTAACATTAGTGGCTTTATGCTTTACTTTGGTAAAGGTTTCAACTTATATAGAGGGTATAATACCTATCACATTAACGGAAAGCGGATTTGATTTTCTTGACATGAAAAGCATATTTATTCCCGATGATTTTCAATGGGGAGCCGTTCTGTCTGGAATATTTTGCGTATTACAATTAGTTGCCGCCATAGCAACAATTATTATGGCTATTTTGGCGTTTTTTGTTTTTAATTCGCAAACGACAAAAACCATCTGCAAGATATTTATGATTCTATGTTTAAGCTTCCACGTTACATATCTAATCGTTGGAATAGTGAACATCAGTATTCCTGCCTCCATAGGGTATTGGGTACAAGGATTAGGAGTTTTGGATAGCGATATTACATCGGGAACTACATTCGCTTATATCCCTCTTATTATCGCCAGTCTGATTTTTGCTGGTTATGTCATTTGCACGATTATGATAAAAGATAGCGCAACTGATACGCAGTCGAACGTCCACAAAACACAAGAAAACGGGCAAAATACAAATAGTGGTTCATTGGCGGATAAAAAGCAAGTGGCAGAAATGCTCAAAACTTATAAAGATTTATTGGATACAGGCGTCATTACGCAAGAAGAATTTGACAGAGAAAAGGAAAAACTTTTGAAATAGTAAAAAAGAGGGACTATCCTTTATCGGATAACCCTCTTTTTTGCACCGCCGAATCGAACCGTCACGGCGAAACCGCCGCGGAAATAATAAAAGTTCGACTTGGCTTTTGGTGGTGGAGTAGGCGAGAGTTGAACTCGCGTCTTACCGGATTGCCAAAGAACTTTCTACACGCTTATGCCGCAATTGTCTTAAAATATGCCCCTCTGCGACCGAAAGAGCCTATCCGCAGAAATCTTAATTCCGCCGCGGTGCCGACTTCACATCGCCGCGGCCGTACCCCGCCTCTTTTGACGCCCGCTCCCTCCCGGCGGGGAAGAGGGGCAGACGAACTGCTTAACTGTTAATTAGGCAGCCAACGCTACAGGAGCGTTGTAGTTTGCATTGTTATCTGCATTTAAGTTTAAGCCGAATGTTTTATAGAGGCCACTCGTTCCTCTGCGTGCTTATTCTTCCGCGCACCGGCAATCGAAACCGGTGCTACCCCATTATTTTCAGGAATGCCAATTTTATTCCTAATATATAGTATAGCAAAAAAATCAAAAAATGTCAACATACTTTGCGCCGCCGCAATTTCGCCGCTTGCGGGCGGCGGAAATCCTGCCGCGTCGGCCGAGCGTTCGAACCCAAAACCCCGCCGCGCAACAGGTGTGCAATGTTCCGCCGCGCAACAAAGATTGCCGCCTGTCTGCTTTTAAAAATATTTTTAAAAATTTCCGTTCAAACGGTTGACATTCTCTTCTTAAAAGCATATACTATTATTGAACATTTGAAGAACTGTTCAAATATTTGCAAGGAGGAAACGGCGATGCAGGAACGGGAGAGCAGGGCAGTGAGTGCAGACGAAATCAAAAACAGACTGCCTTCCGATGAAGTGCTGTGCGACCTGGCCGAACTTTACAAGATGTTCGGCGATTCCACGCGCACAAAAATTTTAAGCTGTTTGCAGAACCGCGCCTGCTTTGTGAACGAACTCGCCGAGGTTCTGGGCATGAGCGTTTCCGCCGTTTCGCACCAGCTGCGCATTCTGCGCGGTGCCAAACTCGTGCGCGGCAACAAACAGGGCAAAGAGGTATTGTACTCGCTCGACGACGACCACGTCACCAAAATTCTCGAATGCGGCCTCACGCACGTCAACGAGCCGCGCTGAAAAGAGCAGGGGACACCCTGTTTTTTGCTTGCCTTATTATTGAACATTTGTTCAAACGATTGAACATTCGGCCGGCTGACGGGGCGGCGGCACGCTGCCTCTCGGCGGGCGTAAATAAAAAAACGGAGATAGTTTCCATGAAAAAAGTATTCAAAATGCAGGATCTCGACTGCGCCAACTGCGCGGCGAAAATGGAGCGCGCGATCAACAAGATCGACGGCGTGCACGCGGCGAGCGTGTCGTTCATGATGCAGCGGCTTTCCGTCGACGCGGACGATGAGCGGTTCGACGAAATCGTAAAAGAGATCGTAAAAGTCTGTTCCCGCGTGGAGCCGGATTGCCGTATTTTGGTATAACGTATCAATAAAATGCGTACAATCTTACGGGAAAACAGCAAATAAAAAAGCAGAAAAATCGGTCAGAAGTTATGAAAGGCTATACATTGAGCAGGCGCGAAAAGAAAAATCTTGCGCGCATCCTCGTTTCGCTGGCGCTGTTCGCCGCCCTATTCATTGCGGATAAAATCGTCGTTTTGGGGAACGTTTTCCAAGGCCCGTTCGCGTGGCTGTTTCCCTTTGCGCTCTACCTCGCCGTGTACCTGCTCATCGGGTACGACGTTCTGTGGCGCGCCGCGCGCAACATCGTCCGCGGGCAGGTGTTCGACGAGAACTTTCTCATGTGCCTGGCAACGCTCGGCGCCTTTGCGCTCGCCATTTACCGCGGCGTCACGGGGCAGGAGATCGAGGGGTTCGACGAAGCGTGCGCCGTTCTCCTCTTTTACCAGGTGGGCGAATTTTTTCAAAGTTACGCCACCGGCAAATCGCGCCGTTCCATCTCCGCGCTCATGGACATCCGCCCCGACTATGCCAACGTAAAGCGCGGCGGCGTTGTGGAAACCGTCGATCCGTCGCAGGTGCAGGTGGGGGAAGTGATCGTGGTGAACCCCGGCGAAAAAGTCCCGCTCGACGGCACCGTGATCGCGGGCGCCGCCTCGCTGGATACCAAGGCGCTCACGGGCGAATCGCTCCCGCGCGAGGTTGCGGCGGGCGGCGAGGTCGTCAGCGGCTGCGTCAACCTCACTTCGCAGATCGAGGTACGCGTGGAAAAGACCTTTTACGATTCCACGGTATCCAAAATTCTCGACCTCGTGGAAAACGCCGCCGAACAGAAATCGAAAACGGAAAATTTCATCACCCGTTTCGCAAAATATTACACGCCCGCCGTCGTCATCGTCGCGGTGCTTCTGGCTGTCGTGCCGTCGCTGGTTACGGGCGCGTGGTCGGTTTGGGTGTACAGGGCATTGAGTTTTCTGGTCGTGTCCTGCCCGTGCGCGCTTGTCATCTCCATTCCGCTCTCCTTTTTTGCGGGCATCGGCGCCGCGTCGCGCTGCGGCATCCTCATCAAAGGCTCCAACTATCTGGAAAAATTCAACAAAGCCCGCACGTTCGTGTTTGATAAAACGGGCACGCTCACAAAGGGCAATTTCGCCGTAACGGGCGTTTACCCGCCCGAAAACCGCGCCGAGATCCTGCGCCTCGCCGCGATCGCCGAGAGCGATTCGAGCCATCCCATCGCGAAGTCGATCGTCGCGTGTTACGGAAAAACGCCCGAAACCGGCTACACGCTCACCAATATCGCGGGCGAGGGAGTGCAGGCGCGGAGGGGAGATGACGAGATCCTCTGCGGCAACGAAAAACTGATGCAGAGCCGCGGCATCGCCTGTGTGCGGCCGGAGGGCGCCGGCACCGTCGTGTATGTGGCGCGGGGAAATCGGTTTGTCGGCTCCGTGCTCGTGAGCGACGAGCCGAAAGAAGAATCGAAAGAAGTGCTTTCCGCACTGCACGGCATGGGCTGCCGCACGGTGATGCTCACCGGCGACAACGAACAGATCGCCGCGCGCGTGGCGGCCGAACTGGGCGTGAGCGATTATAAGGCATCGCTGCTGCCGCAGGATAAGGTGGCGGAAGTGGAAAAACTCCTTTCCGAAAAGCCAGCCAAAGAGTCGCTGTGTTTCGTGGGCGACGGCATCAATGATGCGCCCGTGCTGATGCGCGCGGATATCGGCATCGCGATGGGCGGCATCGGCAGCGACGCGGCCATCGAGGCGTCGGACATCGTGCTGATGCAAGACGACCTGCGCGGCCTGCCGCTCGCCAAGCGCATCGCCAAAAAAACGATGGCGGTCGTGTTCGAAAACATCGTGTTCTCGCTGGCGGTGAAGGCAATCATTCTCATTCTTTCCGCCGTGGGACTCACCAATATGTGGGTGGCGGTGTTCGGCGATGTGGGCGTGGCGGTGCTCGCCATCCTCAATGCCATGCGCGTGAACGGCGACTACCGCAAAAAAACGGCTACTCTGCCGCCGCAGGCAGCTGCCGAAGAATAGAGGGGGATTGCAGCGTTGAGAACGTGGCGGCGCCGTCAGTGAATGCGGTTTTTCTGCCGTCAATACGGCATCGTAAAGGGTACCGTTAAAATACGGCGCAAAAAAATTTCTTGTTGAAAACAAGTGTGTGCGGCGCAGATGTGGTGCAGTGCCGCATAAAAATATGGCGGCGGAGCCTGCAAACGTGCAGGCTCCGCCTTTTCCTGTGAAAATTTGCAAAAAAATGCGCTGAAAACGCCGCAAACGCGTTCTTTTGTGGTATAATCGGAGTATGAAACTTTTAAGCGTCCGCCGCCCGCAGCGCCTGCGCGTGCTCGCCGCCCTCGCTTTGGCGGCGGCGATCGTGTTTCTGCTGGCGGAGATTCCCGCCGTCGCGCAGTCGTTTCTTGCCGAGGGCGTCACCCGCCGGCTCTCCCGGTTGATCGGGCGGATCACCAACTACATACCCGTTTCCTTTTACGAGATCACCGCCGTGCTGCTCATCCTCGGCGGCGTTTCCTGCGCGGTTTTTCTCGTCATCGATCTGTGCAAAAAACGCTTTTCCGCCGCTCTGACCATTCTGTACCGGCTGGGCGTCGCGCTGCTGGCGGTGCTGCTCGCGTTCGGCCTGCTGTACGCGCCGCTGTACGAGCGCGCGCCCGTCGCCTCGGCGTTCGGCCTGCCCGCAACGGAAGTCACCGCGGAAAACCTGTACGACGCGGCGGAGTATTACGTCGAAGAGCTCAACGCCGTGTCCGCGCGTATGGAACGCGACGCGCAAGGCAGCGCCGTCTGCCCGCACACGTTCAATGAACTGGCCGACCTTCTCAATGCGGCGTACGATGCCGTGCCGGGCGATTATTTTGCGCCCTACGAGGTGCGCCCCAAAGCGGTGGCGCTTTCCGTGCCCATGAGTTATTTAGGCATCACGGGTATCTATTTCCCCTTTTATGCGGAGGCCAACGTCAACGTGAACATCCCCGCGGGCGATTTGCCCGTCACCATGGCGCACGAAATGGCGCACGCCAAGGGGGTATCCACGGAAAGCGAGGCGAACCTCGCCGCATACATTCTCTGTATCTGTTCGGAGGACGACTTTCTGCGTTACAGCGGGCTTTTGGACGCGGCGTCGCGGCTTTTGAACGCCCTGCCCGAAGAGCAGTACAGCGAATTGTACAGCCGCCTTTCCGAAGAGGTGCGTACCGAATACCGCAACGCGAACGCGCACTACGAAAAGTACGAGGGGATTTTGGACCGCATTTCGCTGTTTTTCAACGATTTATTCTTAAAATCGAACGGCATCCCGTCGGGCACGCGCAATTACAGCGAAACGACGCGCAGCCTGGTGGCTCTGTACGAGAGCCTGGTATAAAGGCGGCAGCTGTCTGCGCCGGACGGTGCGGCGGAAACGTGTACAAAGTGCCCGATCCGCCGCAGGCAAATATTGCGGAAAAAGAGCGCGGGCCGGAATCCGCGCTCTTTTTGCTTGCGGCGGCCGCACCTTTCTGCGTTCCGGCCGCGCCCGTACCGGAATTTATTTTCCGGCAAAGCATTGCTTTTTGACAGGCAAAATGTTATAATATATTCACTGCATCTGCGCCTCGCCGCCTCCGGGCCGATGCCGGAGGCGGCGGGGCGCATCGGCGATAAATGTGCAGGCGGCGAAGGCTGCCGCAAGGAGTACACGATGGTTTCAATGGAAAGCAAAGAACAGCTGCGCGAAGAGTTCCGCCGCAGAGTCGAGCGGAATTTCGAGAGGTTATGCGGCGATTTGTACGCGGGCGAAAAGGTGTTCCGCGAAGCGACGTACGATTGGCCCGGAGATTGGGAAGGGCGTTATCTGCTGGCTTCCGTACTGCTCCGCCGGCTCACCGGCCGGGAAACGGCGTCGTCTCCGTACCTGATAGAGCATCTCGGCGAACATACGAACGAATACGGATATTTCGGAGAGGTAACAGACGGAAATACGGTTTCCGAACAGCAGCTTTCCGGCAACGGCTGGTTTTTGCGCGGACTGTGCGAACTGTATGCCGACAGCCCGGAGGATTCTCTGCGCCGGCGCATTGAAAGCATCGTTTCGAATCTGTTTATGAAATGCACGGCTCTGTATGCGCGTTACCCGGTTTCCGGCGCACGCGCGCAGGGCGGCGTAGCCGGGAGCGCGGTAGGGGAAAACGGCGGCTGGCTGCTTTCGTCAGACGTCGGCTGTGCATTTATCGCCCTCGACGGCGTTACGGCGGCGTATGCGCTTTTTCCCTCGGAGGAGCTGAAAACTTTTATAGACGGCTGCATAGAGAAGTTTCTTTCCGTCGACAAATTGGCCGTACATATGCAAACGCACTCCACGCTCACCTGCTGCCGGGCCATTCTCCGGATGTACCGCGCCACAAAGGAAGCGCGGTATCTGGCACGCGCCCGCGAGGTTTTCGACCTGTACGTATCGCACGGCATGACTCTGACGTATGAAAATTTCAACTGGTTCGGCCGTGAAGATACCTGGACGGAGCCGTGCGCCGTGACAGACAGTCTGATCGCGGCCCTGGATCTTTACCAAGCAACGTCGGAAGCGCAGTACTTAACCCTTGCGCGCAGAATATGGCTGAACGGTTTCCGCCTTTGCCAGCGCATCAACGGCGGTGCGGGGCCGAACAGCTGCGTCACTGTGCGCAACGGCGTATGGGAAATGCGGATGTACGAGGCCTATTTCTGCTGCACCATGCGCACGGCGGAGGGCTTGTACCGCGCGGGGGAAGCGCTCGATCTGCTGCTTTCCGAAGCGGATGCAGACGCCTGCCGCGCACCCGAACAGGACGGCTGCGGCCGCTGGATGTGCGGAGACAGGTTATTGTGCAGTATAAACGGCGGAACGCTTGCGGCGTTGCCGGATATCATGGAGGTCGGGGAGGAAGAACTGAAAACACTGCGCCTGCAGATCGTATTTCCCAAGGGCGAAGGCCTGTAAAGCGCAAGGGCGGCGGTACGGTCTGCTGCGCAGGGAAGCCTTTTCCGCGGCCTCTCCGGGCAAAACAGGAACGGTATAAAAAAATATCCCCCGCAGATCATGCAGGGGATATTTTTATCTGTATGGTATTCAGCGGGCAATGCTTTGCAGCGTGAATACGAGGTTGCCCACGTCGTAGGCAAACGTTTCGGAAATACGCACGGGCACGTTGTAGTAGCCGGAAGGGGCGTCTGTCGCGCGGGCATAGTTTACCGTGCGCGAGGGGCCGCGGTTCTGCCCGTTGCCGGAATTCGTAAAGGTCACGGGCGCGGTGTTCACGGTGGTAACGGGTTCGCCGCCGTTCACCGTAAAGTTGCAGGAAAGGTCTGCAAATTCGCCGCAGGTGAGGGCGCACTGCAATTTCCCGTAGATCGAAGCGAGCGTTACGGTGTTCGAGCCGTTTTCGCTGAACGAGATGCCTCTGCCCACAAAATAGAGCTGGCCGGCGTCGAAACCGGAATAGTTTTTCTGCAGATCGCCGACGGAAAAACTCTGCGTGCGCGGCAGCGAGGAGCGCACTGTATAGGCGTTGATCTTGGCGTTGTCGCCGGAAAGTTCTTCTTCCGTCCACAGGTTTTCCAGCTGCACGGTGGCGGAAGTGGCGCTGTTGTTGTATTCGATGGTGGCTTTGAAGTTGGTCACGGAGAGCGTATAGCCGGAAGTAGAATCGAGTGCGTGGTAGTATCCCGTGGTTTCGCTGCGGATGGGGCGCAGGTTGCGGCCGCCGTCGAGCGAGTGGAACCAAACGGTCGTTTTGATTTCGTCGGGGCGGTCGTTCGCATCGTCGCCGGTGGTGCCGAACTCGTGCAGAACGTTGCCGTCGTTGTCGGTAAACGAGCCGCGCAGCGTCAGCGTGGTCGTCAGTTTGTAAACGGCGCCTTGGTTTGTACCGTTGTGATCAATGAAACTGGACTCCACCGTCGTTTCCATTACATACGAACTGCCCTCGGCCACGTGGATCGCGAGGGTGCCGAGATCGTCTTTTTCGAACGACACGCCGTAAGTGAGCGTTTCATGGAAGCCGGCGGGCGCGGCGACGCTGCCGTCGTTCGTCCAGTTGGGGTTGAGAGAAAGTACTACCTGCGCCGAGCAGGCGGCAAACAGAAACAGGCAGGCGATCGTCGCCGCTAAAACAGAGATAATTTTTTTCATGGTAACCTCAACAAGTGTGTTCTCGCATTTCTCGCCGGGCTGCCGGCTGCGAAATGCCGAGATTTTGAGGGCGACACCGCCGCACGGTGCGTTGCACCTAACGGCGTTTTCTCCCTCTTTGCGGCTTATTTTAAGGGCTTCACATAGATTGCAAAGCCGCAAATTCACCCTCTTCCCGTAAGCCGAAGTGTCGGCAAATTGGGGGCGCTGGCGCAGAGACGCGACTCTGCTTGCGCGAGAAAATTATTATAACTTCGCGCAAATCTCCGCAAAAGAGATGCGGATATTTGCTTGATATTTAGAGAAAACCCGCGGGCGCGCCCGCTTGGCGGGCTGGCCGCCCGTTTTCTCTCTGCGCGCGATACTTTATTTCGCTC
>CALVHW010000065.1 GCA_944328905.1 uncultured Clostridia bacterium | reverse complement strand
GAGGAAAAACCGAACGCCGAGCCGTCCTGTTTTCAAACGGGCGGCTACGCCAAAGTTTTTCCTAAAAATCACGGAATTTTTGTGATCTCTTTTCACAAAAATTCGTGAACATAAATAGGTGGTATCATGAAAATTGTCATCATCGGCGGCGTGGCGGGCGGCGCCACGGCGGCGGCGCGCCTGCGCCGCCTCAACGAAAAGGCAGAGATCGTCGTGCTGGAGCGCGGCGGCTATGTTTCCTACGCCAACTGCGGCCTGCCGTACTACATCGGCGGCACGATTACAGACCGCAAAAAACTCACTCTGCAAACGCCGCAGAGTTTCAAAAACCGTTTCAATGTCGACGTGCGCATCCGCAGCGAGGCGGTGGAGATTCTCCGCACCAAAAAACAGGTGCGCGTGCGCAATTTGGAAACGGGCGAAGAATATCTCGAAAGTTACGATAAACTGGTGTATTCGCCGGGCGCCAAGGCGATCGTTCCGCCCTTCGTCGAGGTCGGCGAACGCATCTTCACGCTGCGCACGGTAGAGGATACATACCGTCTCGACGATTTCCTGCGCGGCAAGGCGCCCAAAAGCGCCATCGTGGCAGGCGGCGGTTTCATCGGGTTGGAAACGGCGGAAAACCTCGCGCGGCGCGGCATTTCCGTCACCCTCGTGGAACTGGCCGACCAGGTCATGGCGCCGTTCGATTTCGATATGGCAACCATCCTGCACTCCCACCTGCGCGAAAAGGGCGTCGATCTGCGCCTTTCGCACAAACTCACCTCGCTGCGGCCGCAGGGGAGCGGCGTCGTGGCGGAGTTCGAAGGCAAGCCCGCCCTTTCGGCAGACATGGCGCTGCTTGCGCTCGGCGTCTTGCCGGAAACAAATCTCGCCGCGGCGGCGAAACTGGAACTGGGCGAAAAGGGCGGCGTAGTCGTCGATGAACATATGCGCACGTCCGATGCGGATATTTACGCCGTCGGCGATGCGGTCGTCGTGCGCAACAGCGTCACGGGCAGGGCGGCGCCGGTGCCGCTCGCCGGCCCCGCCAACAAGCAGGGGCGCATCGCGGCGGATAACATCTGCGGCATCCCTTCCGTTTACCGCGGCGCGCAGGGCAGTTCCGTCCTCAAACTGTTCGATCTGACGGCGGCGTCCACCGGGCTCAACGAGCGCGCGGCCAAAGCGGCGGGGCTGGATGCGGGAAATGTTCTCCTGTTCCTGCCCGACCACGCCACATACTATCCCGGCGCGCGCAACATGACGCTGAAAGTGCTGTACGAAAAGACGGACGGCCGCATCCTCGGCGCACAGGCGGTCGGTTTTGCGGGGGTGGAAAAGCGCATCGACGTGCTCGCCGTAGCCATCCGCGCCAAAATGACGGCGCGCTCGCTCACCGAACTCGACCTCTGCTACGCGCCGCCCTTTTCCTCGGCCAAAGATCCCGTCAACATGGCGGGCTATGTCATCGAAAACGTGCGCACGGGCATCGTAAAACAGCACGAATGGAAGGATATGGACGCGATAAAGGGGGACGCCTCCGCCTTCCTGCTCGACGTGCAGACGCGCGGCGAGTACGAGGAGACGCACTTCGAAGGCGCCGTCAATATCCCCGTCGACGAACTCCGATCCCGCCTCGGCGAACTGGATAAAAACAAAAAGATTTTCGTAAACTGTTACAGCGGCCTGCGCAGTTACATCGCCTGCCGCATCCTCACCGCAAACGGGTTCGATTGTTCCAACCTGTCCGGCGGAATACGCTTTTATCGCACGGTATGCGAGGGCGGCTACGATACCGCCGCGCGCCACCTGTGTGGAATAAAGGCAGACTGAATTCAAAAACCGATGAGAAAAAATATCGCCGCCCGCGCCGTTTGGCGCGGGCGGCTTTCTCTGTTTTCGCTCACTGTTTTGCGCCGCGCCGCCTGGCGCGGGCGGCTTTCGGTTTTTTGCGGCATCGCGCTTTTGCACCGGGCTGCCTTCCGGTGCGGCCGTTTTCTTCCGCGCGTAGAGCAAAATGCTGAAATTGTTCTGAAAATTGTGTGACGTATATCGGAAATTGTGTAAAATCTATCAAACGGCGGAGCGCTCTCCTTGATTTTTACGGGCGGTTCGCCTATAATATTTGCCGGTATTGAGCATACTATCGTTACAAAGTATTTCTTTTTTAAGGAGAAAAAACCATGAAAAAACTTTTGAAATCACTGTGTCTGTTTGCGCTCGTTTCCGGCCTCGCCGTAGCGGCGGTCGCCTGTGCCGACGGTTCGGAAAACGCCCCGCAGCACACCCACACCTACGGCGAATGGACGCAGGAAACTGCTCCCACGCTGTTCGAAGACGGCTCCGAGTACCGCGTATGCACCGCGGCCGACTGCCCCGACGAAGACAAGGGGCGCGAAACGCGCGCCATCTCCGCCGACGGCAAAACTTCGGCGCTGTTCGATTACTTCACCTTTACAGCCACCGAGTGCGAAAAGGCTGAAAACGGCATCGTTCTCAACGAGAACACGGCGGATAACACCGGCGCCGCCACCTATTTCAGCAAGGATGCGTCCGTCAAAAATTACGCTTGGGACGGTTCGGAGATGACCATTTCTTTCGATCTCGACCTTTCCGCTCTGACGGAAGAAGGCGATTACACGATGTTCGTTCTCGCTTTCAACCGGGCGGACGGCCAGGACTTCAAGCACGTAGAAGAGATCCGTATCGGCATCGCCAAAACGGCGAGCGGTTTTAACTTCAACGAGATGGTCGGCGCCGCCGATGATACGAGCAATGTCGCCGCGATCAACGGCGCCGGCGCCAAAGCGTTCACCGCCACCGAAGTGACGGCTTCCTACACCTTTGAATACGACGCGGATACCGACGAGCTTTCCTACACCGTTTCCGTAGACGCGCAGAAGATCGAAAACACCAAAGAGATGTCTGCCGACGTCGTCGGCCTGCGCTCGCTGTGGAACGCGCGCCTCAACAAGGGCGGCGTCGTGCTCTCCAACCTGGTCAAAGCATAACGAAAATTGCCGGCAGAATCCTGTTTTTCCGGTTTGCAAAAAGTGCCGCCGTCCGTTTCGAACGGCGGCGCTTTGCATTCGCCGCACGGTTGACAAATCCGTGTGCGCGTATTATAATTGAGGGGCAATCAGCAAAACGACCGCCGCTTGCGGCGGGGGAGGAACAAATGGAATTTACCTCTTTCGACGGAAAGAAACTCAGCCTGCACGAGTGGGCAGACGTAAAAGAGCCGGCCGGCGTCGTGCAGATCGCGCACGGCATGAACGAGTATGCGGCGCGCTACGATAAATTCGCCAAGCGGCTCAACCGCCTCGGCTACGTCGTCGTGGCGGAAGATCACCGCGGCCACGGCGGCACCGATCCGGATACGCTCGGCTACTGCGCGGGCGATATGTTCGGCGATACCCTCAAAGACATGGCGTCTCTCGCCGATGCCGCGCGCAAAAGGTACCCCGGCATCAAGTACGTACTGTTCGGCTTTTCTTACGGCTCTTTCCTCACGCAGGCGTTCGTCGAGCGCTACGCCCGCTTTTTAGACGGCGCCATAATCGCCGGCAGTTCCCGCCAGAACGGCGCCGCGGTGCGCGCGGGGCTGGCGCTTTCCAAAGCCGCCTGCGCCTTCAAAGGGGAGAGCAAGCCTGCGGAATTCGTCAACAACCTGGTTTTCGGCGGCTACGATAAAAAAATCGGCGGCGAACCCTCGTCCTGGCTCTCCGTCGACGAAGAGAATAACAAACGCTACCGCGAAGACGCGCTCTGCACCTTCGTTTGCAGCAATAACTTTTTCCGCAGCTTTTTCCGCGGGCTGAGCAAATTGTATTCCAAAGAGGGCGCCGCGGGGTTGGATAAGTCGCTGCCGCTCCTGCTCATTTCCGGCGCGGAAGATCCCGTCGGCGGCGAAAAGGGTGTGGGCAGGCTGTACGATTTTTACAAAAAACAGGGCGTGCGCAGCGTGCAGAAACACATCATCCCCAATTCCCGCCACGAATTTCTCAACGAACAGCAAAATTTCGAAGAGGCGTTTTCCGTCATCGCAAAATTTCTAAAAAGCGTGTGCGTCCGCACAAAATAACCGCAAACCACATTCATAAATATTTTTTTTCGGCGGCCGACGGCAAATTCGACCGCCTTTTTGTTTTTTCGCGCATATCGGCGTATTTTCGCGCTCCCGCCCGTGTTATAATGGCGTATGAAAGAATACATACGGGAGAGTGATAAAAATTGGCGCGCAAAATCGTCATAACCTCCGGCAAGGGCGGGGTGGGCAAAACAACGGTGGCGGCCTGCCTCGGTATGCGTCTCGCCGCCATGGGCGAGCGGGTGATTTTAGCGGATACCGACTTCGGGCTGAACAACATCGACGTCGTGTGCGGCGTGGAAGACCGCATCACTTACGACATCGTCGACGCGATCGAGGGCCGCTGCCGCCCCAAACAGGCGCTCGTGCAGCATCCCGACAGCCCCAACCTGTTCATCCTCGCCTCCAACCACACCGACCCGAACAAGTACATATCGCCGCAGGCGGTGCGGCTGATTCTCGACGGCCTCGCTCCCCGCTACGATTATATCCTCATCGATTCGCCCGCGGGCATCGAGGGCGGCTTTCACCGCGCCGTGGCGGCGGCGGAAGAGGCGCTCGTGGTCACCACGCCGCACGTTTCTTCGCTGCGCGATGCCGATAAAGTGATCTCCGTCCTCAAAAGTTATCGTTTGGGGCGCATCGACCTCGTCATCAACATGGTGCGCGGCGACATGATCGTCGGCGGCGAGATCCTCTCTCCGGGCGAAATTTCCGAGATACTCAAGATTCCGCTGCTCGGCGTCGTTCCGCAGGACGACGATATTTTCCTCGGCGAACAGCAGCGGGGAGACGGCTCCCGCGCCTTCCGCCTGCTCGCCTCGAACATCGTAAAGGGCACGCGCCGCATCTACAATCCCGCGTACAAATACGGCGGCTTTTTCGGCAGCATCCGCCGCTCTCTCAAAAAAAATCTGTAACCGTGCGGATGTTTCCGAATATCCGTCCCGCCGCGGCGTTCTTCATTGTTCGTCCCGCCGCTGTTTTTTTGACCGCCCGCCGCGCAAAACGGCGGCAGGGTAACCCCGCGGCGTTGCCGTACGCCGCAATTCCATAAAAATTTTAAGAGGAAAGAACAATGCGAAAACTGACCGACGGCGCCGTGCGCGCCAAAGAGATTCTCGAGCGCGACAACGCGCCCGTTCCCGCCGAATGCGAGCGCATGATCGCGCAGGACCTCGCGGCGCTGCTTTCCGGCTACTTCGAACTGGAAAGCGACGTCGAACTGAAAATCGAGCGCAAAGACGCCTTGGAGATCACCGTCCGCGCCAGAGCGGCGCGCGCCAAAACGTTCGGCGTGGTGCGCGGCTGACCGCCCTCCGTTTTGCCGTGCAGACGTCGTTCCGTTCCCGCGCCAAAACGTTCTGTTTTGCCGTGCGGCGCGTCCCTCTCCCGGCGCCCGCCAGCCTTCGCGCTATGCAGTGCCGGGGCGCATTCCGCTCCCGCGGCAGTACGGCGGCTCTGCACGCCGCTTGCCCGAATTCTCCATATTTAGAAGAAATTTTAGGCAAAATATACAACATATAGTATTTATCACTTAACTGTTGCAAATGCGACAGTTTTTTTTGTAAAAGGTGGTATAATAATACAGAAGTAAAATTACAGCGAGGTCAGGCAAGATGCAGGTGATCAAAAGAGACGGCAGTGTAGTGGATTACGACAGGGCGAAAATCGCCATCGCGATCGGCAAAGCAAATGCAGAAGTAGAAAAAGGGGAGCGCGCGTCGAAAGAGGAGATCGGGGCGATCCTCGATCATATCGAAAGCAAAAAGAAAAAGCGTATGCTCGTCGAAGACATCCAGGACATCATCGAAGAAAAGCTCATGGAACAGGGGCATTACGAGCTTGCCAAAACGTACATCATCTACCGCTACAACCGCGCGCTGGTTCGCAAGGCGAACACCACGGACGAAGCGATTTTGAGCCTCATCAGCAATTCCAATAAAGACGTGATGGAGGAGAACTCCAACAAGAACGCGCTCGCGGCGGCCACCCAGCGCGACCTCATCGCGGGCGAAGTTTCCAAAGACCTCACCCGCCGCATCCTCCTGCCCGAAAAAATTTCCAAGGCGCACGACGACGGCGTTTTGCACTTTCACGACGCCGACTATTTCATCCAGCCTATTTTCAACTGCTGCCTGATCAACATCGGCGATATGCTGGATAACGGCACGGTCATGAACGGCAAACTCATCGAAAGCCCGAAGAGCTTCCAGGTCGCCTGCACGGTGGTCACGCAGATCATCGCGGCGGTCGCCTGTTCGCAGTACGGCGGCCAGTCGGTAGATATCCGCCACCTCGGCAAATACCTGCGCAAGAGCCGCACGAAGTTCGAAAACCACTACCGCGAGGCCTGCCCCGAACTTTCCGACGACGAGGTCAAAAAACTGGTCGATGACCGCATTCAGGACGAACTCAAAAGCGGCGTGCAGACCATCCAGTACCAGATCAATACGCTGATGACGACCAACGGCCAGTCGCCGTTCGTCACGCTGTTTTTATACCTCGATAAAGACGACGAGTACCTCGAAGAAAACGCGCAGATCGTCATGGAGATTTTGCGCCAGCGCTACGAGGGCATCAAAAACGAAAAGGGCGTGTACGTAACCCCCGCGTTCCCCAAACTCGTGTACGTTCTCGACGAGATCAACTGCTTAAAGGGCGGCAAGTACGATTACATCACCGAATTTGCGGTGAAGTGCTCGGCAAAGCGCCTGTATCCCGATTACATTTCCGCCAAAAAGATGCGCGAAACGTACGAGGGCAACGTGTTCAGCCCCATGGGCTGCCGCTCCTTCCTCTCGCCGTGGAAAGACGAAAACGGCAACTATAAATTCGAAGGGCGCTTCAACCAGGGCGTCGTTTCCATCAACCTGCCGCAGATCGGCATCATCGCGCAGGGGGATGAAGAAAAATTCTGGAAACTGTTCGACGAGCGGCTGGATCTCTGCCGCGAGGCGCTCATGTGCCGCCACCGCGCGCTGCTCGGTACCAAATCGGACGTATCGCCCATTCACTGGCAGTACGGCGCCATCGCGCGGCTGGATAAGGGCGAAACGATCGACAAACTGCTGTTCAACGGCTATTCCACGCTGTCGCTCGGCTATATCGGCTTGTACGAGGTGACCAAACTCATGACGGGCGTCACGCAGACGGATCCGAAAGGGGAAGAGTTCGCCGTGCGCGTCATGCAGCATATGCGCGACAAAACCGACCAGTGGAAAAAGGAAACGGGGCTCGGCTTTGCGCTGTACGGCACCCCGGCAGAATCGCTGTGCTACCGCTTTGCCCGCATCGACAAGGAGCGCTTCGGCACCATCGAGGATGTGACGGACAAGGGTTACTACACCAATTCGTACCATGTAGACGTGCGCGAGCACATCGACGCGTTCTCCAAATTCTCGTTCGAGGCGCAGTTCCAGAAGATTTCGTCGGGCGGCTGCATCTCGTATGTAGAGATTCCGAATATGCAAAACAACCTCGAAGCGATGCAGGAGATCGTGCGTTTCATCTACGACAACATTCAGTACGCCGAATTCAATACGAAAAGCGACTACTGCCACGTCTGCGGCTGGGACGGCGAAATCATCATCAACGACGACAACGAGTGGGAGTGCCCCAACTGCCACAACAAAGATCACAAAAAGATGAACGTCACGCGCCGCACCTGCGGTTATCTGGGCGAAAATTTCTGGAACCTCGGCAAAACCAAAGAGATCAAGGCGAGGGTGCTGCACCTCTGAGTGTTCACGAATTTTTGTGAAAAGGGTTCACAAAAATTCCGTGATTTTCAGGAAAAACTTTGGCGTAGCCGCCGCTTTGAAAAAGGGGCGGCTCGGCGTTCGGTTTTTCCTCTGCCGCTCGTCGCAACAAGGTAATTTACGCGCGCGGCTATTCGCCGCTTGCTTATATACACTTGTTGCTCCTCTTCCCAAAAAATCTTTGCTTTGCAAATCTTTTTCGGGATGCCCTGTTTGTTTAGGTGCTCTCCTTTATAGAAAACGCGGCATTCACCTTTTCCGCCAGAGGCGCTGGACGCGCAAATTATGGGCGCTTTCCGGCTAACGAAGTCAATTTTGCGGAGCGACCGCTTGCGGGCATTCATGCAAAATTGACGAAGTTGCGCGACAACAAAGTTGTCGCTATGGTGTGATTTTCGGAAACGCGAGTAAATTATCTTGGGGGTATGGGGCAAACGCCCCATATTAGCCGAATAAAATTTGCGCGCGGACGGCGTGGGAGAACTGTAAAGCAATTTCGCGCCCTTAACCAGCCTAAAAATCACGGAAATTTTACGAACTCTTTTCGTAAAATTTCGTGAACTTTGAGGTTTTCTATGTTTTATGCCAATATCAAAAAACACGACGTCGCCAACGGCGTGGGGGTGCGCGTTTCGCTGTTCGTGAGCGGCTGCACGCACCGCTGTAAGGGCTGTTTCAATGCCGAAGCGTGGGATTTTCACTACGGCAGCCCGTACACCGAGCAGACGGAAGAAGAAATTTTGCAGGCGCTCGACAAAGAGTACATCGCCGGGCTGTCGCTCTTGGGCGGCGAACCGTTCGAACCGTGCAACCAGCGCGCGCTGCTGCCGCTGCTGCGCAAATTCAAAGAGCGCTTTCCGCAAAAAACCGTATGGTGTTACAGCGGCTACACGTTCGATAGAGACCTCTCCGCGGGCGGAAAGGCGCACTGCGAGGCGACGGACGAAATGCTCTCCATGCTCGATATCCTCGTAGACGGCGAATTTGTCGAAGAGTTGAAAGACCTCAAACTGCGTTTCCGCGGCTCGTCCAACCAGCGCATCATCGATGTGCCCCGTTCGCTCGCCGAAGGGCAGGTGCGGCTGTGGAAAGACGGCGCTTATTAGCGGTACCAATCGGCCTTTGCCGATCAAAAAAGATAAAATCGCCCGAGCGGCGAAAAAAGGGGAAACACGATGCAAAAAATCACACTGAAGATCAAAAAACTCGATCCCGAAGCCAAACTTCCCTGCTACGGCAGCGAAAGCGCGGCGGGGGCAGACCTCTACGCCCTTTCCGAGCACTCCATCCGCATCGCTCCCGGCGAATCAGCCGTAGTGCACACGGGGCTGGCGGCAGAGATTCCCGAAGGCTACGCGGGGTTCATCTACGCGCGCAGCGGCCTCGCCAGCAAAAAGGGTTTGGCGCCCGCCAACAAAGTGGGGGTGATCGACAGCGACTATCGCGGCGAGATCCGCGTGGTGCTGCACAACCATTCGGCCTACCAGCAAACGATCGAGCCGTACGAGCGGGTCGCGCAGCTGGTCATCGCGCCCTATGTATACGCGCAGTTCGAAGAGACGGAAGAACTTTCCGAAACGGTGCGCGGCGAGGGCGGTTTCGGCTCCACGGGCAGCAAATGATTGTCCGCCGCAAAACATCGCGGCAATCATTGCCCGCGGCGGTACGTTGCGGCAAACGATGATTTTGGCAGTGCGGT
>CALVHW010000064.1 GCA_944328905.1 uncultured Clostridia bacterium | reverse complement strand
CTCGCGGCGGTTAGCGCGCTGGCGCTCTGCGCGGGCGTGCTCGCGGCCTGCGACGACGGCGGCGAAAACAACGGCGGCGAGCCGCAAACGTACACGATTACGGCGGCGGAATCGGAAGATTATACGCTCACGCCCGATAAAACGTCGGCAGAGGCGGGGGACACGGTCACCGTTACGGCGGAAATGAAGAATACGGATAAGTACATCACCGGCGTAAAGTACAACGAAGAAGACTGCGACGAAGAGAACGGCAAATACACGTTCACCATGCCCGCCGCAAACGTGACGCTTTCGGCGGTGACGGCAAATTACGAACAGGTTTTGACGGATCCGTTTGTCTGGTTCGACCTTACAAATTCATTTGCAATCGCAAAAGACGCGGAATACAACTATTCGGATATATTAAATACGGAATGGGGTTTGGATTTTACTTTCAAATCGAATAAAACTTTTTCGTCTATAAAATGGAAAATAACCTCCTCCGACGAAAGCGTTATCCCGTTATCGGCGCTCGACGTAGAGCCCAGATCAAAACAGGATGAGGGTATCCACGGCCCCAATGATTTTCAAATTGTGAAAGCGAAGCTGCTGATCGACACGACGCAGATCGAAGTGGGTTCGACGTGGCTGCAAGTTTATTTCGAAACGGAAAATATATCCCCGAAAGACAGCGGCACGGTCACATTCAAGCTGACGGTGTACGAAAACGGCGAACTGCCCGTTTCCACCATGGACGAAACGCTGGAATTTGACGTGAGCGACATCGGCGACGGCACCTATACGGTGATGATAGGCGACAGCGATTATCTCCCCGGCAGCAATGTACCTGCAACGCAGACTTTTACGGCAGATTCTTCGAACGGAAAACTTACCGTCAGTTTCAAATATACCGTAGCGCATAAATTTTGGGTGCGCATCACGCAGGGCGAAAAGGACAGCATGGAAAGCGTTTTGCGCATCGAGGATGCAAAGGATACGGACGGGGCAGAATACGTAGGAGATACCCAAGAGCGTCCGGGCATAGGCGATCTTATGTTCACCGAAGCAAATGTCACATTGCCTTTGACGGTGTACAGCGTAAACGCGTAATGCGGAAAAACGTTCAAAAAATCTCCTCAAACCCCGTAAAAACGGCTTGACAAACTTTTCCTTTTCCGCTAAAATAGTACCGTTGAATAAGTGCGTAAGGCGAAGGAGGGTTGAAAGGAATGTCTACCGTAAAAGTCGGAGAAAACGAGTCGATCGACAGCGCTCTGCGCCGTTTCAAGAGAAAGTGCTCGCGCGACGGCATCATCGGAGATCTTCGCCGTAAAGAACATTACGAGAAGCCCTCCGTCCGCAGAAAAAAGAAGTCGGAAGCGGCCCGCAAAAGAAGCAATAAGAACTAATCACAAAAGCCTGTTATTGAAAGATAGCAGGCTTTTTGCTTGCGCGAAAAATGTCGAAAGGAGAGGATAAGATGGAAAAGGGTGCAAAGAGTTTCAAAAGCGTGGCAAAAGAGGCAAAGCGCCGCCTCAAAAGCGGGTTTTGGGAAAACTGCAAAGACGAACTTTCCGCCGAACTCGCCCGCGCGCGCGACGCCGGCGTTTCCGAAAGCCGCGCCTGCCGCTACTTTACGGGCAAAGTTTCCTGCACCATCCGCGGCGGCGGGGAAGACGACGCCTTTTACGCGCGCGTAAAAAATATGCTGCTCGCCGAGGGCGAGGTTTCCGACGCCATCGGCCGCCTGACCGACCGCGCCTATTACAATTCGCTCTCGTACGAAGAGCGCCAGCGCTACACGCTCGCCCTCTCCGAGCGGTACTTAAAGGCGCTCGAACGTTTCCGCCGCGAAAGGGAATTCGAAGGCGTTCAAAAAAACAGGTAGCCAAAGGTTGCCGCGCGGCGGCTTTTGTGCTATAATAATATTGTTCGTCATGCGGTCGGCGCGGGGGAGTGCGCGGCCTTATGGCTTTTTGGAAAAGATGCGGTTTGCGCATGGGAGTGCTGGCCGCTGTCTTGTGGGTATTCAAAAAGATGCGGTCAGCGCGGGGTTGCCCGTGCCGCCGTTTACAGAATTTTTACGCAGGCGGGCGGCTTTCCCCGTGCGGGCGTTTTGCCCGCCGCGCACTGCCGCCCTTTTTATACGGAGCACGCCATGGATGAAATTTTGCAGAAACTCAACGAAGAACAGTTAAAGCCCGTTCTGGATACCGAGGGTGCCGTGCTGGTGCTGGCGGGCGCGGGCAGCGGCAAAACGCGCGTTCTCACCTCGCGCATCGCCTACCTCGTGGAGGAAAAAGGGGTGTATCCCTCGGCCATCCTCGCCATCACCTTTACCAATAAGGCCGCCAACGAGATGAAGGAACGGCTCTCCGCCATGGTCAGCGGCGCCGAAAATATGTGGATATGCACCATTCACAGTATGTGCGTGCGCATCCTGCGCCTGTTTGCCGAACGCATCGGGTACAACAAAAATTTCTCCATTTACAGCGAAACCGAGCGCGCCAACGTCATCAAAAAGTCGTTTGCCGAACGCGGCTATGAGGACGAAAAGCTGCTCAAAAACGTAAAATTCCACATCGCCAACGCCAAAATGCTGGGGCAGGAGCCGGAAGAATACGCCCAAAACAATGCCGATGTGAAGGGCATCCGCGAGATCACCGAAGTATATTCCGCCTATTGCGACCACCTCAAAAGGAACAACGCGCTCGACTTCGACGACCTCTTAACGCAGGCGCTGCGCCTTTTGCAGACGGACAAAGAGGCGCTCGAATACCTTTCCGGCCGCTTCCGCTACATCCATGTAGACGAGTTCCAGGATACCAACGCCGTGCAGTACGAGATCGTGCGGCTGCTCTCCACCGTGCACGGCAACCTCTTCGCCGTCGGCGACGACGACCAGAGCATCTACGGCTGGCGGGGCGCCAAGATCGAAAACATTTTAGAGTTCGAAAAGGATTTCCCCGGCGCCAAAGTGTATAAACTGGAACGCAACTACCGCTCCACCAAAAATATTTTAAAACTCGCCAACACCGTCATCAAAAACAACGGACGCCGCAAAGACAAAGTTTTGTGGACGGAAAACGGCGAGGGCGCCGATCCGCAGTACTACCAGGCGGAAACGGAGAACGACGAGGCGCTGTGGGTGACGCGCACCATCAACGACCTCATGCGCCGGCAGGGGTATCGGTTTTCCGACTTCGCCATCCTCATGCGCATCAACGCGCTCACGCGCGCCTACGAGCAGGAGTTCGCCAAGTATTCCGTGCCGTACAAAGTGTTCGGCGGCTTCAAATTCTATGAGCGCAAAGAGGTCAAAGACCTGCTCGCCTACCTGCGCGTCATCAACAACCCGTTCGACAGCGAGGCCGTTTCCCGCATCATCAACGTGCCGAAAAGGGGCATCGGCATCCGCACCGTCGAAATTCTCGAAGAATACGCCGCCGACAACGACCTCTCGGTGTACGACGCCGTTTTAGACGTAGACGAACTGCCGCTCAACGCCGGCAGCAAGCAGAAGGTGCGCGCTTTCGGCGCTCTGCTCAAAAGCCTGGTTCTCAAAGGCGCGGAGATGAGCGCCGACGAACTCATCCGCGACGTCATCAACGATTCGGGCATCCTCACCATGTATGCCGACGATTCCGACGAGAGCATCAGCAAAAAGGCGAACATCGACGAATTCGTCAACTCCGTCGACGAGTTCTGCCGCATGAACAAAGAGGCGACGCTGGCAGACTTCCTCAACCAGGTCACGCTGAGTTCGGATACCGACGAGATGGACGAGAGCGATTACGTGACCGTGGCCACCATCCACTCCGTAAAGGGGCTGGAATTCAAAGTCGTGTTCGTCGTCGGCTTGGAAGAGAATATTTTCCCCGTGTCGCGCGCCGCGTACGACGATAACGAACTGGAAGAGGAGCGGCGGCTGATGTATGTGGCGATCACGCGCGCCCGCGAACGGCTGTACTTTACCCGTTCGCGCAGCCGTTACCTGTACGGCGAGCGCAGCATGACGTTGCAGTCGCGGTTCATGAACGAACTCTCTTCCGTGATGGAGGTAGAATCGCCGCGCCAGTCGTTCGCGCAGGGAAGTCCGCAGCGCCGCCGGGGCTCCTCGTACGGCGGGGGCTACGGCAGTACATATGGCGGCGGCTACGGCAATACCTACGGCGGGGGAACCTACGGCGGCTACGGCAGGCGCAGCAGTTTTTCGCGCTCTGCCCGCAGCGATGAAGACGAGTTCGGCTATCACAGCGACCTCCCGCCCGAAGAGAGCGCTTCTTCCGCGGGGGCATATGCGTCCGTGGGGCATTCCAACATCATGGGCGTGCGCAAAAATGCGGGTACGTCTGCGCAAAACGGAGGCCAAAAGGACTATTCGAAGTATCGCGCCGGCACCAAAGTGCGGCACCCGAAGTTCGGCGACGGCATCATCGTTTCCACGCGCGGCGAGGGCTCTGCGCTGGTGGCGAACATCAGTTTCCCCGGCGTGGGCATCAAGTCGCTCTCCGTGCAGATCGCGCCGCTCACCATCGTAAAGTGAGGCGGACGTTACCGGAAGGGAGAACAAAAAATGGACGATAAAATGAACAACGCGGCGGCGGAAATGCGCAAAGCCGTCGATACGCTCAACCGTTGGGGATACGAATACTACGTGCTCGACAACCCCTCCGTGCCCGACGCCGAGTACGACAAACTGTACGACAAACTGCGGCGCATGGAAGAGGAGAGCGGCATGGTGCTGTTCGATTCTCCCACCCGCCGCGTGGGCGGCGAACCGATCAAGGCGTTTGCCCGCCACGAGCACATCGCGCGGCTGTACAGTCTGGATAAGGCGGTCACCGATGACGAACTGGACGCCTTTTTCACCCGTGTCGAAAAGGTGTGCCCGAACGCCGAATACACCGTCGAATACAAGTTCGACGGCCTCACCATGTGCCTCACCTACGAAAACGGCCGCTTCGTGCGCGCCACCACCCGCGGCAACGGCACCGTCGGCGAGGACGTCACGGCGCAGGTGCTCACCATCAAGAGTTACCCGCTCTCCATCGGTTACAAGGGCACGCTCGAAGCCAAGGGCGAGGCGGTCATCCGCCTTTCCGTGCTCGAACAGTACAACAAAACGGCGGCGGAACCGCTCAAAAACGCGCGCAACGCCGCGGCGGGCGCCATCCGCAACCTCGATCCGGCCGTCACCGCCGCGCGCCGGCCGGAGATACTCTTTTACGACGTCAACTATATGTCGGAACCCGCCGTGTCCTCACAGGAAGAGGCGGTCGCCTTTCTGGAAAAGGAGGGGTTCAAAACCTTCCGCCGTATGCGCCTTTGCAGGAGCGCGCAGGAAGTCAAAGACGCGATCGCCGAGATCGACGTGACGCGCAAGAGCCTCGACGTGCTCACCGACGGCGCCGTGATCAAGGTCAACGACTTCGCCGCGCGCGAAAAACTCGGCTATACCGATAAATTCCCGCGCTGGGCGATCGCCTTCAAGTTCGAGGCGGAAGAGGCGGTCACCACCGTGCGGCGCGTCGTGTGGCAGGTGGGCAGAACGGGCAAACTCACGCCGCTGGCGGAAGTCGACCCCGTCGAACTCGCCGGCGCCACCGTGCGCAAAGCCACGCTCAACAACCTCGGCGACATCCGCCGCAAAGACGTAAAAGTGGGCAGCCGCGTGCTCATCCGCCGCAGCAACGAGGTCATTCCCGAAATTTTGGGCGCGTACGAGCACACGGGCGAAAGCGTAGACATCGCCCCGCCCGCCGTCTGCCCGTACTGCGGCGCGCCCGTGCAGGAGGAGGGGGCAAACCTGTTCTGCCCCAACCCCGTCTGCCGCCCGCGCGTGGCGGCGGCTCTCGCGCACTTTGCGAGCAAAAACGCCATGGACATCGAGGGTTTTTCGGAAATGACGGCGTATCTCTTGTACGACAATCTGGGCGTGCGGCATTTTTCCGATCTGTACGCGCTGGATAAACAGGCGCTTTCCGGGCTGGAAGGCTTCGGCGACCGCAAAATAAAGAACCTGCTCTCGGCGATCGCCGCCAGCAAAAACGCCCCGCTGGACAGGTTTTTGTTCGCTTTGGGTATCGGCGGCATCGGCGCCGTCGCCTCGCGCGACCTCGCGCAGCGCTTCGGCAGTGTGGAGGCGCTCTCCTGCGCCACCGCGGAGCAGTTGGTGGAAATGGAAGACATCGGCGAAAAAACGGCCATGAACATCGTGCACTGGTTCGAAAGCGAAGAAAACCGCGCCGAACTTGCCCGCCTGCGGGCGGCGGGGATCGATCCGTCGTACAAAGCGCGCGCGTCGGGCGGCCCGTTTACGGGCGAAAACGTGGTGCTCACGGGCACGCTCTCGCGCTTTAAGCGCAGCGAGGCGCAAAAACACATCGAGGAGATGGGCGGCATCTGCCAGAGCGCCGTTACGCAAAAGACCACGCTCGTCATCGCGGGCGAGAGCGCGGGCAGCAAACTGGATAAGGCGAAGGCATTGGGCGTAAAAGTTATCGGCGAAGAAGAATTTGTAAAAATTCTCGAAGAGAACGGAACGGCCGTAAAATAACTTGAAATTTTCCGCGCTTTCTGCTATAATGTAGTATGCGGAAAAATAGGGGAAGTTTTGCACCGCAATCTGAGCGGCGGTACGCCCTGAAAAAATCGGACGAAATATTTTCGGCAGCCCGAAAAGATTTCGCCGAGGAGAGTAATCCCTCGCGCGTCCGCAAATCACACTTTGCGGAAAGCGCCCACAATTTGCGCGTGAGCGCTTATGCGGAAAGAGTGAATGCGCGCGATTAAAATTTTGAGAGCACTTAAACAAACAGGGCATCCCGAAAAAGATTTGCAAAGCAAAGATTTTTTGGGAAGAGGAGCAACAAGTGTATAAGAGCAAGCGGCGAATAGCCGCGCGCGTAAATTACCTTGTTGCGACGAGCGCCGCAGAGAGAAAACAGGCGGCCAGCGGCATAGCCGCGCGCCCGCGGGTTTTCTCTGAATATCAAGCAAATATCCGCATCTCTTTTGCGGAGATTTGCGCGAAGTTAAAATTATCCACTCGCGCAAGGGAAATCACATTTTTCGTCAGCACGAAAACATTTCGCCGAGGGAAAATAATCGCGTGCGCGTCCGCAAATCACATTTTGCGGAAAGCGCCCCCAATTAGCCGAAAACATTCGGCTTATGCGGAAAGAGTGAATGCGCGCGATTAAAATTTTGAGAGCGAAATAAAGTATCGCGCGCAGAGAGAAAACAGGCGGCCAGCCCGCAGAGCGGGCGCGCCCGCGGGTTTTCTCTGAATATCAAGCAAATATCCGCATCTCTTTTGCGGAGATTTGCGCGAAGGAAGTTTTTTATTATGTTCAGCATGACCGGTTACGGCAAGGGCGAATACAAGCAGGGCGGCATCGAACTGACCGCCGAAATCAAAACGGTCAACAACCGTTATCTTGACGTATCCGTCAAAAGCCCCAAAATATTCAATCCGCAGGAAGACGCGATCCGTTCGCTCGTGCGCGAAAAACTGTCGCGCGGGCATGCCGATCTCTTCATTTCCTTTGTGGATAAGCGCGAAAAGGCGAAGGAGTTTTACGTCGACGAAAGCGCGGCAAAGGGTTATGTGAACGCCGCAAACCGTCTGGCGGCGCTCTTTCCGCAGTTGCCAAACGATTTCACCGTTTGCTCGCTGATGAAGAGTGCAGACGTCGTGCGGCAGGAAGAGGTGCCCGGCGAGGACGAAGAACTGGTCGCGGCGCTCAAAAGCGCCCTGTCTGACGCGCTCGACCGTCTCAACGCCATGCGCGAAAAGGAGGGCGAAAAACTCGCCGCCGATATGCTTTCGCGCATGAACGAGATCGAGCGGCTGGTCGGCACCATCCGCGAACGCGCGCCGCTCGTTGCCGAAAATTACCGCGCCAAAATGTGCGAGCGCATGAAAGAAGTGCTCGCGGGCGTCGAAATCGACGAAGCGCGCATTTTATCCGAAGTCGCCGTGTTTGCGGATAAATCGAACATCGACGAAGAGCTCACCCGTTTAGGTTCGCACATCGCGCAATTCCGCGCCATCTGCCGCGAACAGCGCGTGGGCAGAAAACTGGACTTTCTGGTGCAGGAGTTCAACCGCGAGGCGAACACCATCTGTTCCAAAAGCAACGACATCGCCGTAACCAACGCCGCCTTAGCGCTCAAAAACGAGATCGAAAAGGTGCGCGAACAGGTGCAGAACGTAGAGTAGGGCAGCGCCTTCAATGTCGCGATAAATTAAAGCAGGGAGAAAACGCCGATAGGTGCAACGCACCGTGCGGCGGTGTCTCCTTAAAACTCACGAAAATTTGTTTTTGCCGCTAAAAAACAAATTTTGTGAACTAAATGTATAGAGGTAAAAAATATGATCAACGAACCCGTGGTAGATAGGCTTGTAGAAAAACTCGGCACGCCCGAACATCCCGCATCCCGCTATGCGCTGTGCGTGGTGGTTTCCAAACGTGCCCGCCAGATCATCGATCAGGAGCAGAACCAGGGCATCAAAGAACTGCCCGGCGGCGTCAAAGAGATCGCCCTCGCCTGCCAGGAGATCGTATCCGGCAAACTTACAATGGTCAAAGACTGAGGCGCGCCGCTTTTCCCCCTTGCGGCGTTTGGCCTGAAACGGCTGCTCCGGCCTTAGTCGGGGCAGTCTGTTTTTTCAGCAATTTTCCGCGGCGCACCGCCTCTTTTGCAGTGCCGCCCGTTTGCGAAGGAGTTACCTATGATGACGGCGGAAGTGATCGTCGATATCGGCCACAGCGAAGTGGACAAAATATTCGAATATCGTGCGGTCGACGGCGTAAAAGAGGGCTGCCGCGTCAAGGTACCGTTCGGGCATAAGGTCATCGACGGCTATGTGATGCGCCTCAAAGAGGGGAGCGATTTCGATCCCGCGCGGCTCAAACCCATTGCCGCCGTCGTCGACGAGGCGCTCACTCCCGAATGCCTGCAACTGGCCGAGCAGCTTTCGGCGCGCTACCGCTGCCCCAAGGCGATCGTGCTGCGGCTGTTTCTGCCCGCCGAAATGCGGCGGGGCGCCGTGCACGAAAAGTTCACCCGCATCGTGGAAGTACAAAGCGCCTCTGCCGACATCCCCGCGCGCGCCAAAGCGCAGGCGGCGGCGTATGCGTACGTAGCGGAAAAGGGCGCGTGCGGCTATACCGAACTGTGCGATAAGTTCGGCCGCGCCGCGGTGAACGCCCTGCTCGAAAAGGGGATTTTTTCCGAGCGCAAAGAGCGCGCTTTCCGCAATCCGTACGGGGATGCGTCGGGCAGTTTCGTGCCTCGCACGCTCACGTCCGCCCAGCAGGAGGCGGCCCGGGCGATCGCCGCGTCGCAAAAAACCGTGCAGCTTCTCCACGGCGTTACGGGCAGCGGCAAAACGGAAATTTACCTCACCCTCATCGCCAAAGCGCTCGAAGAGGGAAAAACCGCCATTTTTCTCGTTCCCGAAATATCGCTGACGCCGCAGATGCTCTCGCAATTGCGCGCGCGGTTCGGGCGGCAGGCCGCCATTCTGCACAGCGGGCTTTCTGCCGGGGAAAAGTTCGACGAATGGTGGCGGCTGCGCACGGGCGAGGCGAAGATCGCCATCGGCGCCCGCCGCGCCGTGGTCGGGCCCGTCGAAAACGACGGCGGCCT
>CALVHW010000063.1 GCA_944328905.1 uncultured Clostridia bacterium | reverse complement strand
CTTCTTTTCGTACTCCTTCATGAGGGCGTCGACCTGCTTGTCCGTCACCTTTTCGATGTATTCGACGAGGTCGCCGACCGGCCAGAAATCGACCTGCCAGCCGAATTTGATGTGCGCATCCACTTTGTCGCCCTCGGTGACGGCGACGTCGCGCATATTGTCGGAGAAGCGGCAGACCTTTACGTTTTTGGAGAAGGCGATGCCCGCCGCCGCGCGGCACCACGCCGCCAACTCTTTCAGAGCGGCTTCGTCTTTATAATAGCCGACGATGACTTTGTTGTCCATGCGCAGGCGGGACACGATATAGCCGAACTCGCGGTCGCCGTGGGCGGCCTGGTTCTCGTTCATGAAGTCCATATCGATGGTGTCGTAAGGGAGTTTTTCGTTGTACTGCGTGGCAAAGTGGCACATGGGCTTTTGCAGAAGAGAGAGCCCCTTGATCCACATTTTTGCCGGCGAAAAGGTGTGGCACCAGGTGATGATGCCGACGCAGTTTTCGTCTGCATTGACCTTTTTGATCGCCGCGACGATCTCATCCGAACTCTTGCAGGTGGTGAGATACTTGACGGTAACGGGCATTTTGGCATTGACGTAGTCGGCCATTTCTTCGGAATGTTTGGCGACGTGTTCGAGCACGTCGTCGCCGTACAGCGTTTGGGAACCGGTGAGCCAATAGACGATTTTTTCTTTCATTTTTGTTTCCTCTCTGATTTTTTATTTTCCCGAAAACTTTCGGGCGGGTAAAATGTTTTTGATGGAATAAAGTTAAAAAATTTTTTTGCGGAAATTTTTTCCCGAGGGAGTTATTGTGGAATATAATAAATTTTCCGTGAACCGCTCCGAACGCTCTGCGTTCTGACCGTTTCCCGTCAAATTTATTATAACTCCCGTTTCATCGCGATTTTATCGATATCTGCCATATTTATTTATGGCAGTTATGCTTGACAAAATTATGCCGGTTGCGTAATTTTGCGATTTTAGGCTATTAAGGGCGCGAATTGCTTTTGCGGGTTTACCTCTGCCCGATGCGCGCAGAGTGAAAGGCCATTATGGGGCGCCTGCCCCATGCCCCAAGACGGAGATACCTGCGCGGTAAAAATGCTTAAACAATTTACTGCGCGTCCGCAAACCGCGCTTTGCGGAAAGCGCACTCAATTTGTCGCATACTTGCGACATCTGCCGTTTCCCGTAAACGGGAACCCTCGGCAGGGCAGCGGACTACGTCCTCGCGCAGCGGGTGAATGCGGCGCGCATAAAAATGGTGAGCCCCTAAAAAGCGCGCCGCAGAGGGCAGAGCCCTTGCATCACGACAAATAATTTTGACAGCTCAAAATTATTTGTGTGAACCCTGTCCGTAATACGCGTTTTTGCCGTGCTTGCGCAAATAGTGCTTATCCATCATGAACCGATCGGCGCGCTGTACTTTCGGGTTGACGCTTTCGGTGATGAACGCCATTTTGGCGACTTCTTCGATGACCGTGGCGTTGTAGACGGAGGCGGCGGCATCTTTGCCGAAGGCGAACACGCCGTGGCTCTTGATGAGCACGCCGGGCACTTCCAGCGGCTTTATATTATCTTTTTGAAAGCGCTCGACGATGACCAGCCCCGTGTTCTTTTCGTACTCCCCTTCGATCTCCTCTTGGGTGAGCGAACGGGCGCAGGGAATATCGCCGTAGAAATAGTCGGCATGGGTGGTGCCGTAAAAGGGAATATCGCGCCCCGCCTGCGCCCAGGACGTGGCGAACGTGGAATGCGTGTGCGTGACGCCGTTCACGTCCGGAAATGCCTTATAAAACTCGATATGCGTGGGCGTATCGCTGGATGGCCGCCATTTGCCCTCCACCACGTTACCGCTTAAATCGACGACGACCATGTCTTCTTCCGTCATGCCGTCGTAGGAAACGCCGCTGGGTTTGATGACCAGCAGGCCGCTGGCGCGATCCATTTCGCTGACGTTGCCCCAGGTGTACAGCACGAGGCCGTTTTTGACGAGGTCGAGATTGGCTTTCAATACTTTTCTTTTCAGTTCTTCCAGCATGGCTTTTTTCTCCTTTTTACGGCGCAAAGCGCCTGTTTTCAGTGAACCGAACGGACGGCCTCGCGCACGACGGGCAGCCCCTCTTTGTAGCGGCGGATAAACTCTTCGAACCCCGCGACGTCGACGGGATCGGGCGCGAGCGTGACGCTCTCCTGCCCCGCGAACACCTTTTCCGCGAGGAATTTTTCCAACCCCTCGCCTGCGCCGCGCACGACGTAGTTGGCGAGCACCGCGATGCCCCAGGCGCCGCCCTCGCCCGCCGTTTTCATGACCGTGACGGGCGCGCCGATCGCCGCGGCGAGATAACTCTGCCCCACGCGCTCGGTTTTGAACAGGCCGCCGTGGCCGGTGATGGCATCCAGCTGCACCTTTTCGTCTTTGAGCAGGATGTCGCACCCCACTTTGAGCGCGCCCAGCGACGAATATAGGTGCGCGCGCATGAAGTTGGCGAGCGTGAACTTGCTCTCCGACGTGCGCACGAACAGCGGGCGGCCTTCGTCTACCCTGGTAATATGCTCGTTAGACACATAGTTATACGCGAGCAGGCCGCCGCAGTCTTTATCGCCCTCTTCCGAACGGAAATAGAGCATATTGTACAGTTTGTATTTGGGGATTTCGACGCCCGCGAGTGCGGCGAATTCGCCGAACAGGTCTACCCAGCCGTTGAGGTCTGACGTGCAGTTGTTGCAGTGCACCATGGCGACGGGATCGCCGACGGGCGTGGTGACGAGGTCGATCTCGTCGTGTACCCTGGAGAGCGGCTTTTCCAGCACGATCATGGCAAAGACGGACGTGCCCGCCGACACGTTGCCCGTGCGCGGGCGCACGGCGTTGGTGGCGACCATGCCCGTGCCGGCATCCCCTTCGGGCGGGCAGAGCGGGCAGCCGGGGCGCAATGTGCCCGTGGGATCGAGCAGGCGCGCGCCCGCTTCGGTGAGCGTGCCGGCGTTCTGCCCCGCAACGAGCACCTGCGGGAAGATATCGCGCAGGCGGTACGGCATTCCCTTTTCCGCGAGAAGAGCGTCAAATTGTTCCGTCATGCGCGCGTCGTAGTCGCGCGCGGCGCTGTCGATCGGGAACATACCCGACGCCTCGCCGATGCCGATGACGCGGCGGCCGGTGAGCAGGAAATGCACATAGCCGGCGAGCGTGGTCTGAAAGCGGATTTTTTTGACGTGCGGCTCGCCGCCGAGGATGGCGTGATACAGGTGCGCGACCGACCAGCGCGCGGGGATGTGGTAGCCGAACAGCCGCGTGAGTTCTTCCGCCGCCCCCGCCGCGCAGTTGTTGCGCCAGGTGCGGAAAGGAACCAGCAGTTTGTCCTCTTGATCGAAGGCGAGATAGCCGTGCATCATGGCCGAGATGCCGACCGCCGCCAGTTTTTCCACGCGTGCGCCGTACTTGTTCTGCACGTCTGCCGCCATTTTGGCGTAGCAGTCTTGCAGGCCGGTGCGGATATCTTCGGGCGAGTACGTCCAGATGCCTTTTTCCAGACGGTTCTCCCAGTCGTGCGCGCCCGATGCGACGGGAACATTGTTTTCGTCGACGAGCACCGCTTTGATGCGGGTGGAACCGAATTCGATGCCGAGAGCCGCCCTGCCGCCCTCGATGCTCTGTTTGATCGCTGTGTTCATATTCAGCCCTCGCTTGTTGAATTCACTTCTATTATAGGTGCAAACGGAGAAAAAATCAATGCTTTGACGAAAAATTTTTTGAAAATTTTGTAAGAAAAATGAGCGAAACGTTCACTTTTTTCGGGAAACGTTTCGCTCATTTGCGGATTTTTGGCATTTTTTCTGCGGTTTTGAACATTAAAACCGGCTGCGGCATTTCAGCGCACACCGCAGGCCGCCGCGCGGACGGAAGGCCGCGCGGCGGCAGGAAGAGCAAGGACATACACCGCGGGGGCGGAAGATCAGTTTTCTTCCTCCGCGTCGGGGCAAAGCCCTAATTTTTCAAAAACATAGATGGGAATCGAACTCCAGCCGTGGCAGAGGCTGCCTGCGCGGTAGAAATCCGAGGCGAGATCGGTTTCCCAAAAAGACGTGGCGCCCGCGCGCAGCATGCGCATAAAGCGGTCTTCGATTTCGTTTAAAATGTAATCGGCGTACTTATTCCCGCGCGTGAACAGGGCGTCGTACTTGAAGATGGAATGGCTGACCGAGACACCGATCATGCCGTTATCCTTGCGGACGAGCATTTCGAGGACGGCGTCTGCCTTTGCGCCCTGCGCCACGCCCGACACGACCAGCAGGCTGTTGGCCAGTTCGCTGTAATGATCGGGACGGCCGATAAATGTTTTATAGAGTTTTTTCTCTTCGTCGTAAAACTGCCCGCACGCCTCTCTGACCTTCTCCGCGCGCGCGGCCGTGCCGCCGTCGCTCCTGCCCAGTTTTTTGCACAGCCATACAAATTTTTCCGCCGCCAGCAGATAAAAGGCGTTGAGCGGGGCGTCGTAAGACGGGACGGGCACGCCGCCGACCATGTACCCCTCCATGCCGTCCGTCCATTCGTAGAAATCCCAGATTTTCGGATCGGCGAAATTGGCGATGAGACCGTTTTCGCGAACGCGCGCCTCGATGGCGTCGAGAACGCCGCGCATGGCGGAGAACACCTCTTCCGCCAGCGATGCGTCGCCCGTGTATTCGACATATTCTGCCACCTCGATGATGTACATGAGCGAAAAATACGGAATCGGGTAGTCGCTGTTCGGGCCCTGCGGGCAGCAGAGCATCAACAGACCGTCCGGCCGGCGCGCCTCGGCGAACAGGCGCAGACCCGCGCGGACGTGGTCGGTGCCGCAAAAAGCCGTGTAGCCGAACAGGATCTGGTTGCGGCTATCCATCGTGTAAAAACTCTGTTCGCGCCAGGGAGTATCTTCGTAGTGGTCGTGCAGGCACAGTTCCAGCGTGCGCACGGATACGTCGTAGATATCGCGGTGCAGGCGGTTTTCAATTTTTTTGCGCCTGCGCTCGACGGGGTAAAACACCGGAATGACCGCGGCGGCGCGCAAGAGCACCCTGTCGGTATGGAAGAAAATCTGCAGATACCGCCCGCCCAAACGGCGGAAATAATCGGTAAAGAGGTTGGCGCCCTTTTTGGCACGGTATTCGAAGGAGAAATTGCGGTCGTCGATGCACGAGCGCACGCGGCCGTCGACGAGGTGCTCGCCGTAGGCAATTTCCACTTCGCACGCCTCGCTTACGTCGAAATCGAGATGGAGATAGCCGGCCTCTTCCCTGCCGAGGTCGACGATGATGTACGCGCCCTTCTTTGTAGCGCGCAGCTCGATGGGTGCGCTGAGTTCGAAATACGGCCCGTGCCCGCCGAACAACATCTCTTCGGGCGGAACGAAAGCGAGGGCGGCGCGCAGCATACGCTCGCCTGCCGTGGGCTGATTCCCCTCTTCGAACGTACCCTGCTGGATGATGCTGCCTTCGATGAGCGGCGCGAGCTGCAGCCGCTTTGTGGGGCGCGGACGGAACTGCTTGGGAAGGTCTTTCACCTTCGCGGGCGCAAAGCCGGCGGGATTGTCTTCCGGGCGCATCCAGGCGTCCGCCTTCTCCGCATCGTAGCGGAAGGAAAAGCCCAGTTGGATGGTGATCTTTTTACAAAAGTGCTGCGTATAGTCGGGCGCGAGGCGGCAGAGCGTGGAAGAGCCGCTCGAAGCGAGCAGGCCCTCTTCCCCTTCCAATGCAAAGATCAGCCCCGCCTCGCCCGTGTAATAAGTGGAAAAATCGGTGCCTATGTAATACGCGACGATCGCCAGCCGGTTTTTGCCGCGCACCGCCAGCGCGGAGAGGTCGATCTCGTCCGCGATGCGGTAATGGGGATAATCGGGGTATTTGCCGAACCCCGCCAACTCGCCGTTCAGAAAGACGGTGAACATACTGTCTGCACACAGCGTGAGCGCGCATTTGCCGCCCGTATACTCGAAATCGGTGTAGAACTGCACGTATTCGTCGGCGCGCGCCTCGCCGCGCCAGATCCAGTTTGCCTTCGTCAACATTGATTTCCTCCGATGGTTTTCCGTGCCGCGCGGATAGACCTGCGGACACGTTTTCATATTTATATTTTTTGCCGCGCGGCAGCGCTCGGTAAATTGCGTGAACGTTTCGCTCGCGCCTTTCAAAAAGAGGAGCCGCGCAGCACGGCTCCTCCGCTTTGCCTGCCCGTTATGCCGGTGATTATACGATGTATTTTTCTTCGGCGGCGGGCGCGGAATCCAGTTCCTCGCGCTTCGCTTCGTACCCGTGTTTGCCGAGCAGCGCGTAGGTGGCCTGTTTGCCCGCCTCTACGCCCGGCTGGTTGAAGGTGTCGATATTGAACATCGCGCCGGCATACGCCGTCTGCAATTCGAACAGATACATCAGTTCGCCCAGCGTGAACTCGTTGACCTCCGGCAGCCAGATGGTGTAGTTCTGGCGGCCCGCCTTGGCCAGCGCGTATGCCGTGGCCTTGTTTTCCGCCGCGATCAGTTCGTTCATCGTGTGGCCGCCGAGGAAAGATACGTCGGGAATGTCTTCGCAGCCGTGCGGGATCTCCACCGTGGTGCGGTAGTTTTGCACGGAGAGGAAGGTGACGACTTTATCGAACGGGCCCTCGGTGTACAGCTGCACCTGCGAGTGCTGGTCGGTGACGCCCAGCGATTTGACGGGCGTCTGCCCCACGTTGCAGGGTTTGCCGTCCAGCGTGACGTTTTTGCCCAGGCTCTCCGCCCACAGCTGGCAGTACCAGTCTGCCATCAGTTTGAGGCTGTCGGCATACGGCATCATCACGCCCACGTTTTTGCCGCGCTTCATCGCCGCATATTGCAGCACCGCACAGGCGAGCGCGGGGTTTTTGGCGATGGAAGGTTTGTTGCAGATGCCGTCCATATACGCGGCGCCCGCGAGCATCGCCTTGATGTCCAGCCCCAGCACCGCCGCGGGAAGAAGTCCCACGGGGCAGAGTTCGGAAAAGCGGCCGCCCACGCCGTCGGGAATGTAGAAGGTCTTGTAGCCGTTCTGCTTGGCGAGTTTGATGAGGTTGCCTTTGGCGTGGTCGGTGGTGGCGATGATGTTGTCTTTCGCCCTATCGCCGAGCGTTTTGGTGAGGATGTCGTTGATGACAAGGTACTGCGTCATCGTTTCGCTGGTGGCGCCCGATTTGGTGATGACGTTGAAGCAGGTTTTTTCCGGCTCGATGACGTCGAGCAGCGCCGCCATGCGCTCGGGGTCGACGTTGTCTTCTACGTAGAATTTGGGGCCTTTGCGCTTGGAGGGGGCGAGATCGTTGTAATGCAGGTGGCAGAGCGCGTTGAACACGGCGATGGGGCCGAGCGCGCTGCCGCCGATGCCGAGCACGACGAAATATCTGAATTTGCGGCGCACCTCTTTGGCGGTGGCGATGATCTCTTCGACGATCTCTTTCTGGTTGTACGGCAGTTCCGTCCAGCCCATCATGCCCGTGCCGCGGTGGTCGGCCACATAGTCGAACGCGTCGGCGGCGGCCTCTTTCAGTTCGGAAAGGTCTACGTCTTTGAACCCGTCGTCGCCGATGAATTTCTTCATCATATAATTATAGTCGACGGTAAGCCGCATGCTGTTTTTCCAGTCTTTGTTCCTGTAATTCATAGCAAAACCTCCGTTTCACTTCGCTGTTTACGGCCGATTTCGCCGTATTGATTCCGTATTTAATTATAAAGCAAAAAAGCGCGTCTGTCAATACTTCGGCGCACAAAAAGGAGGTTTTTTTCGGCGGAAAAACGCGAATAAGCACGGAGGCGCCCCGAAAACGTCGGCCGCCGCGTATGTGCGCCGCCGCTTTTTTACAGACAAGTTCCCCCGACGGCGCGGATTTTTATGCGGGCGCAAAATGATGTGCGGAAACGGAAATAAAATAACAAAAATTTTCACAAAACAATTGACACTATGCTGAAACGGTGTTAAAATAAAATTATGAGTAAGGATGTGAAAAAAATTGTTGCTGCCGTCGTGTACGGCATCGCCCTCGTTTCTTTGGTCATGGGAGTGTTTTCCCTGTTCGTCAGTATGCTGACGCGGTGCGTTTACCCCGATCTCTCCATCGGCCGCTCGCTGAGCGAAGGACAGCGCACGCATATGCTGGTTCTGCTGATTCTTTCCTTTGTGTTTGCGGCGGCGTTCGCGGTGCTGGCGATTTGCCAGCTTTTTCTGCAAAAACCAGCAACGCGCCAACAGCTGTGCATGGCAATGTATGCAATGGCGTTCGTTCTGTTTGCGAACCTGATCTGGGCGCTGGCAGCGGCGTTTTCTCAACGCAATGAATCGCTGGGGGCCGGAGATGTTTATTATGATCAGTTCATCTTTTTCTTAGAGGCTCTCACTTTGGTTTTGCAGGTATTCCTCAGCGCGCTGTTTCTGATCGTTGCGGAACATTTTTTGCACAAACTGAGCGGCGATGCGGCCGACGGCTATCCCGTGCAGAACATTCCGCAGAATAATATCCCGCAGAATAATATCCCGCAGAATAATATCCCGCAGAATAATATCCCGCAGAACAATATCCCGCAGAACAATATTCCCCTGCAGAAAGCGCGGAAACAGAATGCACCCGCCCCGACAGTTTGTCAGCCGGCGCCTTTTGAAGACCTGTCGCAGCTGCAGAAACTGCGCGACGCGAATCTGATCACGCCCGAGGAATTCGAAAACCGGAAAAACCAGCAGATGTACGACAATGCGGCGGCTACGCTGGAATTGCAGTGGCAGCTGTATTGCAACGGACTCATCACCGAGGAAGAATACCAGCAACTGAAAAAGAAAATTCTGAATTTAAAATAAACAGCGATAACAAAAACCGCCGGGGCGATGCCCGGCGTTTTTTTTATTTTATCTTATAAAGCGGTTTTTTTATTTTATCTTATAAATCAGTTCGTCGAGATAGTCGCACGAGCGTTTGAGTTCGGCGTAATCGCCGTAGTCGCCCGCGTACACCTCGATGAGCGCGGCACCGTCGAAACCCGCGTCTTTGAGGCGGCGGAAACATTCTTCGAAATCGAACACTCCCCTGCCCGGCAGGCAGATCTTGCCGTTTTCGTCGACGTCGGAAAGGTGCACGTGCGAGATGCAGCCTTCCATATCCTTTATGTACATCTGGTAAGGATAGCAGGAAAGGCGCGCCTGCTTTACGTCGAACACGGCGCGGAGGTTCGGGCAGCCGGCATGGATGGCGCGGAACAGCCCCGGCTGATTGTACAGTGCCCAGTGTACGTTTTCCAGGCACAGCGTAACGCCGTACTCGGCGCAGGCGGCGGAAATTTCGCTAAAATTGGCCGCCAGTTTGCCGGCATCGGGCGGAACGGAATTCTTTTTTAAGCGGGTGATGCCGTGAAAGGTATAGTATTTAGCGCCGAATATCTGCGCGGACGCCATGGCGCGGCGCAGGATATCGAACGCGTCTTTTTTGGCGCGCGGATGACTGCCGAACAGCTGCGGCTCGAACTGGGTGTTGAGAAGATGCACCGAGTTGACGAGCAATTCCCCTCTGCGCGCGGCGAGAAGGCGCGCAAAATCTTCGCCGTATTCGGAAAGAGTTGTCAAAAATATTTCCGTGCTCTTTACGCCCAGCCCGCCGAGAACGGTGAGCGCGTCTTCGTTCATCTCCCGCATAAAGAGAGAAGCCGTGGATACTCCGCTGATCATGATTTTCTCCGCTTATACCGCAAAAAAGCCCCGCGCCGCCGCAGAGCTTTTTGCGCCCCTTTCGGGACTTATTCCTGTTCGAACTGGTCTTTGCCTACGCCGCACAGCGGGCAGGTGAAATCGTCGGGAATGTCTTCCCACTTGGTGCCGGGAGCAATGCCGTTATCGGGATCGCCGGTTGCTTCGTCGTACTCGTAGCCGCAGACGCTGCAAACATACTTTGCCATACGCTTTGCCTCCTGTTTTGCTTTGCTATTTATATTATAG
>CALVHW010000062.1 GCA_944328905.1 uncultured Clostridia bacterium | reverse complement strand
TATGAGCCCCTCCATTTCGGCGTTGAGAAGGTCGACGAACGCGCGGGCAGCGGCGGCTCCGTTCTGATCTCGAACAGCGTTTTGTCTTCGCCCAGTTCGCGGCGCACGTATTCTTTGGGCACGCAGGCGATTCCCACGCCGTTTTTGGCGAGTTGGATCATCAGTTCCAGGCTGCCGCACTCGATTTCCGGGTGCAGGTGCACGCCGATGGAATGGGAAAACTGTATGATCGCCTTGCGCGTGACGGTGCTTTGGTCGAGCATCAACAGCGGGTAGTCGTGCATGGTTTTGAGCGGCTGCACGTATTCGGCCAGCGGCGCGAAACGCTTGTTCGCCACGAACGTATCGTGCAGCGGCATCACTACGCTCGTGAGCGTGAAATCTTTGTCGTCGATGGGAAGGTTGACGAACGCGATGTCGCACTTGTTGTTTTTGAGGAGTTCGATCGTTTCGGTGGTGGTGCAGTTGATGAGGTTGAGTTTTACTTCGGGGTATTTTTCGTGGTATTCGGCGATCTTATCGATGAGAACGTACGAAAAGATGGTATCCGAGGCGCTGATGCGGATGGTGCCCGTCGCTTTTGTGTGAATCTCTTTGAGCCTGTTTTCGGCGGAATCCAGTTCGGCGAGCGCCTTTTCTACGATGTCGAAGATCTGTTTGCCGCCCTGCTCGGAAAGCTCCATGCCGCGGTGCGTGCGGTTGAACAGCGTGGTGCCCAACTGCCCTTCAAGTTGTTTGATCGCCTGCGAAACGGCGGGTTGGCTGATGAACAGTTCGTCTGCCGCGCGCGTAAGGCTCCCGCATTTTGCGACCGTGTAAAAGACTCTGTAAAGTTCAAGATTGACCATAATTCACTCCTCTTTGGATTTTCGCACCCGCGCTGTCCCCGCGCACCGATACGGCTTGGGGCACGGCCGGCTGCGGCTTTGGATTTTCGTGCCGGCACTGTCCCCGCGCGCCGATACGGCTGGGGAGCGCGGTCGACCGCGGCTTTGGATTCTTGCTCCTGTACCACAACCGGAACGCGCCCGGCTTGCCGCATTCAAAGCGTGCCGCGCTCACTTGCCCACGCAGAATTTTGCAAATATTTCGTCGATCACGCGCTCGCTCTCCGTTTCGCCGCTGATCTCGCCGAGCGCTTCCCACGCCGCGCGCAGATGCACGCCGAGCAGGTCGAGCGGCACGTTTCCGCACAGCGAAACCGCCTCGCCGATCTCACCCCGCGCGCGCGAAAGCGCCGCAAAATGGCGCTCTTCGATGAGAAACTGCGCGTCCGCATTGTAGCCCTGCATACACATTTCGAACATACGTCGCTTCAAATCGGGAACATTTTCGCCCGTTTTGGCGGAGATGCGAATGTCGGCGGGCACTTCGCTTTCACCCGCATTGGCAAGGTCGGTTTTGTTGTAGACGACGATCTTTTGCTTCTCTCTGACCGCATCGTACACGGCGCGGTCCTCTTCGCTCATTTTTGCGGATGCGTCGAGGATGAACAGTACGAGGTCGGCGCCCTCAATGAGCTGCTTTGCCCTGCCGATGCCGATGCTTTCCGCCTCCTCTTCGCTCTCGCGGATGCCGGCGGTATCGTAGAGATCGAACCGCACGCCGTTTATTTCGACGGAGCCTTCCACCACGTCGCGCGTGGTACCGGGCGCGGAGGATACGATGGCCTTATCGGCGCCGAGCAGCGCGTTGAGCACCGAACTTTTGCCCGTGTTCGGCCGTCCCGCCAGCACGACGGATACCCCCTCCTTCACCTTTTTGCCGGTACGGTAGGTGGAAAGCAGCGCATCCAGCCGCTCTGCCATGGCTTGCAGGTCGCCGCGCACATTGGCAAGATCGGTGTGCTCGATATCCTCTTCGGGGAAGTCGATGTCCGCATCGATGCCCGCCAGAATTTCGGTGAGTTGATCCTGCAAACGCACCGCCTCGCCGCTCAGCCGCTCGGCATACAGCATATACCCGGCGCGCACCTCCGCCTCGCTCTCGCCGTTGATCATGTCGACCAGTCCCTCGGCGGAAGAGAGGGAAAGTTTTCCGTTTAAAAAGGCGCGCTTGGTATATTCGCCCCGCTCCGCCAGCCGGCAGCCCGCCCGCACAGCGCTTTGCAAAACGCCGCGCGCGATGCCCGTGCCGCCGTGGCAGTGAAACTCCACCACGTCTTCCCCCGTAAACGAGTGCGGGGCGCGGAAATACACGCACAGCCCGAAATCTTTGAATGTGCCGCAGTCGATCTCGCCCGGGTACATACGATAGGGCGAAAATTTTGCGACGGGCGTTTTGCCCGCGGGCGCAAACATCTTTTGCGCCGCCGCCAGCGCTCCCTCGCCCGAAAGGCGGATTATGGCCACCCCGCCCCTGCCGGGCGGCGTGGATATGGCCGCGATGGTATCTCCGAACATCCGCGCGTCCTCCTTTTTTGTAATTATAGCATATACGGAAAAAACTGTCAACTTTTGTACGAAAAACCCGCATTCTCCCGTATAAAAGAGCGCGCCGCACGGCGCGCTCCCTTATTACGAAAAAGGATCTTCGGGCGGTTTACTGCCCGTATCGCTCTTATTTTCGCCGCTCTGCCCCTGCGGGGTTCCGCCGTTCTGCCCCTGGGAATTACCGCCGTGCGAATATTCTTCGAAGGGATCCCTGTCTGACGGGTATTCGCCGAAGGGATCGGCCGGCGCACCGGGTGCAGCGCCGCCGCCCTGATTTCCGCCATACGGGTTGCCGCCGTAGGGATTTCCCCCATAGGGATTGCCTCCGTACGGGTTGCCGTACGGGCCGTACTGCGACTGCTGCATCCGGCGGTAGCGCTCGGCGCGCGCCGCCATGAATTTATCGTAATCGACGGGTTTGCGGCCGCGGAAAGCAAAGATCAGGAAGGCATTCGCCACGGCGACGATGACGCCGAGAATGACCATCCAGATATACGATGCCGGCGCATAGGCGCGATAGAAAGCGATGAGCAGGAACACCTGCGCGACGGTGTTGAGGATCATAAAGATGTAATTCATGATATACGCGACGTCCGCCATGCGCACGACCGCGTACGGAAAATCGAGAGAAAACTCCCAACCGTAATACACGATTTCGCCGACCTGGCTGGAAGTGATCGTGTACATGCCCGTGGCGAAAGCGTAGGCGGAGGGAATCACTTGCATGAGCGCGACGGCGCAGGCAAGCAGTTCGACGGCGGCCGCGATCAGCCCGAGATGCTTCACCCTGGCTTTGCCCAACCGCATTTCCCCCGCCAATTCGCCGATCAGGTAAGTGCTGGCAAACGGTACAAAGGCGCACCACAGCTTTTTCTTCATGCCGCGTTTTTTCGCCATCGTGTACAGGCCGACCGCCTTGAACGCGAAAATCACCAGATAGACCGCCGCCGCGATGACGAACGCCACCCACACCTGCATAGGCTCGGTGCCGTATGCCTCGCGCCGGGCGGGGTTGCAGAACGGAAAGATGATATCCAGTATATAAACAAATTCCATAAAAAGTCCTCCTTATTGCGGACGGATAAACAGCGGAAAGCCGTATTCGACGGAAAGCAGCGTGAGCCCCTTTGCCGGCATGGTCTTGCCCAAGAGGTCGCGCTCTCCCGTGCAGAGAGCCTTCTCCACGGCGGAAAGGGGCAGTTTGCCCGCGCCGCAATCGAGCAGCGCCCCCGCCATGATGCGCACCATATTATATAAAAAACCGCTGCCGCACACCTCGATGTGCGCGCCGAGCACCCCTTCCGCATATTCGCCCGCCCAAGACGAAATTTCGACGGAATACACCGTGCGCACCGTCGTTTTCACCGACGAACCGGTCGAAGAGAACGCCGCGAAGTCGTGCTCGCCCTCCAACAGCCGCGCGCATTCGGCCATGCGCGCGAAATCGGGGGAATCCCCGAAGCGCACCGCGTACCGTTCGAGCAGCGGGTTTTCCCGCCGCGAAAAGTAGACGGAATAGCGGTAAGTCTTTTTCTTTGCCGAGCGGCAGGCGTCGAATTCTTCGGGCGCGGCGGCGCTTTCCAGCACCCGGACGTCGGGCGGGAGAAAGGTATTCAGCGCGTCGGCGATGCGCTCGGGCGAAATTTTGATGCCGTCCGCAAGGGCGAAGTTGCAAACCTGCCCTGCCGCGTGCACGCCCGCATCGGTGCGGCCGCTGCCCGTTACGCGCGCCCACGCGCCGAACGCGCTCTCTAATGCGCGCTCGATCTCCCCCTGCGCCGTTCTGCCGTTTGTTTGTATCTGCCAGCCCGAAAGTTCGGTGCCGTCGTAAGCGATTTTCAGCGCGATGTTCATGGTTTTGTACCCGTTTTGCCTATACGTCCGTTTGTTTTTGCGACAAATTACCCGACGAAGAAGTTGCCGGCGATCCAGTCGAACACGGCGAACTTGCCGCCGAAATACATATTCAGCAGCACTACGCCCGCAATGAGCGCCGCAAACAGCAGCAGGCCGACGAGGTCGCGCCAGGTAAACGTGAGTTTTTTGTATTTGGTTCTGCCCTTGGCGCCGCTGTAACAGCGGGCGTCCATCGCGTCGCCGAGATCTTCGGCGCGGCGGAACGCGGAAACGAGCAGCGGCACGAGCACGGGGATCATCGCTTTGGCGCGCCTGATCAGCCCGCCCGTTTCAAAGTCTGCGCCGCGCGCCTTCTGCGCGGAGATGATGCGGTTGGTTTCGTCCGTCAGCGTGGGGATGAACCGCAGCGCGATGCTCATGATCAGCGCCAGTTCGTGCACGGGGAATTTGATGTATTTGAGCGGTTTGAGCAAACTTTCGATGCCGTCCGTCAAGGCGACGGGCGTGGTGGTGAGTGTGAGGACGGATGTTCCCATCACCAAAAGGAACAGGCGCATGGCGAGGAAAACCATGTTGATGATCGCTTCCCACGAAATGGCGATGATGCCCCACTGCCAGATGAGATGATCGACGTCCGAAGAGTAAAAGAACAGGTTCAGGATCGCCGTAAAGATGATGAGGAACAAAATCATCTTGACCGAGCGCAGCACCCTGCCGAAGGGCACGCGCGACGCCGCCACGATGATCACCAGAAACAGCGTGACCGCCGCCAGCCCGAAAAAGTTGCCCGCCAGAAACACCGCCACGATGTAGGCGATCACGAACACGATTTTGGCGCGCGGATCCATGCTGTGGACAAAGGATTTTGCGGGATAGTATTGCCCGAAGGTAACGTCATTCAGCATCGCCGTCACCTCCCGCCTGTTCCCGGTTTATATCGCTTTCGGTGCCGGAAGTTGTACGTTCGGCAACCTGACCGGCGCCGGTTTTGCCGGGCATGCCCGCCGCACGCCACTGTGCGAGCACCTTTTCCGCGAAGTCGTCGCAGGTGAAGTCGGTATCGATTTCGATGCCGCGTTCCCTCAAAAGCAGCGCGCACCGCGCCGTGGTGGGTACGTCCAGCCCCAGAGAAAACAAAGTTTCCGACTGCGCGAAAATCTCCGGCGGCGTACCCGTGAGCACGACCTTTCCCTCCGAAAACACCGCGGCGTGCGTGCAGTTTTCGGCGATCTCGTCCATATCGTGCGACACGATGACGATGGTCTTGCACCAGCCGCCGTGAATGGAATGCAGAAGTTCCATCAGCTCTTTTTTGCCGAGCGGATCCAGCCCCGCGGCGGGCTCGTCTAAAATGAGTACTTCGGGCTTGGTGACGATGACGCCCGCAATGGCGACGCGGCGCTTTTGCCCGCCCGAAAGTTCGAACGGCGATTCGTCTTTGATGCGGGCATAGTCCAGCCCCACCGTTTCCAGCGCCTCGCGCACCGCCTGCGCGCGCTGTTTTTCGTCCATGTCTTTGCGGAAATTTTTCAGGCCGAACTCCACGTCTTTGGCCACCGTTTCGGCGAACAGCTGGTATTCGGGATATTGGAACACCATGCCGACCTTGCTGCGCAGTTCCAGAAAATCGCACTTTTTATCTGCCAGGTCGTAATACCCCACTTTGAGGTACCCGCCCGTGCACTTGATGAGCGCGTTCAGGTGCTGCACGAAGGTCGATTTGCCGCTGCCCGTGTGCCCGATGATGCCGAAAAACTCCCCCTCTTCGATGGTGAGATCGACGCCTTTGAGCGCCTGCGAGGCGAACGGGGATTTGGGATTGTAAGTATAGGTCAGCCCCTTTGCAACGATGCGCATATCGCCTCCGCCAGTTCTTCCGCCGTGAACGCGTTCTTTACGGGCATGCCCGCATCCTGCAGTTTTTTGCAGACGTACGCCGCCCGCGGAAGGGTAAGATTGTACATTTCCAGTTCGTCGCTGCGCGCGAAAATTTCTTCGGGCGCGCCGTCCATCACCGCCTCGCCGCGGTGCATCACGATCGCCCTGTCCGCTTGCAACGCCTCGTCCATGAAGTGCGTGATGAGGATGACCGTCATCCCCCGCTCGCGGTTGAGCTTTTTGATAACTTCCATCACCTCGCGCCGCCCCTTGGGATCGAGCATGGCGGTGGATTCGTCTAAAATCATGATTTTGGGGAGAATGGCGAGCACGCCGGCGATGGCGATGCGCTGTTTCTGCCCGCCCGAAAGGCGCGCGGGCGCGGAATGGCGGAATGCCTGCATACCCACGGCGTCCAGCGCGAATTCGATGCGCCGGCCGATCTCCTCGCGCGGCAGGCCGATGTTTTCGGGGCCGAACGCCACGTCGTCCTCCACGATGGAGGCGACCGTCTGGTTGTCCGGATTCTGAAAGACCATGCCCGCGCTCTTGCGTATCTCGAAAGCCAGTTTTTCGTCGGAAGTGTCCATTCCGCACACGAAAACTTTGCCCGACGAGGGCACGAGCAGCGCGTTGACGAGTTTCGCCAGCGTGGATTTTCCGCTGCCGTTGCGGCCGAGCACGGCGACGAATTCGCCCTCTTCGATGGCGAGCGAAACGCCGTTCACGGCGGGATCTTTTCCGTCGTCGCGGTATGAAAATTTTGTGTTTTCGAAACGGACTGCTTCCATAGTTTTTATATTATAGCAAAAGCGGGAATTTTTAACAACGATTTTGACGCGCCTATGGCGATTTTCACCGGAATCCTATAAATATTTAACTTTTTTCACGCATTTGGTTTGACTATTGTGCGCAAAATCATTATAATAATTGTGGTAACCGGAAGGTTATTTTTTATGACACATCGAAAAAGTTATTCGGAGGTTATTTTTCTATGAAGAAGATGACGATCGACGGCAATACCGCCGCCAGCCACGTCGCCTATGCCTTCTCGGAAGTAGCGGCGATCTACCCGATCACCCCTTCCTCCCCGATGGCGGAAGTTGCAGACGAATGGGCGACCGCCGGACGCGTGAATATGTTCGGCCAGAAGCTCCGCCTTGCCGAGATGCAGAGCGAGGGCGGCGCCGCCGGCGCCGTGCACGGCTCCCTTTCCGCCGGCGCGCTGACCACCACCTACACGGCCAGCCAGGGCCTGCTGCTCATGATCCCCAATATGTACAAGATCGCGGGTGAGCTGCTGCCCACGGTGTTCCACGTTTCCGCCCGCGCGATCGCGGCGCATTCGCTGAACATCTTCGGCGACCATCAGGACGTGATGGCCTGCCGCCAGACGGGCTTTGCCATGCTCGCTTCCTGCTCGGTGCAGGAGGTCATGGATCTCGCGCTCGTGGCGCACCTGTCTACCCTGCGCGCCAAGGTGCCTTTCCTGCACTTCTTCGACGGTTTCCGTACCTCGCACGAGGTTTCCAAGATCGACGTCATCGACTACGACGAAATGAAAAAGCTCGTGGAAGACAACGGACTGCTGGCGGACATCGACGATTTCCGTTCGCGCGCGCTCAACCCCGAACATCCCATTCAGAAAGGTACCGCCCAGAACGGCGATACATACTTCCAGAACCGTGAAACGGCGAACAAGTACTACCTCGCCACCCCCGCCGTCGTGCAGGAGATGATGGACAAGGTTTCCGCGCTCACGGGCAGAAGTTATCACCTGTTCGACTACTGCGGCGCGCCCGACGCGGAAAACGTGGTCGTGATCATGGGCAGCGGCGCGGATGCGATGGAAGAGACCATCAACCGCATGAACAAAGAGGGCCACAAGGTCGGCCTCGTGAAAGTGCGCCTGTACCGCCCGTTCGTGGCGGACGCTTTCGTGGCGGCACTGCCCAAGACCTGCAAGAAGATCGCCGTGCTCGACCGCACGAAGGAACCCGGCTCGCTGGGCGAGCCCCTCTACCTCGACGTGTGCTCCGCGCTCTTCGAAAAGGGCATGAACAAGATCAAAGTGGTGGGCGGACGCTACGGCCTCGGCTCGAAAGAGTTCAACCCCTCCATGTGCTATGCGGTGTACAAGAACCTCGAGCAGAAACAGCCGAAGAACCACTTCACCGTGGGTATCTACGACGATCTGACGAACACCTCGCTCGACTTCTCGGAAAAATACGACGCCGCTCCCGAAGGCGCGATCTCGTGCAAGTTCTACGGCCTCGGCTCAGACGGCACCGTCGGCGCGAACAAAGATTCCATCAAGATCATCGGCGACCACACCGATATGTACGCGCAGGCTTACTTCTTCTACGACTCCAAAAAATCGGGCGGCATCACCGTTTCGCACCTGCGCTTCGGCAAGACGCCCATTCAGTCTTCCTACCTCATCGACAGCGCTGACTTCGTGGCCTGCCACAACCCTTCGTACATCACCCGTTACGATATGCTTTCCGACATCAAGGAAGGCGGCAAGTTCCTTTTGAACTCCCCCTGGAACACCCTGGAAGAGCTGGAAAAGAACCTGCCCGCGAAGGTCAAACAGCAGATCGCGAAAAAGCACCTCAAATTCTACAACATCGACGGCATCAAGATCGCGTCCGACATCGGCCTGAACGGCAAAACGAGCACGATCATGCAGTCTGCTTTCTTCTACATCAACGACAACATCATGCCCTACGCGGATGCGGCCGACTACATGAAAAAAGCCGTTTACAAGAAGTTCTCCCGCAAGGGCGACGCGGTCGTAAACATGAACTACGCCGCCATCGACTCCGCAAAGAGCGGCCTGGTCGAAGTGAATTATCCCGCAAGCTGGGCGAAAGCGACCGAAGGCGCGCCGATGGCCGCCGTTGCCGACAACGAGTATTTCAAGGATGTCGTACACCCGATCCTCGTGCTCGAAGGCGACAAACTGCCCACCTCCGCCTTCAATGCCGACGGCTCCGTGCCCGTAGGTACGACCAAGTTCGAAAAGCGCGGCGTTGCCGTTAAAGTGCCGAAGTGGGTACCGGAAAACTGCATCCAGTGCAACCAGTGCTCGTTCGTCTGCCCGCACGCCTGCATCCGCCCCGTAGTCATCGACGACGCGACGGAAAAGCCGGATACGTTCGTGACCAAACCCACGACCGGCCTGAAAGGCACGCAGTTCCGTATGCAGGTTTCCCCTCTGGACTGCATGGGCTGCGGCGTGTGCGCGAACGTCTGCCCCGGCATGAAGGGCAACAAGGCGCTCGTGATGGTGCCGCTGGAAGAAGTGGCCGACGCGGACGCCAAAAACTGGAACTATGCGCAGGAAGTCAAGCAGGCGGATACCTCTTCCATCAAGAGGACTTCGGTGAAAGGCAGCCAGTTCAACCAGCCGCTGTTCGAGTTCTCGGGCGCGTGCGCAGGCTGCGGCGAAACACCTTACGTGAAAGTGGTCACGCAGATGTTCGGCGACCGCATGGTCGTCGCCAACGCGACGGGCTGCTCCTCCATTTACGGCGGTTCTTCCCCTACCTGCCCCTACACGCTGAACAAAGACGGCCACGGCCCTGCATGGGCGAACAGCCTGTTCGAGGACAACGCCGAGTTCGGTTACGGCATGAACCTCGCGTACAGCACGCGCAGGCATAAACTTGCCGACGAAGTGAAAGCGCTCGCCGAAAAGTGGGCGGACTACGCCGAAGGCAAAGAGGCGTGCGAAGAATGGCTGGCCAACATGGAAGACGCCGAGGGCAGCAAGGCTGCGGCGGAGAAACTTATCAAGGCCGTGGAAGGCTGCAAAGACTGCGGCTGCGACGCCGATGCGCTGTGCAAAGAAGTTCTCAAAGCCAAAGACTGCCTGGTGAAGAAATCCGTTTGGATCTTCGGCGGCGACGGCTGGGCATACGACATCGGTTACGGCGGCCTCGACCACGTTCTCGCGCAGAACGAAGACGTCAACGTGCTCGTGCTCGACACCGAAGTGTATTCCAACACGGGCGGCCAGGCTTCCAAATCCACCCCTACCGGCTCGGTGGCGAAGTTCGCATCTTCCGGTAAGC
>CALVHW010000061.1 GCA_944328905.1 uncultured Clostridia bacterium | reverse complement strand
GCGGCCTAAGGAGCACGACTGGAAATCGTGTGTACCTCGCAAGGGTACCGAGGGTTCAAATCCCTCTCTCTGCGCCACAAAAAAGGACTGCCAACAGGTAGTCCTTTTTTGTGGCGTGGAAGCGGTTGAACCACGCGCGAAACGGATGTATGATATAAAAGTTGTAAGCCAGCCCGCGCGTCGGTTCATGCGAGCGGGCGGCGCCCGCGACGCTCAGCCGAGGGGACCCCTCCGGGGTTTCGGCTGTATATCGCTCTGCGCAAAATGCGTACAATCTGAACCGCAACCGTTTTTATCGGTAATCATTAAGGACTGCCAACAGGCAGTCCTTTTTTTGTGATGCGGAAGCGGCTGAACCACGCGCGGCGGCGATGGCGCAGAAACAGAATTTCTGTATGCCGGAGCTTTAAAGGCCGCGTCCGGAGCGGTATGCTTTGCGGTACTGGCCGGGCGTAACGCCCATATACGTTTTGAAAACATGGTTAAAGTGGCTGAGCGAATCGTACCCGATGAGCGAGGAGATCGCCAGCGTGGAGTAATCGCTGTTCTTCAGCAGGTTGCACGCGTGCACGATTCTCAGTTTTGTGATGTACTGCACGGGCGTAACGCCGAGATATTTTTTGAAGGCGGCGATCAGCATGGGCGGCGAATAGTTGCTCTCTTCGTAAAGGTCGGCGATGCTGTGTCCCATCCAGGCGGGCGAGTGCAGTTTTGAAAGCAGTGTTTCCAGCCAGGCCGGATAAGTCCCTTCGGGCGACGTAAGATAGCGGTTGAATAAAGACAGCGCGTTAAAAAGCAGCGTCGAAAGTTCCGCCGCGTAGGCGGTATCGTTCAATGTATCGCATATGTTGATGCGCCCCGCGAGGTATTGCAGATTGGCAAAATCGGAGTCGTCGACGTGAACGAATACGGCGCTGTCGCTCTGCATCAGCCTGTCGAACAGCAGAGGGTTAAGAAAATCGCACAATTTCTGCATCGTTTCCGGCCGGGCGGCGATGTTCAGGTGCTGCTGTTCGGCCGCGTTTGAAAGCAGAAATTGGTGCGCATCGTTCGGGCGCACGAAAGAGAGGGTATTCTGCGGCAGTTCGTATTGCCCGCCGTTGACGAGGTAGGCGAGCGGGCCTTTGGTCACCAAAAAAATTTCGCAGTAGTCGTGCGTATGCAGTGTGGTGCGGCCGTACCTATGGTTCCAGACGTGAAAATCGACGTCGAGTTTGTTGTGGCTGAATTCCCTGCTGGATGTGTAACGTTCTATCATATGCACAATTATATCGTATACCACCCGGTGCGTCAAGCCATTTAAAAAAACAGCAAGTTTATTTAATAAAAATGCAAGCTTTTGCCCGTAAATTGTGATAGAATAATAACAATGGCAAACCGGCTGAAAGGCCGGTAAATAAAAGAGAGGAAAGCAGTTTATGAATGACAGAACAGACAGGATTGCCGTGGCGCTCAAACGTCTGAAAAATGCCGTCGTGCGGGAAACGTTCCCTGTGGGCGATATGCTCTGCAAAGAAATAGGTTACAAGAGCGGCAATGTGCTGCCCGTACCCGATGCGACGTGGAAAAAATTCCGCCAGGGCGATACTTTCGGCGGGTTCGACAGGCATATGTGGCTGGACGGCGAAGTGGCGCTGCCCGATTCTGCGGCGGAAGGGAAACTTTTCCTGCGGCTCAGCCTCAGCTGCGCGGGATCAGACGCCCTCAATCCGCAGTTCATGATCTATATAGACGGCGCGTTGGTGCAGGGATTTGACACCAATCACCTGGAAACCCCGCTCGATGCCGGCAAAAAGAAATTCCGGCTCACCGTATACGTCTATTCCGGTTCGCCGACGCCCGATCCCGATACGGGGGAGCGGCCTGTTCTGGACTTTTCCATGCGGTTTGAGGTGATCCGCAAAGATCTGCTTGCCGAAAAAGTGTACTACGATCTGAAAGTTCCCTACGAGGTGCTGGCGTATTCCGAGGAAAATACAAAAGAATACTGCGACGTGCTGCGTGCGCTGCAGGGTGCGGCAAAACTTTTGGATCTGCGCGATATCCGCTCCGGGTTTTACCGCGAAAGCCTGCAAAAGGCATCGGAATACATGGACGCGTTCTATGCCGAAGTATGCGCGCAGGGCAAACCTTCGGTGACCTGCATCGGGCACACGCATATCGACATTGCCTGGCTTTGGACGCTCGCGCAAACGCGCGAAAAGGCGCAGCGCTCTTTTTCCACCGTCATCGAACTGATGCGCGAATACCCCGAATATAAATTCATGTCGTCGCAGGCGATTCTGTACGATATCGTCAAAGAGGAGGCGCCCGCCCTCTACGAGAACATCAAAAAGGCCGTAAAGGCCGGCCGTTGGGAAGTGGAAGGCTCGATGTGGGTGGAGGCAGACTGCAACCTGATCAGCGGCGAAAGCCTCGTCCGCCAGATCCTCGTCGGCAAAAACTTTTTCAAACGCGAGTTCGGAATCGACACGAAAACGGTGTGGCAGCCAGACGTGTTCGGGTACAGCGCCGCCATGCCGCAGATACTCAGAAAGAGCGGCGTGGAGTGGTTCGTGACCTCCAAGATCAGCTGGAACGATACGAACAAGATGCCTTACGATATGTTCCTGTGGAAGGGCATCGACGGCACCGAGATCAAAACGTATTTCCTCACCGCGCAGGATATGGTCAAGGGGCAGCCGCCCGCGAATTATACGACGTATGTGGGCATGGGTTCGCCCTCGCAGGTGGCCGGTTCGTGGAACCGTTTTCAGCAGAAGGAGCTTTGCGACGAATCCATTCTCACCTACGGCTACGGCGACGGGGGCGGCGGCCCCACGCCCGGCTTTATCGAGCAGATCAAGCGCATGGCGCACGGCATTCCCGGCTGTCCGACGGCGGAATTCGGGTTTGCGGCAGATTTTCTGCGGCGCATCTTTTCGCAGGCGGAGGAGCGCGGCAGGCTGCCGGTCTGGGCGGGCGAACTGTACCTCGAATTCCACCGCGGCACCTACACCAGCCAGGCGGCGAACAAGCGCAACAACCGCAAAAACGAATATGCGTACCTCGGAATCGAGGCTCTGTCTGTTTTCGGAAGGGAAATTCTCGGCACAAAATATCCCAAAGAACGGCTCGACGAAGCATGGAAGATCATTCTCACCAACCAGTTCCACGATGTCATACCCGGTTCATCCATCGGCGAGGTGTACCGCGACTGTGCAAAAGATTATGCCCGCCTGGCGGAAACGGCGCGCGAGCTTTCCGCTCCCGTGCTGAATTCGGTATTGGCGCGCGTCAAGGGCAAAAAGGGCTTGCTTGTCGTCAACCCCAATTCGTTTGAAGGCGAAGGGGAAGTGGAGTTCGGCGGCCGGCTGTATTCCGTTTCCGGTATTCCCGCCAAGGGGTACCGCGTCGTTCCGCTGCCGGAAAACAAAGAGAGCCGCGTGCGCGTCGATCTGGCAGCGCGCGTTCTGGAAAACGACTGCTACCGCGTGGAGTTCGACGAAAAGTTCCGCATCGCGAGCCTGTACAGCAAAACGTTCGGGCGCGAATTGCTCAAAGAGGGCGAAAAGGGAAATGCGCTGCTCGTGTTTGAGGACGATCCGCTCGAATACGACGCGTGGGAGCTGCGCCCCGATTACAAAGAAAAATGTTGGGAGATCGATTCGGTGGAAAGCGCCGAAGCGGTCGATCTCGGTGCGGCGAAAGGGCTGCGGATCCGCAGAAAGTTTTTGGGGAGCGAGATCGAGCAGACGATCTTGCTCTATGAACGCACCCGCCGGCTGGATTTTGTGACCTCTGCCGAGTGGAACACCGAACACGTCGTGCTCAAAGCGGCGTTTCCGTTGGATATCAATGCCGAAAAGGCGTCGTTCGATATCCAGTTCGGTACGATTGAGCGCAACACGCACGACAACACCAGTTGGGATGCCGCAAAATTCGAGGTCTGTGCGCACAAATATGCCGATCTTTCGGAAAACGGGTTCGGCGTGGCTCTTATGAACGACTGCAAATATGGTTACGACGTAAGGCACGGCACCATGCGCCTCACGCTGCTGCGCTGCCCTACGTTTCCCGATCCGAACTGCGACAAAACCAGGCATACGTTCACGTATTCGATCTATGCCCACGGCGACGCGGGCGCTCCGGATACCGTGCAGGCGGCGTTCTCCCTCAACAATCCCATGCGCGCATTCGCCTTTGCCGGAAATGCAAAGGGCGATCTCCCCGAGGCTTATTCGCTCGTATCCTGCGATAACGGCGGCGTGATCGTGGAAACGGTCAAACAGGCGGAACAGTCGGATGCGATCGTCGTGCGTATGTACGAGGCGCTCAACCGCCGTACAAAGGCGCGTATCCGTTTCGGATTCAACGTGTGCGGCGCCTCTGTTACCGATCTGATGGAAAACCCCGCCGAAGAGCTGGAAGTGAAAGACAATGCGGTGGAAATATCTCTGCGGCCTTTCGAAATCGTAACGCTCCTGTTGAAAACGCGCGGCGAATAAACGGAATGTTATGTTTTGCAAAGAGCGAGGGGCGGCAGCCGGAGTTTTCCGGCTGCCGCCCTTTTCGATTACAGAAAGTACGGACGGGAATGGCGCAAACGTTTTCTGCGGGTACGGTGTTCTCCGAAAAATGCGCCCGGCGCCCCCCGCATGGGCGGGAAAGCGTTTTTCAAACCGCTCTCGCCCCGCGCTGTCCGAGTGTTTATCCCAAAAATACTCCGTCGGGTTGTAAAAGTTTGAAAAGTACTTGACATCCGCGGGGTAGGGAGTATATTATAATGGTACCTGAAAAGGCCCGAAAATTGCATTTTTCGGCCGCCATCTGAAAAACGGGGAGGGGAAAACTATGAAAAAGTTGTTGGCGTGCGTTCTGGGAACGGTTTTAATGCTGCTGCCGCTCAGCGCCTGCGCGGAAAGCGGGCCTTCGTCATCGGGGGCATCGGCCGAGCCGTTGCCGGCGGGACTCTTGCAGGGAGCAACGGCGCAGATTTCCGAGGCGGAATCGCTGGGCATCCGCGCCCGTGCGGAGGGCAGGCAGGGCGGCGGTGCGCGAACGCTGTCTTTCGCGTCGGCCGCGCCGCAAAACGAGGAAACGCCCGATGCCGAATTTGTGGAAAACGCCGAATTCGTGCTGAAAGACGGGCGGGGCGTATACAGCGAAGTGGAGTTTTCGATCGGGGAAGAAAAAATCACGCTTTCCGGCGAAAACGCGCAGATCACGAAACTTTATTCGGCACAGGGACTCACGTTCTTTGCCGCCGGCATCGTGCCGCCCGATTCGTCGAAGTATTTTACAACGGTAACGCCGCTGGAGATCGTTTCGTCGCAGGGCAGTGCGAGTGTTCAGCCGCGCGGCGACGGCCGCCATTATTTTGCGCGCGTCGCTTACACGCTGGAAGAGGATGAGTACACCGGCTATGTGCCCTGCCGCACTTATACGGGAGACCACTATTACGAGGTTTTCAATTATTGGATCGACGATCTCAACCGTTCGTATGTGCTCGACAATGCGACGGGCGCTGTTTACGATTTGGGCGAATATCTGCCGAAGCCCTGTTACATACAATCGGTAGAAAACGGTGTGCTGCAATTAAATTCGGGCGAGTTTTACGATGTCCGCATAGAAAAGGGGCAACTCGTGCTGGAAAAGATCGAAACGGGGGAAATGTCGCCGTACACCGTTCTCAAAGATAAATACGGGCATTTTCTCATCGATTACGCTCCGTTCGGGCCGGTAAAGAGCGAAACCGTGAACGGGGATATACTGGCCGTTGACCGCAAACTCGCCGACCGCAACGATTATTCTCTTTGGGATCGCTATCGAATGGGCGGCGACGGCCGTATTTATAAATTCGTGATCAGCCTCTATCCGGATTACAATGGATCCGAAGAGGAGCGCGGCATCTTTTATCTCGACGAAAATATGCAGTGGAAACCCGTAGAAAAGGGCACGAATGTGGATATTCCCGGTCTGTGGATATACGACGGCATGAATCGCCTGGGAATGAGTTGGATGATGTCGCCTCGGTTCGGCGGCATACGAAACGGCGAGTTGCTCGTATTCAACGGGTTTGCGGGCGAATTTGACTTCACGCATTGGGAGGGGAGTTTCCCCGACAATAAAATGGGTATGTTTTCGGGCGTGGCGGCGTTTTCGGCGGAATTCCCTGTGGCGCATACCGCGGCGGGCGAAATTTACGATTCGTCTTCGGGGGCGGAAACGGAATTTATCGACAGTTATATCCTTTCGCCCGAGGCGTGGGTAACGCTTGAAAACGGAGAACTGCGGCGGCACAACGTGTTTGAAGCGGAGAGTGAACTGCTCGCCGAAGGCGCGTCGCTTGTCGGTTTTGACCAAGAAAAAGGCGTTCTCACCGTGCAGGCGGGCGGGGAAAAATACCTGCTTTGCTGCGGGGAGGAGAACGAACTTACCGCCGAGTATCCGCAGCTTCCCGTGCGCGAGTGCCTCGTGGAGAGCCTTCTGCGCCGCTGACCGCGAGGCGCGTTTGCGGCAAACCGCGGCCGCATGATTCAAGCGGCAGTTGAAATTTTATAAAACGACAGCGCGCACGGTAAAACCGTGCGCGCTGTCGTTTCGGTTCGTTTGCCGTGCATTCCGCCAAAACGATACGGCAGTGATCTCGGTGATAATTCTGTTTATGTGTAAAGTGATCTTTTGAAAAAGCAAGTTTTTACAAAAATATCATTTTGATATTATTAGATATTTATAGATATTGCAAGAAAAATAATAAAAACAGCCTCAAAACGCTTGACGGCGGCATTGCTTTCCTGTATAATGGCTGCAGGAGGTGAAAAATGGACAATGCGAGTATCATTTTAGAAATGCTTACAAGAATCCAGCGGCTGGAAAAGCAAGTGGAGAATTTGCGGTCGGATTTGGAAAGGTTGCAAAAAAATACGGCGCCGAATGCGCCCGAATGTCCCGTTTTTCCGCCGAAGGCCGCGAATGCGGGCGGGGAACCGAAACGGCGGGATACCACCAGATACCTCTTTCGCGGGGCGGTGTATTCCAAGAACAGGTTGGTTTTGGCGGTCGTAAAAGATTACGCCGAAAGGCACAGGGTGTCTTTTCGGGAATTGTCGGAGGTGTTTCATCCCTCGCTGCAAGGTTCGCTCGGCGTCGTGGAGAGGGTGGAAACGGCGAGGGAGAGGCAGGATTATCAAGTCCGCTTTTTTACGGCGGAAGATGAGAAGATTTCTTTGACGGACGGGGAGGCTTACGTCTGCAATCAATGGGGCGTGCTCAACATTCCCCGCTTTTTGAGCCGCGCCAAAGAACTCGGCTACAATGTACAGGAAATCAAATAGATACGGAGAAAAGAAAAATGAACGGTAAAAAACATATTTTTTGGGGTGAGTTTGAAGAAACGCTGCATGAAAACGGCGATGAGTACGGGTTGCTGCAAATCAACGACGTAATTGCGGCTGTAAAGCGGAACGGCAGTCCTACGGCGCTGTTTTTGGTGGCGGACGCGGCGAAAGGGGAGGTTTGCCTCTATAAAAAAGAGGGCCTGAACGAAGTTTGCCTGCTGCGTACAGACCTGCATTCGCCCGATACGGATTCGCTGCTTTTGGAAATCGATAAAAACTGTAAAAAATCCGTTGCCGCACCGCAAAATTCAGCGGGCGATAAAAGCGTTTTCGTGCCGCAATACTCCGCGGGCGGAAAAACCGTTTTCAAGTTGGGGCAGGTATGGGAAGGCAGGAGTTATGCCGATTTGATCAACAAAATTTTCCATAAACAGTACAAACAGTACATGCGCTCAACTTTGGATCTCGCGCAATTCGGCGGGAAGGGAATAGCCTGGATCGTTTCCATAAACGGAGAACCGCACGGAATGGGCGGGGATTTGTGGATCAACAGCATGGTCGGAGACGGGGAAATAATCGAAGAAAAGTATGTAGGCGATAACAGAGCCAAAATCCGCGCGGAATTTTTGGCGGGCAGGGAAATTACTTTTGCCGACCGGCTTACGTTCCAAAAAGATCCGGATGATACGGGGAATATGTACAAGGCAAAATGTTTGGGGTACTATACCTTAAAGACGTTCGATACCGACAGCCTGTTGCGCGTTTGGGAACGGCGGAGCGAATCTTATCCGCTCACGCTGAAATAAAGGCATGAAAGATATATTTTTGGATATCGACGGGGTCGTTTCGTTGAGCGGTTCCCGAAACCCGAATGCGGAGGAAATATTCGGCGAGGGGAGCTGCCGCCGTTTGAAAGAGATTCTCGACGTTACCGGCTGCAAGTTGGTTTTGTCGAGTTCGTAGAGGCTGTTCAAGGATAGCATTCGGGTGATGTTTTCGCAGTTCAAAAAATTCGGCATACGCAAAGAAGATTTTTTTGGCTGCACCCCGTTGCGCGACGAGCGCGGCGACGAAATTATGCTGTATCTGAAAAGGCACTCGCAATTCGAATGTTTCATCGCTCTCGACGATCAACAGTTTTACGGTTCGAAATTTCCGCCCGACCGCTTGGTTCTCACCGATCCCGATGCCGGCATTACGGAAGAGGTGAAACGCTCATGTGTTGAAAAATTGGGCGCGCGCGGCGAATGATTTTCCAACCTCTGTGCCCGACCGCATCGTGCGCGGTTTTGCGGGAACGGTGCTGTTCCGCCGCAAATTGCCGCGGGGACGGTGTGCGGACGCAGAGCAAAACGTTGTTTAAAACGGGGATAAAAGAAAGTTGATAAAAAACGGCCGCGGCGATATTTCGCCGCGGCTTTGCGCTTATTTTATATATACGTATGCCTCTTTTTGATTTATGCCGCGCGAAACGAAAGTTCGTTGCGGTTCAATAGATGAGTTTGCAGCCCAGTTGCGAAAGCAGTTTGCCGTAAATATCCAGCGGGCGGCGGTTGGTGATCACGATGTCGAATTCGCCGATCCCGCAGGTGCGGTAGGGGCAGCGTGCGCCGAATTTGCGCTCGTCGGCGAGCAGTATCTTTTTCGACGCCGTTTTTAAAACCGTCTGCTTGATGGCGCACTGCCCCTGCGACGCCTCCGTCACGCTGTCGCCGTCGATGCCGCCGCAGGATGCGACCATCACGTCGAAATTGATCTGCGAAAGTTGCATCACCGTCAGTTCGCCCTCCGTCGAATCGGAGTTGCCCACCACTTTCCCGCCGGGCAGCAGCACGCTCAGCGTTTCCTTTCCCGCCAGGCAAGACGCCGCCTGTATGCCCGTCGTCACGATGGTCTTGTGCTTTTTGTTGAACATCCGCGCCAGCGTGCACACGGTGGAACTGGAATCGAAAAAGAGGGTGCCGCCGTCGCTCAGATACTGCATGGCGATCATGGCGATGCGCTGTTTTGCGTCGGGCATCACTTCCATGCGCACCGACATCGCCGGCTCGCCGCCCGCGCTCTCGTACAGGATCACGCCGCCGTACGAGCGCCGCACCAACCCTAATTTTTCCATTTCCGTCAGGTCGCGCCGCACCGTCGCTTCGCTCACATACAGTTTTTTGGCGAGCGCCTGAATTTTCGCCGTTTTGTTGTCTTTCAGATAATCGAGAATAAGATTTTGTCTTTCGAGAGTCAGCATTTTTTTTACCCCGCTTTGTGCGTTTCAGTATAGCATACTTGCGCAAAACAGGCAAGTTTTTTGATTGACTTTGTTCATTTATGCAACTTTGAGCGATTTTTTCATTTTTTTTGTCAATATTCAGACATCAGTAGACAAATTTGAAAAAAAGTATTACAATGATAGGCGAAGAAAGTTACCCGCCGTGCGGCGGGCGCAAAAATTCAAAAACAAGGAGTACATACCAAATGAGCGACATTAAGAGGGCGGCGGAAAAATACGCCGCATACGGCGTAGACGTTTACAAGGCGATGGAAACGCTGAAAAACGTTCCCATCTCCGTGCACTGCTGGCAGGGCGACGACGTTCTCGGCTTTGAGAACAGCGGCGCGCTCACGGGCGGCATCCAGACGACGGGCAACTATCCCGGCCGCGCGCGCAACGCGGAAGAACTGATGGCGGACTACGACTTCGCGCTCAACCTCATGCCCGGCAAAAAGCGCATCAACCTGCACGCGATCTACGCGATCACCGACAAGCCCGTCGACCGCGACAAACTCGAAGGCAAACACTTCGACAAGTGGATCGATTTCGCCAACGAGAGGGGGCTGGGCATCGATTTCAACCCCACGTTCTTCTCTTCTCCGATGATGAAAGACGGCCTTTCGCTGTCCTCGCCCGACGAAGAAGTGCGCCAATACTGGGTGCGCCACGGCAAAGCCTGCCGCAAGATCGCGCAGTACATCGGCGAAAAGACGAACAGCTACGTTCTCGATAA
>CALVHW010000060.1 GCA_944328905.1 uncultured Clostridia bacterium | reverse complement strand
AAAAATTCGCTTTGAAACTGCGGGATAAATTCGGCTGCGAACTGCTGCTTTCGGCGAAAAAACCGCTGGAAGAGATCACGGGCAAAGCAAACTGCAAGTTCGCGGCAGTCAGGCACAGAGAGTTGGCAAAAGCGATTTTGTCGGCATCAGACGATACGTTTACAACTTATTCGGGAGGCAACAGGTAACACATGGCAGAGGCAGAAAAAAGGTACAGAAATATTGAAGAGATCGACGCCCTTCTCGGCGAAAAGGGCGTGGCCGCGCTGCTGAAAAACGTACAGAGTACGGAAAAAAAGGTCGGGGAGATTCTCAAAAAGCTCTCCGAATTCGAGGCAGCGGCCAAACAGCGCGCCGCCGAAGAAGCCGCCCGTGCCGAGCGCGAGGCGGAAGAGATGCTGCGCGCGCAGCAGCCGGAACCTGCCGAAGAACCTGCCGCCAAGGCGGAAGAGCCGGCCGGAACGCCTGCCGCTCCGAAAGCCGATGAGGGGGCAAAAAAGCCCGCTCCGGCAGAGCCTGCGCCCGATGCTCCCGTACAGGAAAAGAAAAAAACCGCCGAAAAACCCGTAAAGCCGGCGGCAAAGAAAGAGGCGGGCGTGCCCGCCGCGGAAGAAAAGCCCGCGGAAGAAAAGCCCGCCGCTCCCGCCGCGGAAAAGAAGGCGGAACAGCCGGCGCAAAAACCCGCCGATGCGCAGGCGCCGAAAGCGGAGGAAAAACCCGCCGCCAAACCCGTTGAAAAAACCGCCGAAACCCCGGCGGCCGCTGCGGGCGGCGCCGAAAAGGCGGAAAAACCTGCCGATAAGGCGGCCGCAAAACCCGCGGCCAAGCCGGCGGGAACGGCGAACGTGGTGGAAAAGAAAAACGGCACCACGATCATCAGCACCAAATACGCCGATCCGAAGATGCGCGAACAGATGCGCGCCACCTTCATCAATACCGACCGCCGCCGCGGCGACCGCGGCGCGGCAGGGCAGCGCCCCGCCGCAGGCGGCGCGGCAAAAAGCCAGAATGCGCAGGCATCCGCGCAGCAGCAGAGGCCGGCGCGCCCGCCCTATGCCGGCCAGCGCCCCGCGGGAGCAAACAGGCCCGCGGCGCCCGGCGGAAAGTTTGCGGCGTCCGCCCAGCCCATGCCCGCGCCCTCCAAAACGTTTACGACGCCCGCCAAAAAGAAGGCGTCTTACGAAAAACCGTACGTGGAAAAACAGCGCACGATGAACAAGCGCGCGCTCGTAAAACAGCAGGTATCCGTTTCCGATTTCGACGAGGATAAGAGCGGGTACAGGAAACTGCGCGTCAAAAAGCAGAAACAGCAGACGGTGCAGACGATCAAGATCGACCACGCCGTCGTCACCACGGAAAATATCCCTCTCAAAGTGCTCAGCGAAAAACTCGGCATCACGGCGGTGGAGATCACCAAGCGCCTGTTCAAAGAGGGCATCGCCAAAACCATCGACGACTCCATCGATTACGATACCGCCGCTTACATCGCGTCCGATCTCGGCATCGATCTGGAATACAAGCCGGAAAAGACGGCCGAAGAGGCGCTCGACGAGATCTACAACGCCGAAACGGCGGGCGACGAAGGCGCCGTAACAAGGCCTCCCGTCGTTACGGTGATGGGCCACGTCGACCACGGCAAGACCTCGCTGCTCGATAAGATCCGCAGCACCAACGTCACTGCCGGCGAGGCGGGCGGCATCACTCAGCACATCGGCGCCTATTCGGTCACCGTGAAAGGGAAAACGATCACCTTCCTCGACACCCCGGGGCACGAGGCATTCACCGCCATGCGTGCGCGCGGCGCATCGGTCACCGACATCGTCATCCTCGTGGTGGCCGCCGACGACGGCATCATGCCGCAGACGGTGGAGGCCATCAACCACGCCAAAGCGGCGGATGTGCCCATCATCGTGGCCGTCAACAAAATGGATAAACCCGAGGCCAACCTCGACCGCGTAAAACAGGATTTGACCAACAACGGGCTGGTGCCCGAAGAGTGGGGCGGCGACGCGATCGTCGTTCCCGTATCCGCCAAAACGGGCGCGGGCATCGAGGATCTGCTCGACGCCGTCAACCTCGTGGCGGAAGTCAAAGAACTCAAAGCCAACCCGAACAACATGGCGCGCGGCGTCATCATCGAGGCGAAACTGGATAAGGGCAAAGGCCCCATGGCGTCCGTGCTCATTCAGAACGGCACGCTGCACACCGGCGACAACGTCATTTCCGGTACGACGACCGGCCGCGTGCGCGCCATGCTCGACGACAAGGGCCGCATGGTCAAGGCGGCAGGCCCGTCGATGGCGGTTTCCATTCTCGGCCTCGAAGACGTTCCCAACGCGGGCGACTCGATCATCGCCGTCGAACAGGACAAACTGATGAAACAAGTCCTCGACGAGCGTAAGCGCAAAGAGAGCGAATCGATGGTCAAATCGCAGACGCGCGTCACGCTCGACGACGTGTTCGGCAAGATCGCCGAGGGCAAGATCAAGGGCCTCAACATCATCGTAAAGGGCGACGTGCAGGGCTCGGTCGAGGCGGTCAAACAGTCGCTTTTGAAACTTTCGGGCGACGAAGTGCGCGTCAACGTGCTGCACAGCGGCGCGGGCGCCATCAACGAGTCGGACGTCATGCTCGCCGATTCTTCCAACGCCATCATCGTCGGTTTCAACGTGCGTCCCGATACCAAAGCGAAGGCGCTCGCGGAAAAGAGCCATGTAGACGTGCGCACTTACCGCATCATTTACGAACTTTTAGACGATATCCAGGCGGCACTCAAAGGTATGCTCGCACCCAAGTACCGCGAGATCATGACGGGCAAGTGCGACGTGTTGCAGACCTTCCGCATCACGGGCGTGGGCATGGTCGCCGGCTGCTACGTGACCGAGGGCAAGATCGTGCGTGGCGGCAAACTGCGCATCTACCGCGACGACGTGATGGTCGTTGAGGGCGCGGTGCGCCAGCTCAAGCGCTTCAAAGATGACGTAAAGGAAGTTTCCGGCGGCTTTGAATGCGGCGTAAGCATCGAAGGGTTCGACGGCATTCAGGTCGGCGACGTCATCGAATGCTACATCACCGAAGAGATCCCCGCGTAACACGGATATTGCGGTGTGCGGCAGGTTTTGAATATGTTTTGAGGAGGTACGGCTTATGAAATCACTGCGGGGCGAACGCCTCTCCGCCGAATACCAGAAGGCGGTGTACGAGGTCATTTCCACAAAACTGAAAGACAAAACGGGCCGCATCAAGGGCATCGTGAGCATCACCAAGGCAGACGTTTCTCCCGACTTGAAAAACGCCAAGATCTGGGTGAGCGTGTTTGCCGGCAGCGAAGAGGCGAATGCCGCCACGTTCGAGGCCATCCGCGAAAACGCGGGTTTTATCCGCCACGAACTGGCGCACATGATGCGCATGCGCACCGTGCCAGAACTGCATTTTCTGCGCGACGGCACGATGGAGTACGGCGACAAGATCGACAGGCTCATCAAAGAGATCCACAAAGACGAGCCGGACGTGCGCGAAGAGGACAAAGACGAGGAGAATTGAATTTGACGCTGGAAGAGATCTCTCGGCAACTGAAAAAATACAAGAGCGCGGCGATCTTCTGCCATATGCGGCCGGACGGCGACACGCTCGGCGCGGCGATGGGGCTGAAATGGCTTTTGGAGAGCGCAGGGGCGCAGTGCCGCGTCGTGTGCGAGAGCGCCGTGCCCGAAAAGTTTCTGTTTCTGGAAGGGCTGGACGGCGTTTTGCGCGCGCCCGAGGGCGGCGAAGAGGCGTACATCGCCATCGATTGCAGCGATACGCACCGGCTGGGGGCGCTCTGCGAAACGTTTGAGCGCGCCAAAAAGCCGAAATTCAACATCGACCACCACATTTCCAACGCGCGGTTCGGCGATTTTGTGTATGTGGAGGACTGCGCCGCCACCTGTGAGATCATTTGCGGGCTTTCGCAGTATTTCGAAACGCCGCTTTCGCCGCTGGCGGCGAACTACCTGCTCATGGGATTGAGTTCGGATACGGGCAATTTTGCCCACAAGAACGTGACGGAAAGAACCTTCCTCGCGGCGGCGAAACTCGTATCACACGGGGCGGACATCAACCGCATCCAGTACAATATGTTCAAGCGGCAATCGGCCGCGCGCGCATTGCTGTTCGGCCGCACGATGAGCGGCATCCGCTATTTTCTGGACGGGAAATTCGCCGTCATCAGCGTTCTGCGCGAGCAGTTGCAGGCCTGCGGCGCCACGTCTGACATGACGGAAGGGTTCATCGATTTTCCGCTTTCGGTAGACGGGGTGGAAGTGGCCGCCTGCCTGCTGGAAACGGCAGACGAGCGGTTCAAAATTTCGCTGCGCTCCAAGGGTGCGGCAGACGTGAACGCGGTCGCGGCGGCGTACGGCGGGGGCGGGCATATCCTGGCCAGCGGCTGTATGCTCGGCGGCTCGCTCGAAGAAGTGATCGACAAACTGCGCTTTACCGTTTCGCAGCATCTCGAAACGTAAAACGTGCTGTAAGGCGCCGCCGCGGCGCCTTTTCTTATAGGAAGAATAAACGCAGGTAAAGCGGCGGCGGGCTCATTTGCCGCCGGAATGCGGCAATTTGCGCGGCGTTTACGGAACGCGGCGAAAATAAAAACGGGCGGCTTTTCTTTTCCGGAAGGAAAAGGGAATGCCTGCGCCCGGCGGGAGGAGCGCGTGGGGTACACGAGCGGATTTATCAATCTGAATAAGCCGACGGGCCTTTCCAGCGCGGCGGCGGTTTCCAAAGTAAAGCGCGCAACCGGCATGCCCTGCGGGCACATGGGTACGCTCGATCCGCTCGCCAGCGGCGTGCTGCCCGTGGCGGTCGGCAACGCTTCGCGGCTGTTCAATTATTTATTGAATAAAGAAAAGGTCTACCGCGCCGTGTTTCATTTCGGCATGGATACCGACACGCTGGATGTTACCGGCGCAATTTTGCGGGAGGGCGCGCCCGTGCCGTCCGCAGAGGAGATCCGCGCCGTACTGCCGCAATTTATCGGCGATGTCGACCAGATTCCGCCCGCATACAGCGCCAAGAGCGTGGGCGGCGTGCGCGCGTACAAACTGGCGAGGCAGGGCAAAGAGGTCGAACTGGCGGCCAAACGCGTGCATATTTCCGATCTGCAGCTGTGCGGCCGTGTCGGCGCGCAGAGTTTCGGGTTCCTCATACGGTGCGGCGGCGGAACGTATATCCGTTCGCTCGCGCGCGACATCGCCGCGGCCTGCGGCACCTGCGCGGCCATGGCGTCGCTCGTGCGGGAAAAGAGCGGCGTCTTTGCGCTGGAAAACAGCGTTGCGCCCGAACTTCTCACGCGGGAAAACTGGGAGCAGTACCGCATCGCGCCCGAACTGGCGTTCGATTTTGCGGCGATTTCCTTCGAAGGAAAGACCGCCGGGCGCCTGCGCAACGGCCTGCGCGCGGAATGCGGCGCGGCGGGCGGCGAATACAAACTGTATCTGGACGGCGCGTTTTACGGCATCGCCGAGGTCGGCGGCGGCCTGGCGCGCGCCAAGGTCAAACTGGTTTAAGCGATGAAGATCATTCCTTACGGCAAAGAAAAATACGCGCGCCCCTGCGTGCTGTTGCTAGGGTATTTCGACGCCATGCACGTCGGGCACCGCAGGCTGGTCGGGCGGGCGAAAGAGATCGCCGAAAGCGGCTGCGACGTGGGCATTATGACGTTCACGGGCGCCAAAAACGGCGGCCAGGTCTTTATTTACGAAGAGCGGCTGCACATCTTCGCGTCGCTCGGCATCGATTTCGTGTATCCCGCCGATTTCGGCGATCCCGCCTTCCGCACGACGGAAGGGGACGAATTTCTGCATAACGTATGCGCGCAACTGAACGTGCGGGCGTTCGTCTGCGGCGAAGATTTCACGTACGGCAAGGGCGCCGCGTGCGGCGCGAACGAACTGCGCGCGTTCGGCAAGGCGCACGGCATCGCGGTGCATACCGAGCCGCTCGTATGCCCCGGCGGCGAAAAGGCGGCGTCGGCCGCCGCGAAAACGCTGCTCGACGCGGGCGACATCCCCGCCCTCGAAAAACTGCTCGGCGGCAGATATTTCATCGAGGGAACCGTTTCCTCGGAGGGGCGGCACGTCGGCACGAAGATCGGCTTTCCCACCGCGAACATCCACCCGTCCGCACAGAAGTACCCGCTGCGCCGGGGCGTGTACGCCGTATCGGCGCAGATCGACGGCAAAACGTACCGCGGCATCGCAAACTACGGTGCGCGCCCCACGTTCGGCGACGGGCGCGTGGTGCTGGAAATTTATTTTTTAGGCTACGGCGGCGACCTGTACGGCAGGGAACTGACCGTGTATTTCGACTTTTTTATCCGCGAAATTCGCAAATTTGACGGTGCCGAAGAACTTACGGCGCAACTGAAAAAAGATTTGGAGAAAATACGATGATCAAATTCGGGCCGAGCGGCAACAGCGAAAGTTTTTACGCGCAGGGACTGGCGCACACCGAGCAGGCGGCGGAATTCGTCCGCGAACGGGGGCTCGACTGTTTCGAATATTCCTTCGGGCGCGGCGTGCATATGAGCGAGGCGAAGGCGATCTCCATCGGCGAGGCGTTCGCCAAAGCGGGCGTGGAGATCAGCGTGCACGCGCCGTACTACATCAACTTTGCCAATACCGAAGAGGAAAACGCGCAGAAATCGTACAATTATGTGCTCGACAGCGGCCGTATGCTCAAACTGATGGGCGGCAGGCGCTGCGTTTTCCACAGCGCCACGCAGGGCAAGTTGGAGCGCGAAGAGGCGGTGCGCCTCACCGAAGAGCGCCTGAAAGTGCTGCGCGATTACATCTACATGAACGACTTGCAGGACCTGTATTTCTGCCCCGAAACGATGGGTAAGATCGCGCAGATCGGCACGCTCGAAGAGATCGTGCGCTTTTGCAAGATCGATCCGGTGTACCTGCCCGCGGTCGATTTCGGGCACCTCAACGCGCGCGAACAGGGCAGTTTGAAGACAAAAGAGGACTACAAACAGCGGCTGGAATACATGATCGACGAACTGGGTTATGAGCGCGTGAAGCACTTCCACGTGCATTTTTCCAAAATACAGTATTCGGCGAAAGGGGAAGTGCGCCACCTCACTTTCGAGGATACCGTGTACGGCCCCGAATTCGAACCGCTCGCCGCGGCTCTCAAAGAACTGAAACTGGAGCCGTACATCGTGAGCGAATCGGCGGGAACACAGGCGGAAGACGCGCGCGCCATGAAGGATATTTACGAACGCACCGCGCTCTGAGGGCGAAAAGGGGTGTATCGCTGAAAAAAGCGCCGTTTTGCTGCAAAAACGCGGCGGGATAATTGACTTATACACGAAAATCTGATAAAATATCTCTATGGACAATACCAGAAAAGTATTTCGCGAAATCAAGGCGGACGCCATGCTCACCGCCAGCCCCGACCTGCGCAGGTATCTGACCGGTTTTCCGAGTTCGTTCGGGTTTGTCTATACCGACGCACAGGAAACGGTTTTCTTTACCGATCCGCGCTATGCCGAAGGCGCGAAGGCGGCGCTGAAAGATTCGTACATCAGCGTTGAGGTCGCGCAGTCGGAAGACAGCGTGCTCGATTTCGTAAAGAGCAGAAAAATCAAAAAACTGGCCGTTCCGCTCGAGCGCATAACGCTACCGCAGTACCAAAAACTGCGCGCGCGCAGGTTCCGCATCGTCGACAGTATGCCCGCGTTTGAGGACAACATGTGCTTTAAGACGGACGTGGAAGTCGGTTTCATCGCCGAGGCCTGCAAAATAGCCGAAAGCGGGTATCTCGACTTTTTGGGTTCCGTCAAAGAGGGCATGACCGAGAACGAGGCGGCGGGGCTTTTGGAATATTGCATGCGCAGGCACGGCGCCGAAGACAGGTCTTTCGAAACCATCGCGGCGTTCGGCAAAAATACTTCCGTTCCGCACCACGCGCCGGGGAATACGAAACTGCAAAAGGGCATGCCCGTATTGCTGGATTTCGGCTGCAAATACGGCGGGTACTGTTCGGATATCACGCGCACGTTTCTTTTCGGAAACAGCGGCGACGGCGAATTCAAAACCGTCTACGAGCACGTGCTCGAAGCGCACCGCATCGCGGCGGAAAATATCCGCGCCGGCATTACGGGGCAAGAGGCGGATGCCTTCGCGCGCGATCATCTCAAAAAGTACGGGCTGGATAAGTTTTTTACCCACGCCCTCGGCCACGGCATCGGCATCAACATTCACGAGGCGCCCAAGCTCTCCGCGCGCAGTCTCGAGATTCTGCGCAACGGCATGGTGTTTTCCATAGAGCCGGGCGTATATTTCGAGGGAAAGTTCGGCATCCGCATAGAAGACAGCGTCGTGCTCGAAAATAACAGGGTACGGTCTTTCATGAAGACGGATAAAAATCTCGCAGTGCTCTGACAGCACAAAAAATCGTTTTACAGGGAGCGTTGCTCCGGAGTAATAAATAAGGAGAACTATTATGATTTCAGCAGGAGATTTCAGAAAAGGTGTAACCATCGAGTACAACGGCAACGTTTACGTCGTCGTCGAATTTCAGCACGTCAAGCCGGGCAAGGGCGCGGCGTTCGTGCGCACGAAACTGAAAAATGTGGTCACCGGCGCGGTTTTGGAGCAGACGTTCAACCCTTCCGAAAAGGTGGAAAACGCGCACATCGAAACGAAGAAAATGACCTATTCGTACACCGACGGCGAACTGTATTGGTTCATGGACGACGAGTTCAATCTCACGCCGCTCAACTACGACCAGGTCGAGGATGCCCTCAAATATATCAAAGAGAACGACACCGTCACCGTGCGTTTCTATAAGGGTGCGGCGTTCTCCGTCGAGTGCGAGAACTTCGTGGAACTGAAGATCGTGGAGGCAGAGCCGGGCGTGCGCGGCAACACCGCCACCAACGCCACCAAAATGGCCACGCTGGAAACGGGCGCGAAAATTCAGGTCCCCATGTTCGTCAACGAGGGCGAGGTCATCCGCGTGGATACCCGCACGGGCGAGTACATGGAGCGCGTAAAATAACAGCAAAAAACAGCAAAAATCGCCGTGTGGGAGCCGCCTTTGCGCCCCGTGCGGCGGCATTTTGTTCGGAAGAGCCGCACGGTTTTGCGCGGCTTTTTGTCTGGCGGGAGAAAGGCATGAAAGCGGTCATTCAGCGCGTCGGGTGCACGGTTCTGCGCGTCGGCGGCGAAGTTGTTTCCGAAATTGAACGCGGCCTGGCTGTTTATCTGGGCGTTGCGCCGTCCGACACGCAGCAGAACGCGGCGGCCATGGCGAAAAAGATCGCCGCGCTGCGCATCTTTGAGGACGAAAACGGAAAAATGAATCTCTCCGTGCGCGACGTGAAAGGGGAGGTTTTGCTCATTTCGCAGTTCACGCTTTACGGCGACGCAACGCACGGCAACCGCCCGAGTTTTATCGGTGCCGCGCGGCCGGAACACGCCGAGCCGCTCTACGAGGCGGCGGCGCGCTTTCTCGCGGCGGAGGGCGTGCCCGTAAAAACGGGCGTTTTCGGCGCGGATATGAAGATCGACCAGCACAACGACGGGCCGGTCACCATTTTATACGAATGCTGAAAGCGCGGGGCAGGGCGGCCTTCCGATATGCGGAATTGGTGTAATGGCGCGGCGGCCTGTGTGCGCGCGTTAATCTTTCTGCTGTTATTCGTGTGAACGCAGTGTTATGCCTGCATGGTAAAAATTTCACACAAAAAATTATACGGATATACTTGAATTTTTTGCAAAAAAGAGTATAATAGAGAGTAGAAACAACGGCGGCGATGCCGCCCGAATCATTGAATCACGGTCTGCGGTGTTCGGAGTTCGAATTATCTTAATCCACAGTATTTTTACGGGAACGCTTGTAAGTCCGTGCCGATAGGCAAGGTCTGTTTATGAACGGAAAGTCCGAGGCGGCACAGCGGCGTACCCACCTGCGAGAAGCGGGTTAACACTTTTTCGTTCTGCGGCACAGGCGGATCTTTTTTTGCAAAAAATTTGTAAAAAAGGTGCAAATCGGCTTGCCATCGCGTGCGAATTATGGTATAATCATAAAGCACTTTTGAGAAACGGCAAGCGTTTTGTCGCTTTTCAAAGAAAAAAATTAAAAATACGGCCTCATGGCCCGGCGGTTAAGGCGATGCGCCTTGCGGTGAAAGTCGGGTTCGCGCGAGCGAGCGAAAGCGAGCGACGCTCCGCCGAGGGGGCCCCGGAACGGGGTTTCGGCGGATACCTCGTGGGGCAATATCAAAATAATTTAATAAATACGGCATCATGGCCTGGCGGATAAGGCGATGCGCCTTGCGGTGAAAGTCGGGTTCGCGCGAGCGAGCGAAAGCGAGCGACGCTCCGCCGAGGGGGCCC
>CALVHW010000059.1 GCA_944328905.1 uncultured Clostridia bacterium | reverse complement strand
CTCGCCGAATTTTATGCGCGCCGCGGCGCTGATTTCGTGTATTGCGATTACGGGTTTTAATATATGATCGAAACGGTCGTGGGCGGCGCGTTTTTCCGCCCGGAAGATACGCTCTGCTGCGGGCAGACCTTCCGCTGGACGGCGGAAGAGTGCGGCTGGCTGGTGTTTTCGGCGGATAAAGCGTGTTTTTTGCAGACGTCGGGTGAAGATGTGCGCATCTGCACGCGCGAAGAGGACGTGCCGTATTTTCTGCGCTATTTCGACTGCGCGCGCGACTACGCCGCCATCGCAGGGCGCGCGCAGGCGTGCGGCGGCGCCGTGGCAAAGGCGGCGGAATCCGGCAGGGGGATCCGCATCCTGAACCAGGATCCCGAAGAGATGATTTTCACGTTTCTGCTCTCGCAGAACAACAATATCCCGCGCATCCGCGGCATGGTCGAACGGCTGTGCGCGGCGCTGGGGAAACGGTGTTTTTTCGGGGAACGGGAATATTTTTCCTTTCCGAAGGCTCCCGCGCTCGCCCGCGAAAACGAAGATTTCTACCGCGCGCTCGGGTTCGGCTACCGCGCCGCGTTCGTGGCGCAAACGGCGCGCCGCTTAGCGGAGGAGGGCACCGAAGGGCTTGCCGCCCTGGAAACGCCCGCCCTGCGCGAAAAACTGCTCACATACCCGGGCATCGGCCCGAAGGTGGCGGACTGCATTTTGTTGTTCGGCTTTCACCGCACCGGGGCTTTCCCCGTGGATACCTGGCTGGAAAAGGTGTACCGCGAAGATTTCGGCGGACGCGAGCGCGACAGGCAGAAGATCTCCGCGTATTTTTCCAAAATATTCGGAGAGTACGGCGGCTATATCCAGCAATATCTTTTTTACGCCAAGAAGGAAGGTAGGTTATAAAAATGGCAAAGATCACGATCGACGAAAAAGTGTGCAAAGGCTGCGGGCTGTGCGCGAACGCCTGCCCGAAAAAGGTGATCGCTCTGAGCGAGCACCGCATGAACGCGAACGGGTATTTCGTGGCGGAAGCGGTCAATCCGCAAAACTGCATCGGCTGCGCATTCTGCGCCGTCATGTGCCCGGACTGCGCGATTGAAGTGGAGAAGTAGGCGGCTCGGCGAAATCTTTTCGAGCTGACGAAAATATTTCGTCCGATTTTGAGGGCGACACCGCCGAGCGCCGCTTGAAAAAGCGGCTGTGCGGCGTTTTCTCCCTCTTTGCGGCTTATTATAGGGGCTCCAAACTATTACATAAAGCCGCAAATTCACCCTCTTCCCGTAAGCCGAAGTGTCGGCAAATTGAGTGCGCTGGCGCAGAGGCGCGGCTCTGCTTGCGCGTGATTATTATTGCAGTAAACGGACACACACTCAAAAATTGGTTTGCTGTTTGTTTTAATTCTGTTTGAGCCGAATGTTTTCGGCTAATTGGGGGCGCTTGCATCTAACGAAGTCAATTTTGCGGAGCGACCGCTTGCGGGCATTTATGCAAAATTGACGAAGTTGCGCGACAACAAAGTTGTCGCTATGGTGTGATTTTTACGCGCGCAAGTGAATTATCTTAAAATAATTACTTGCGTTTCCGCAAATCGCAATTTGCGGAACAAGCCCCCGATTTGCCGCGATGAGCGGCCTTTGGCGGAAAAAGTGAATGCCGCGTTTTCTATAATGGAGAGCACCTAAAAATAACGCGGCAGAGGAAAAACCGAACGCCGAGCCGTCCGCTTTTTCAAAGCGGCGGCGAACGTTGGGTTTTTCCTGAAAATCACGGAAAATTCGTGAACTCTTTTCACGAATTTTCGTGAACAGGGCGGTGTCGCCCTCAAAATCTCGGCATTTTCTTTTATCAGCTTAAAAGAAAATGCGAGAACTCGGATTTGGGAGGTTTTTATGTCAAAGATTCTTTTACACGGTACGGAAGCTATCTGCGAGGGCGCCATCCGCAACGGATGCCGCGCTTTCTTCGGCTATCCCATCACTCCGCAAAATGAAGTGCCCGAATATATGTCGGTCAAAATGCCGCAGGTGGGCGGCGTGTTCGTGCAGGCGGAATCGGAAGTGGCGGCCATCAACATGGTGTACGGCGCCGCCGGCGCCGGCACCCGCGCCATGACCAGTTCGTCCAGCCCCGGCGTCAGCCTCAAACAGGAGGGCATCTCTTACATAGCCTGCGCGCGCATCCCGTGCGTCATCGTCAACGTCATGCGCGCCGGCCCCGGCCTCGGCGGCATCCAGCCCGCGCAGGGCGATTACTTCCAGGCCACCAAAGGGGGAGGCCACGGCGATTACCACCTCATCGTGCTCGCGCCCTCTTCCGCGCAGGAAGCGTGCGACTTCACGTACAGCGCCTTTGACCTTTCGGAAAAATACCGCGTGCCCGTGATGATCCTCGCCGACGGCATGATCGGCCAGATCATGGAGCCGGTGGAACTGCCGCCCATGCGCGACCTTGCGGAGATTCCCGAAAAAGACTGGGCCACGAGCGGCCACTACGGCAAGGAGCGCCGCGTCCTCAATTCGCTCATCATCAAGCCGGAAGAACTCGAACCGCACGTCAACGAACTCAATGCCACGTATGCCGAAATTTACGCCAACGAGCGCCGCGCCGTCGAGTATAAAACGGAGGACGCCGAAATCGTGCTCACCGCGTACGGCACGCCCGCGCGCATCGTAAAGAGCGCGGTGAACGCGCTGCGCGCCGAGGGTATCAAGGCGGGCTGCATCCGCCCGATCACGCTGTACCCCTTCCCCGACGACGTGTTTGCGGCCTGCGCCGCGCGCGACTGCACAAAGGCTTTCCTCAGCGTGGAACTGTCTTTGGGGCAGATGGTCGAGGACGTAAAACTGGCGGTAAACGGCAAAAAGCCCGTGTATTTCTACGGCAGAACGGGCGGCAACGTGCCCGACGAAGAGGAGATCATCCGCGCCGCCAAAGAATCGCTGGCAAAGGCGAACGGCTGAAGCGGGAGGTAAAACGATGAAAAAAGTATTCGAAAAAACGAAAATGCTCACCGATGTGCATCTGCACTATTGCCCCGGCTGCACGCACGGCATCGTGCACAGGCTGGTGGCGGAGAGCATCGAAGAACTCGGTCTGCAGGAAAACTGCATCGGCGTCGCGCCCGTCGGCTGCGCGGTGTTCGCCTACGATTATTTCAACTGCGATATGCAGGAGGCGGCGCACGGCCGCGCGCCCGCGGTGGCAACGGGCATCAAGCGCACCCATCCGGACAGCACGGTGTTCGTGTACCAGGGCGACGGCGACCTCGCTTCCATCGGCATGGCGGAAACGGTGCACGCTGCTGCGCGCGGCGAAAAGTTCACCGTCATCTTCATCAACAACAGCATCTACGGCATGACGGGCGGCCAGATGGCGCCGACCACGCTCGTGGGGCAGAAGGCGACCACCTGCCAGAGCGGCCGCAACCCCGAAGTGAACGGCTATCCCATCCGCATCTGCGAACTGCTCGCCACGCTCGACGCGCCTTACTACATCGAACGCGTTTCCACGCAAGACGTAAAGCACGTTCTCGCCGCCAAAAAGGCGATCAAAAAGGCGCTGCAATTCCAAAAGGAGGGCAGGGGGTACACCTTTGTGGAAGTGCTCGTGTCCTGCCCGACCAACTGGCATATGTCGCCCACCGAGGCGCTGCGCTTTATGGGGGAGGAATGCACCAAGACCTTCCCGCTCGGCGTGTTCCGCGATAAATCCAAGGAGGTGGAAGCATGATAAAGATCCTGCTTGCCGGCCAGGGTGGCCAGGGCGTGCTCAGCGCGGGGAAATTTCTCGCCGCGAGCGGCCTGCACGAGGGAAAAGAAGTTTCGTACCTGCCCGCATACGGGCCGGAAATGCGCGGCGGCACCGCGAACTGCTCGGTGATCGTATCGGAAGAGGAGATCGCCTCGCCGCTCTGCACCACGCCCGACGTGCTCATCGCGCTCAACAGCCCCAGTTTTCACAAATTCGCGCCGCGCGTGAAGAGCGGCGGCATCATTCTGGTGAACGGCTCGCTTTCCGATGCCGACGCCGGCCGCAGCGACGTGCGCGTGTACAAAATCGATGCGGGAGAGATCGCCATCGAGGCGGGCAACGTGCGTTCGGCGAACATGGTGATGACGGGCGCGCTGTGCGCTCTCACCGGCTGCGTGAAGGAGGAGAGCATCCTCGCCTGCATCAAAACGCAGTTTGCCGAAAAGCCGAAGGTATGCGAAGTGAACGAGCGCGCCTTCCGCATGGGAATTGCCGTAGTAAGTGAAAAATAAAAACGGGTTTTCCGCTTGTAACACTGCATAATTTTCTGCCTCCGAACGAAATACCGTTTTCGGAGTTTGTTTGTTACTCATATTAAAAGGTTTATGGCCAGCAAGCCCCGCGGAGTATATCACTCCGCGGGGCTTGCTTGTCAATAATTTAGTTTTGTGTTTCGTTACTGGCCGGCAAGTATTCCCATTCACTGAGGTTAGGTGTTTTACCTGATAAAAAGGATTGGAAAATTTCTATCAAAGTTTCTTTGTTTACCTCGTTTCCATATGTTGTAAGATTTCCCTGCGGTTCTCGTTTTTCTGCTAAAATCCAATATAAATTTGAAAATGTTTTTACATCTTCTTCTTCAAATATAGCTCTTGTTTGAATAAAAGCTAAATCATTTAATTCCTTACTACCTTCCAAAATCATAAAATTAAAAAGTGCTAAATGTAATTTATCGATATATTTAATAATTTCATCATGAGACGGGTTGATAACATCTATTTCGTTGTCACCACCATATTCGTTTTCTAAATTTATATGTAATTTATAGGCTGTTTTTTTCAATTCATTTTGCTTCAAAAATTTTTTTAGACCGGTAAATTTTATAAAGTCATAAATAATATAAGGAGGTATACTATAACCGTTTATAATAGGAGGATAGATTGAAACGTTGCCGAACTCAATTGCGTTTATGTTCCTTTGCGTAATACTGATGTCGTCAGATTTTAAATTACAGATTTGCATGGTTATATATACCATATAATACCTAACGATATCATATATATTTATTTTCCTATGTTTAGGATATACAAAATCACGAAATCCGTGGTGCTCAAATCTGCATAATAATATGCCTGCAACTATAAAAGCACAAGTATCATCATCAATTGTATGTTCAGCGACAAAATTTATAGCATTTTCTATAATTATTGAAACTCGTTTGTATATTGGGTGCAGTTCCTTATTTTCAGAGCGAAATTGAATTTCTTCATTAAATTTTGAATAAATTTTATCCAAAAAGGCAAATTTGTTGTTTATGATACCCATAAATTTCGAGTATTTATCAGGCCGAAATGCGTTAAACCCTGAATGCGTCACTCTTTGTTGCAACGCACTTTTTTCATTGGGGGCAATAACAGTATTATCGAAAAATTCATCCATTAAATCTTGAATATCCATTTTAATTTCAACCGTTTCATTAATATTGCATCCTTTTCCATTCAAAAGGGGAGTGCGTTTCGCTTTGTGCGGCTACGAACATGAGTGTTTGTGCGGGTGCATAAAAGACAAAGCCCGCGGCCGCAACACGCCGCGCGCCGTCGGCAAAAACCGCCCCCCCAATACACCGAATAAAAGACAAAGCCCGCAGGGCATAGAGCACCGCGGGCGGAAATTCTTATTCAGTTTTAAGGAACTGCTTCGGACTCGTTTCTTTTATCTCTATAATCAGCGCAGACGCGTATTGCCTGCAGAGCGCGCAGCCTGTCTGCCAAAAATTGAAATGTCCTTATTTTACCGTTCCCTCAGCCAAATTGTACATTGGAGTGCCCTCCTTTCAAGCAAGTTTTCGCAAGTCGGATCTGTACATAACAGTACCTCCCCGCTCTCCGTGCGCGATCCGCGCCGCGTTTTATTGAACTTCCTGCTGTCTTTTCCGATCGCCAAAGTGTGATAAAAAACGCACCGCGCATCCGTTCGTACGCCCCCGATCGAAATTTCCTTCGCCTCTTTCTCTTTACCCTTGCCGCGATGTTCCTGTGCACTTTCCCGGTGGAAACCGCCGCAAATTGTTATGTGTTGGGAGGGGACGTCTCCGCGTTGCCCGCAGAGCCTGAATGTACCGAGGGGAGATTGGGATTTTCCCCTTTGGTCAATTCTATTATACCACAGATTTTCCGTTTGTCAAGGGGGTTTTGAAAAATTTTTTGAAAAATTTTTTAATTTTTTGAAAACTGTTATCAGTGAAGGGTTTCGAACTGAATGTCGTAAGCGGGGCGCACCTTTTCCAGCAGGCCGTCTTTGAGCCGCTTGTATTCTTTGGGGTGGAAGCGGTGCAGGCTCTGCGCAATGCCGAAAATATCGCTGTTGCTCTGCACGCATTTATCGAGCACTTTGCCGAGCATCGCCGCAAATTTTTCTTCGGCGGCGCGCAGAACGTGCGCGGGCACGCGCGCCGTCTGTGCCACGTCTACAATGTTCTGGCTGCTGTTTACGTCGGAAACCTGCGCGTGAGCGCGGATGCGGAAGGTCAGTACGGGCGTGCCGCCGCGCACGTCCGTCTTGATTTTCTTGCCGGAAATTTTAATTTTCAGGCAGTAGACCACGGGCGCCCCGTTTTCCATAACTTCCACGTTGCCGTAGGCGAGGTCGGTGGATGTGTCGGCAAGGTTAAAGGCGAGCGTCTCCTCCGTTTCCAGCACGGCCGCCCGTTTTCCCCGGTAAAAGAGCATCGTTTTGGAGGCGTCGAACACGTCGGCATTGGTATCCGAGCCGGATTTCTGCCCGCCGTTCTGCCCGCCCGAACTTTCGCCCTGTCCGCTGCCCGATGCGCACGGCACGGCTACGGGCAGGGGATTGCGGCGCGGAAACAGTTTTTGCCATATCGAGCCGGGGCCTTTTATCGAAAACGCCCGTGCTCTCTCCGCGGCGGCGCAGATATCTTTTTTGACCATAGCGCAGATGCCGTTTTTGCCCGCGGCGCAGATACACGTCGCGTCTTTGCCGTAAACCTCTCCGCCGGCTGTTCCGCGCATATTTTTTTCTGCTGCACCGGGCAATGCTCCCGCGGGCGCAAACGCCTGCTGCCCCTGCCCGCCGGAACCGCCGTTTTCGCTCTGCGCCTCGCGCTTGACCGATAAAAAGGGCAGATACCCGCTCGCCGCGTCCGAATAATACCCTTTGGCGAAATCGCGCAAAATCATCACGCTCACCGCGCCCGTTTTCTGCGCCGTGGAGGAGAGCACTTTGGAGATGGAAACGGCCGTCAGTTCGCCCACGGGCGAAGAAGCGCGCAAAGTGTCTTCCGCGCGCTCCTCGCACACCGCCACCAGGCACGAATCGTCGATAAAGTTGCTGCGCAGAAAAAAATCGAGCACGCCGAGCACGTCATTGTCGGCCACCTTTTCGCCGAGCAGCAGCAGTTTGCAGTGCACCAGCGTGGGGTACCAGCCCGTTTTGCGGTTGAGTTCGGTGATCGCGTCGTTCACAGTGCTCGCGCCCTTCACCGTCACATTGCTCGCCTTTCCGCTGCCGCTCTGGTCGGGCACGGCGATCTGCGCCGTCACGTCGCAAAAGCCTTCCTGTTCGGCGGCGTCGATGCCGATGGCCGCCACCACGGCGGTCTTTTGTATGTCGATCAACCCGAAATCGTTGGAAAAGAAGAGCAGCAGCAACACCGCCGCCGCAATGATGAACAGGCGCGTCCAGAATTTATTCATGATTTTCCTCCCTCTTGTTTTTCGGCTCTCTGCGCAGCAACAGGCTCAAAATCGGTACAACGTATGCAAAGATCGCGAACACGAACCACAGTTTCTGCGTGAACAGCGTCTGCAATTCCACGAACGAATAGTTGAAAAAGATGGAAAACACCAAAAGCAGTGCGTTCACGGCGGCCGCGGGAATGATGGGCGAACAGCCGCCGAACGCTTTGCGGACGCAGTGCACGCACATCTGCACGGGCACGCAGCTGTAAAAGATGAGCACGAGCGTCAGCGCGAACACGAACAGCAGGTCGACCCTTCCCAAAGACGTTCCCGCCGTCGTGTATTTGGAAATTTCGGCGAGCGTGTTGTATTGCAGTATGGCGATGTCCGAATAAATTCCGTAAAAGGTTGCCAAAAACAGCAGCACGGCAAAGGCGCCGGCCGCGTACGCGCCGAGGGTTTTGAGCATCGCCTTTTTTTCGTACTCGAAATGTCCCAGAAAAAAGAGGGGGTACAGGCAGTCTGTATACCAGTTCATTCCGTGCAGCGCTCCGCCGAAAATTCCCTTCGCGCCCGTATCTCCTACGGGCAGCAAAGCGGCAAAATCCGCGTGCGGCACTGCCAAAAGCAGGATCGCCGCAAAGCAGAACGCAAAGATGGGCATGGCGATGTCCGCCACCCGCCCGATGGTCTTAAAGCCCTTCGTGCAGGCGTAAAAACACAGCGCGAAAAAGGGCGCAAAGGAGATGACGGGCGGCACGTTTTCGTACAGTTCCAGCGTCACAAAATTTTTCTGCTCCATCAGCGGCAGCAGGGCGGAGAGAAAGAAAAACAGCGCGAACAGTCCGTAAATTATCTTGGCGCCGATCTTTCCGAACGTGTTCCGCAGCAGGTCGAAAAAGGTGCACTTTGTCCGCTTTGCCAAAAACATCACCAGCGCGATCACGATCCCTTCGAGCAGCAGGTTGCACAGCGCCGACCAAAGCAGGTCGTTGCGCGACCGGTAGGCGAGCGTGGCGGGATATACGATGGTCTTTGTAACGGGCATCATCACCGCGAACAGAAAGCAGATCTGCCTGAGTTTGATCTTATCCATTTTTCTCCTTGTAGCGCACTTTCAGGCGCGTCTTGTTTTTGCTTTTCAGCACGGCGGGACGGGTATCCAGCGAATAGATGTTCGATTTATAGATCGAGTCGCGCAGATCCTTTTTGATCAGCGGCGAAAAGGGCGCCAGCAGCGGCGTGCCGTAACTGTCGGAAGATACCAGATAGTAGAAGAGCAGCGCCGTGAACAGGAGTATCCCGTAGGTGCCTATGCTGCCCGCCACCACCACATACGCTAAACGTATCACCGAAATCGTTCCCGTGAGGTCGGGCACCGTGTAGGCGGAAATGCCCGAAAGCGCCACGATGATGATGGCGGGGGAAGACACGATGCCCGCCTTCACGGCGGTATCGCCCAGCACCAGCGCGCCGATCACCGACAGCGCCAGCGCCACGTACTTGGGCATGCGCACGCTCGCCTCGATGAGCACTTCCAGCACCACCAAAAGGAAAAAGAGTTCCAGGCTGGGCGAGAGGGGCAGATCCTGCACGCTTCCGGAAATGGTCATTAAAAGTCCGAAGGGCAAAAGCTGCAGGCGGAACAGTTCCGCCGCCACATAAAAGGCGGGCAGAAACAGCGATATCACCACCGCTGCCAGCCGCAGTATACGGCTGATGGTCGCGCGGTAGGGGGATACGAAATAGTCCTGCGAACTCTGAAAGTCCTCCGCCAGCATATAGGGCAGCGTCAGCGCGATGGGCGAGCCGTCCGCCAGCACCGCCACGCGCCCTTCGAGCATCTTCGCGCACAAAATGTCCGGTTTTTCCGTCGTGCCCACCTGCTTGAACAGCGAATACGGCTTTTTGGCGAGAAATTTCCCGATGTACGACGAATCGGGCACGCCGTCGATGTCGATGGCGGAAATGCGTTCTTCGATCTCCTTTACGATCTTTTCGTCGGCGATGCCTTCGAGGTACGCCACCACCACAGCCGTCTTGCTGGCGCGCCCCGCTTCCAGCGTGATGAACCGCAGTGCGGGCGTTTTCAGCCGCCGGCGTATCAGGCTCATGTTGGTCTTTACGTCCTCGATGAACCCCTCGCGCGGGCCTTTTACGGTGATGGAAGTCTGCGGCTCCATGATCGCGCGCAGGGAAACCTTTTTGGTGCCCAGCACGATCCCTTCGGCAATGCCGTCGATGAGCAGCAGGGGATTTCCCGAAAGTATTTCGTTGCAGGCCGTCTGCAAGTCCTCTGCCGGTTTTGTTTCGGGGAAGTAGAGCATCTTTTTCGCCTCTTCCGCCGTTTTGGGCGCGTTTTCGAGTGCGAGCGGCTTGGCTGCCATTTCGCCGAGCAGTTCTTTGTCTGTAATGCCGTCTGCGTACACGGATGCGCACGTTTTGCCGTCTTTGGTCGCAAAGCGGTACACGAATATATCGTCCGCGGAAAGGATCGCTTTTACGGCTTTGATGTCTTTTTCGATGTCGCCCGAAAATTTCTGCGGGCGTTGTTCCTGTATTTTATCCACGCACAGAGTTTGTGCAGATTTTCAAAGAATTTGCGAACGCTTTTCGCAAATTTTCGTGAACCGCTAAAAAACAAATTTTGTGAACTAAAATTTTTTACTGCGCGTTTGAGAACCGCGTTTCTCAAAAAGCGCCCTCTATTTGCCGCATTCTTACGGCTTATGGGAAGAGGGTGAATTTTTGCCCGTTCAATAATAGTGTGGGCCCCTAAAGGGGCAAAAAGAGGGAGAAAACGCCGCAGAGAACGCAAAGCGTTTGAACGGCGGTTTCTCCCTAAAAATCACGAAAATTTGTTTTTGCCGCTAAAAAACAAATTTTGTGAACTTAAATTTTTTACTGCGCGTCCGCAAACCGCGCTTTGCGGAAAAAGCCCCCAAGTCGACGCAAACTTGCGGCCTCTGGCGGAAAAGGTGAATGCGCCGCGTTCTATAATAAGAGAGCACCTAAACAAACAGGGGCTCCCGAAAAAGA
>CALVHW010000058.1 GCA_944328905.1 uncultured Clostridia bacterium | reverse complement strand
CGGCGACGCCGTAGTGAACCAGCGCCGCCACACCGGCGCACGCGCCCGGCGCCCGCGTGTACTGTATGCCGTTTTCGCGCAGCACGTTCACGAGCACGTTGCCGGGATCGGAAATAACGGGCGTGCCGGCATCCGTCACCACGGCGACGTTTTTGCCCTCTTTTGCGAGCGCGGCGAGTTTTTCCGCCGCCGCCCGTTCGTTGAATTTGTGGCAGGCGACGAGCGGCTTTTTGATCTCGAAATGATTGAGGAGTTTGAGCGAATGCCGCGTATCCTCGCAGAATATGACGTCTGCCGCGCGCAGCACCTCCAATGCGCGCAGGGATATGTCGCCCAGGTTCCCGATGGGCGTGGCTACAAATGTGACCATTGTTTTTCCCGCCGCAAAACAGGCGGCGCTCCTTTCAGTTCTTTGTATTTAGAATGTCCGGCAGAATCTCCGTGCCGGGCTCGGCGCTCTCAAATCTACGGCTCCCCTTTCAGTTCTTCGTGTTTATAATATCCGGCAGAATCTCCGTGCCCGGCTTTGCCCCTTTTACCCCTTCGGCGAGCAGCAGATACGGCCCGGCGCCCGCCCTGCCCCGCACCAGCTGCACGCGCTTGGGTTCTAAATTATACGCTTTGAGCGTGTAGAGAACCTCGGCGAGGCGGTCGGCGCGGTTGCAGAGCGCAAACCTGCCGCCGAATTTCAGTTTGCGCGCCGCGGCGGCAACGATCTCTTCCAGCGTGACGGTGATCTCTTTGCGGCAGATCGCCTTTTTGTAGTCGTCGTTTTCAAACCCGCCGCGCTCGTAGGGCGGATTGCAGAGAATGAGCGAAAATTTTTCGTCGTATTCCCTGCCGATATCCTGCACGCGGCAGCACACGGCCGCAAAATTTTCGAGCCCGTTCAACCGGATGCTGCGCCCGCTCATCTCGGAAAGTTCCGGCTGCATTTCAAAGAGCGTGACCGAAGAAACCTGCGGATTGAGCGCATAAAAATGCAGCCCCACGATGCCGCTGCCCGCGCAGAAATCGGCAACGGCGTCGCGCACCTTCGCCCGCGCGAAGCGCGACAATAATATAGAATCGCTGGTAAAGCGGTAGAGCGACGGATTCTGTATAATTTTCAATCCGCCCTCGAGCAGTTCCTCTACACTTTCGCCGGGACGGACGCAACTTTCTTCCATAAAACAAGTTTACCACATCGGCACGCCCGAATGCAACGATTCTCGCCGCGTTTCGGCGGGTTTTTCGTAAAACTTATCGAATTTGCCCGCAGGGTTGACAAGGGCGGGCGCACGGTATTATAATAATTATAATAAAAAAGAGCGCCCCGCAGCGCATCCGCCGAACGGCGGCCAAAAGCGGACAGCAAGGGGCGCAACCGAAAAAGGAGAACACGAACATGGAACTTTCCGCAGCCATCCGCGCGCGCAGGAGCGTGCGCAAATTCAAAAAAGAGATACCCGTACCCGCAGAACACGTCCGCACAATGCTGGAAGCGGCGATGATGGCGCCCTCGGCGCTGAACACCCGCCCGTGGGAATTTTACGTGGTAACGGACGAGGCGACCAAACAGCGCCTGCTGCAGGCGCACCCGGCCTGCAGGCTGGAAACGGCGCCGCTCGCCATTGTGGTGTGCGGACGGCCGGACAAACAGCCCGGGCGCTGCCATTGGCCGCAGGACTGCGGCGCGGCCATCGAAAACATATTGTTGCAGGCGCTCGACCTCGGCTACGGCAGCTGCTGGTGCGGCTGTTACCCTACCCAGCCGCGCACCGACGACGTGCAGAAAGTGCTGGGCACTACCGCCGTGCCCGTGGCGATCGTGGCGGTCGGCGTGCCGGACGAATCCCCCGCCGCCAAAGGGTTTTACGATGAATCCGCCGTCACATTTATACCGTAAGCCGATAACGGCGCCCTCGTTTTCAGACGCGACAGCGGCGGCACCCGAAACGGGTGCCGCCGCTGTTTCTTTAATATAAAAGTTTATTCAAAACTATCGTTCTGCACGCGTATCCTGCCCGTAAACAGCGATTCGAGATACTCGAACGTTCCCCTTTTGAGCAGGCACCTTTCGCAGATGATCGCATTGGAAATATCGTTGTAAACGAGATAATAACAATAATTTGTTTTTATAACGCGCTTGATCTGATCGAGCCGTTTTTTCTTCACTGCGGTTTTGCCGCCCTCCAAATACTGTGTGCAGGTAACAAAATCGCCCTCAACGGTCACGCGAAAAGTCCAGCGGACTTTTTCCATCGTCTTTCGCATCGGCGCAAAATACAGTATGGCGGCAACGCAGCCCAATACAACGGCTGCGATCAGAAACACGATAAAACCGCCGTTGGCGAACAATGCGATGAGCAGCCCGACGATCAATACGACGGTAAGGACGGCCAGCCATTTTGCGAAAAAACGCTTTCTCAGTTTGTCGGCACGGCGTTTCGTATAATCGGAAATATCGCCGTAGAATTCCACGACCATAAATTCACACTCCTCCGGAAAAATGAGCCAAACCGCAAAACTGCCCGCAAAAAAACCGGATGCGGGCAGCCAGTACGGCGGACGGACGATTACTTGTTGATTTCGTCTTTGAGCGTTTTTCCGGGTTTGAACGACGGCACTTTGCAGGCAGCGATCTTGATTTTTTCGCCCGTGGCGGGGTTTACGCCCTCTTTTTCGCTGCGCATTTTCGCCTCAAACGTACCGAACCCGACAAGCTGCAGCTTATCGCCGGCGGCCATGATCTCTTTTACGTTCGATACAAAAGCTTCCAGGAACTTTTCCGCATCGCTCTTTTTCAGATCGGCATCGGCCGCAATCCTTGCCACAAATTCATTTTTGTTCATACAATTTCCTCCTATGCGTATGACAAGTTTATGGACTTATTGTACCATATAAACAAAAATATCGCAACACTTTTGGCCTTTCTTTTTCATTTTTTATCCGCCGCGCGTTTTTTGCCTGCGCCGTATATGGAGACATCCTTTTCCGGAAGATCGCCCTTTATGCGGTTCCCCGCCGGAAAAAACCGCGCGCTTTTAAGGGACTGCGGGAAATTCGGTGACATCCTTTCTGCCGCGCAGATACCATTTCCCCTGCGTGAAGTCCGGAATCGCCTGCGGCGCTCCTCCCTGCGCGATCGACTGCCCGGAAAGGGCGGTAACGCTCATCCAAGCGGCCGCGTCGTAGACGTCGATGAGCATTTCTTCGCCGCGGCGCACCGTGTCGAAAAAGGCGCTGAGCATCAAATAATCCATTCCTCCGTGCCCCAGTTCGCGCTCTTCGCTGGAGATTCCTCGCCAGATCGCCGGCAGATACGCATCGAATTCCGACGCATCGATAAGTTTTTCTCCGCGCGAATCGAGCAGCACGGCGTTCTTTTCCTGTTCGCAAAGGCCTGCCGTTCCCCGAACCGTAAAGCGCCGCGAATAATAGCCGGGCAGCGTGGTATCCAGCATCAGCTCGATGAGCTCGCCGTTCGCACAGCGGATGAGCGTTTTGACAACGTCGCCCTGCGCAAATTTTTTGCCGCGCTGCGCCGGATCGGGGTTTTTTTCGCTGTTCGCATAGCATTCCAGCCCCGCCGGTTTCGACGCCAACGATACCAGCGTTTCCATACGGTTGCCGCGGTTTATATCCAGCAGCTTGGCAATGGGGCCGAGTTCGTGGGTGGGATAGTTTTCGCAGTTGCGATGCAGATAATTTTGCAAACGGTAATGGCGGCGCACACGGCCGCCCAATATTTCGTCGCGCAGGTCATGGCTGTATGCCCCGCCGCAAAACACGATCTCCCCGAACTTGCCGGCACGGGCCAGCGAGGTGCCCAGCAATTCGAATTTATCGAAACAGCAGTTTTCAAGAAACATGAACGGCGTTTTCGTCCGTTCATATGTATGTACGAGTTTCCAGCAGTCTTCCAGGCAGTATGCGCCGCCCACTTCCAACGCCGTTATTTTTTTCGCCAGCATGGATGCGCAGGCTATGCGCACGTGCTCTTCCCACGATACGCTGACGATGACGACTTCCACACGGGAATCGGCAAGCAGATCCTCAAAATTGCGGTACTGCGCGGGCGGCGTTTTCTGTTTGCCGCGAACCTTCTCTGCCGCGGCGGAAACGCGGTCTTCATACAGATCGCAAACGGCCGCGATCTCCGTACCTGCGCAGGCAAGCACCGTATCGATCAGCATACTGCCGCGCTGCCCCAGACCGACGACGCCGACGCGAATCGTCTTTTCGCTCTTCATACTCTCCTCCGTTTTTTATTTCATTATAACACGGCGAAGGGCCGTTCCGACATGAATAATTTATCCGCTGACCGGAATTTTTTATCATTTTCGGCTTGACTGCGCGGCGATCGGGTGCTATACTGAAACTATGGAAAACAAATCTTTTTTTCCGGACGAACCGGAGATCACCCGTTTTTTTACTCCGCAGGGAAAGGCTCTTTCGCTGCTTATCGTAGGCTATAACGATTTCCGAACCGTAAAGCCCTTTATGCTTTTCAGGCGGCAAAACTTTTGCACGCTGCACTTTGTGCTGTCGGGCAAGGGACGGCTGCGGACAGATAAGCGCGAATATCTTCTGCGGGAAAACGATGTATTTTTTCTCGATGACAACACGGCGTTCGCCTATTTTCCGGACGAGGGCGATCCCTGGGACTATGTATGGTTTTCTTTTGACGGAACGGACGCGGCGCGGCTTGCCGGCTGCGCCGGGTTTTCCGCTTTACAGCCGGTACGGAAATGCGAATCCCCCTGGAAAGTGCGCGCGGAATTTTCCGAGATCCTGCGGCCGCAGAACCGGAAAAATTTATCCGTTTTCCGGGCGCTCTCGCTGTTGTTTGCCGTTTTCGATTCCGTATGCGAACGCCCTGCAGAAAAACCGGCCGGGCAGGAATGCGCCGAGCACGCCAAACTTTATATCGAGGAAAAAATGTTCGATCCCTCTTTCCGCGTGGAATCGCTCTGCGATAAACTGCATATCTCGCACGCGCAGCTGTGCCGTATCTTCAAAGAATACGTGAACAGCACGCCCGTTGCTTACATTGCCGAAAGGCGGCTGGACTGCGCCGCGCACCTGCTGAAATCTTCCGCTCTGCCCGTTTGCGAAATCGCTTATATGAGCGGGTACGATGACGCCGATTATTTTCAGAAATCGTTCAAAAAAAAGTACGGCGCAACGCCCGTACACTTCCGGGCGGCAGCTGCCGGCAAAAGCCAACCGGAGTAACGCGTTGCGCCGCGCCGGAACACGGCGTGCGGGTTACCCTTACAGACGACACGGGGGCGGAAACGCTGATGCGTTTCCGCCCCCGGATATTTTTCCTTGCCGGATGCTTATTTTTCTACCGTCACCTCGACGCCCGCAGGAGCCTGCACGCTCGTTTTTACGGTGCCGTCTGCCTGCAGAACGTGTTCCACCGCAACGATGCCGTACGGCGTAGGGAATGTGCCGCGCGCCCACGACAGGCCGCTGAGGTGCGGCTGCACCGTGATTTTCGCGCAGCCCTTTTCCGCACGGATGCCGAGAATCGTTTCCGTAAGGTACGGAATGACACCGGCCGACCAGGCATGGCAAAGGCTGTGGCGGTAACCTATGTAACAAAAATCGCCGTAGTCGCCGATATCTTTCTGCCCGGCTTTGGGAATTTCGTCGATACGGCAGAGATCGTCTGCCCAGGAGATATCGAAATCTTCCCAAAACGAAGTGGCGCCGAGTTCGAGCATTTTGCCGTAATACTCTTTGCAAAGCGACAGCGCTTCGGCATACCGGCCGTAAGCCGCGATTCCCGAAAGCAGCTCGTACATCATGAAGGTGGAAAAACCTTTCGCGCCGCCGGAAAGCAGCAGTTTTTCGTTTTCCGGCGTTTTATCGCCCGCCCATACGCGCATCGCCGCGATCTGTTTGCGGCTGTTCACGCTGAATTTTTTAAGGGAAAGACGGCGCAGGATATCATTGCAGAGCGCGGTATCCTCTCCCGTTTCTTCGAGCAGCTGTTTCGCGCAGCGCATGGCGAGCACGGTGAGCGCGTGCATCCCGGCCTTCAGATCATAGATATCTTCGGCGGAGCCGCCCTTTTCGCAATATGTAGGCCAGTCGATAAAATTCTGCGGATAAACGGTTTCGCCCTCCGCCGTGACGCAGGCGGAAATCTGGCTGAGCATACCGCGCAGGTACGGAATATTTTCACGCAGATACGCCGCATCGCCGCTGCGGCCGTATTCGCTGTGCAAAATCATGATCCACCACAGGGAATAGGACGGAAAATTGTCCATCCATTCGGGGAGAGGCGTTTCTTCCCGCGCGAAATCGAGCGAATTGCGGACTTCGGGCGTATCGCCGAACAGGCAATGCGAGGCGCGCGTTTCGGGATACAGGTCGCCGATCCATACAAGGCGGTCGCGCTTGATTCCGTCCCACAGGTAGCCGTTTTGCAGGCACAGGCGCATGGTGTATGCCGCCGTTTCCCAGATGCGGTTCACGAGCGGATCGCTGCTCGTAAAGGTTCCGGGTTCGGCGCGGCAGTCGATCTGCGCGGCGGCTGCGATACCGCCGATTTGTATATGCGCATCGGCCGAAAGGGCATCTATGCGCAGAAAGCGGAAACCCGTGCAGCCGAAAGTCATATCCGAATAATCGCGCAGCGAAACGTTCATATCGCGCAGAGAATGGTCGTTCGTGGCATTCTTTTCGCCCAGCTCGGCGCAGACTTCCGACACCGATTCGCCGAAACGCAGGCGCACGTCTTTCTGCGGGCCGCTGAGGAATGTGAGTACGCGCACGCCGCCCTGCAGTTCTTTGCCGAAATCGAGTATCGCATACGCTTTGCCGGAAAATACGGCGAGGTCTTTGGTCTTTAAGCCGATTTGCAGCGTTTTGGGGCGGAGCAGCATTTCCGCGTTCGTTACGCCCTCCGCCTTTATGATCTTTACGGGAAAAACAAAATCCATCGGTAAAACTCCTGAAAAAGCGATTTACGCCTGTTCTGCTTTTAATAATAACATAAAAAGCGTTTTTTGTAAACCTGCAAAGGGCCGGATTCTTTGTTTTTTTCGCTTTTTTGCAGATCGCCGCCGGGAAACGAACAAAAGAGGGACGCCGCATAAGACGTCCCCCTTTTTGCCTTTTACAGATCGTCTGCATCCTGCACGGGCCTGCCGCCGTCAGGCGGGGTTCCCGTGTAGCTGCCGTTCACGTCGTAGGGCGAGCGCATCGGCCCGGCCGACTTTTTGCCCTTTACTTGCACGACTTTACGCCTTTTGCAGAAGTTTTCGAGCTGGTTTTGGCGGAAGTTTTGCTCTCCGTCTGCGCCTTGGCTCTCGTGCCGCTCTGCGCCCTGCTCTGCGCCGCCTTCGCCGAAGTTTTGCTCTGCGAATTCTGCGCGCTCTGCGCATTCTGCTGATTCATGTTCTTCATTTTTCCTCTCCTTTATTCGTTATCGAACGGTAAGGGTATCTCTACGAAACCCTGCTTTGCCTTGCACAGCGGGCACACCTTCCACGCCTCTTTGGTGGTGGCGCGGTAGCCGCACTCGCTGCATACCCAAAGCGTCGGTTTATCCCGCTTGTAAAGCCAGCCGCCGGCAAGCGCCTCGTGCAGGTAGCGGAACACGATCTCGTGCTCGCGTTCTACGCTCATAACGCGTTCGAACAGCGCCGCTACGTCTTCAAAGCCCTCTTCGCGCGCTTCCTTCGCAAATACGGGATACACCTCTTCAAATTCCGCGCGCTCGTCGTCGGCGGCGAATTTGAGATTCTCCGGCAGAGTTCCGAAGTGAAAGGGATAGCCGGCATCGAGAACGATGTTTTCTTTGCTCCCCGCTTTCAGAATGAGGGTATCGAAAAAGGTCTTCGCATGGTACGTTTCGTTTTTCGCGATCGAGCGGACGGTATCCGCCAGAACGGGGTATTCTTCCGCCGTCGCAAGTTTTGCTATCAGTTGATAGCGCATGCCTGCCTGGCTCTCTCCCGCAAACGAACGGGCGAGGTTGCAAAAAGTTTTCGTTTTGTCGAATTGCATCGGCATTCCTCCTTACGCCCTTTATTATTTCCCCCTTTTGCGCGCCTTATACGGAAAACCGCGTGGAAAATTTTAGTTTTTGCGCAAAAACAGCGCAAACGCCGGCAGGCACAAAAACCGGCGGCCGCGCAAACGCGCAGCCGCCGGTTTTTGTGATCTCCGCATCCGGCATGCCCGGCAGAGCTTTTATCCGACGCAAAAAGAGCCGCGGAACTGCGGCTCTTTTTCTTACTGACTTCTTATTTGAAAATATTTCCGATCCAGGTGCCGAGAGGGAATTTTCCGTTCACGAAATCCTGGAACGGGTTGGCGCCGAAAATATATTTGAAAATATACGTTTCGCCGCAGATATCGTATGCCGTTTTGATAGGGGCAAAATTGGTGAACGTACCCACCAGAACGCCGAGAACCATGAGCACCGCGAACCAGATGACCAGCGAGTAAATGCCGCCGAGAATTTTATTGATGATGCCGAAAAAGGCGTATTTGGTAAGGCTTTTGAGCACGCACTTCAAAATCGCCATCAAAATAATGACGAGAATGCCGAGCACCACCCAAATGATGACTTCCAACGCCAGTTCCGCCAGCGCGGACGCATCGTAGTTCGCAACGGAACCGTCGCCCATCATCGACTTAAAAGCGTTTTCCAGCCCCGTATAGATGCCCGTGCCGCTTTGCAGCGCCTCTTTGATGGTGGGCGTGAGAAAGAACCCGAGCAGCACGATTACCGCTATATCGAGGAGCCACCATGCCTTGTGAAGAAATCCCTTTCTGTACCCGAAGAAGAACATCAGCGCCATAAACAGCACAAATATTACATCGATCGCTATACTCATTCTTTATCCTCTCATGTTGTTTTACCTTGCCGAAACGGCGCCGTCAGCGCGCGTAAATGTAACCATAGCCTTCGGGAACCGGCTTTTTCACTCCGTAAAAGGCGAGGAACAGGCAGCGCACGAAGTTCGCGCCCGCACCGAGCAAAAACCACATCGTGACCGCCGAAAAACCGCTTACCCAGCAGAAGATACCGAACAACGCCAGCGCGAGGATGAACGACATCCAGGCCGTGAAGCGGTGCCAGCCCTTGAGCGAGATTCTGCCGCCGAGGCTGCAAAGCTGGAAAAGACTCAGAACGAGGAACGCGGCATACGCGATGATGCCGTACATGGTGCCATAATAGCAAACATTGCGGCAGGCATTGGCGATGAATTCGCTGCCCTGGAATTCTTTTGCCTGTATGGCGGCAAGGTAGCCGGCAAACGCCGTGCCTTCCTTTTCGCCGAAAAGATAGCCGAACGCGTCGAAGCCCTTGAAATTCAGTCCTTCCGTACCGATCCAGGGCAGGAAAAACATACCGATGCTGAGGCCCAGGAGCAGTACGGCGACGACCGAAATGAAGATGCGCTTTTTGCTGCGCGGCTTTTTGGTTTTTGCCTGCGGCCGCGCCCCCACGGGAGCCTGCACGGCGCCGGCGGCCGGCTGCGCCGTACCGAACGGCTGGCCGTACGCATACGTCTGCGGCTGCGCCGCATAGGAATTCTGCGCGCCGGGATGCTGCTGTATGTAGACCTGCGGAGCAGACTGCTGCGCGGGCGCCTGCTGGGCGGCGTGCATCCTGTCTACCTCGTTGTGCAGCGCCTTCACTTCGCCCTTTAACTGCGCCACTTCCGCCAACAGCTCAAAGCGCTCCTGCTGGCTGCCCGGAGCGGCGGCGCTCTGTGCGGGCGCATAGGGCGCGGCCTGCACGGAAAGATCTGCCGGCGCGGGCGCGGAAAAATCGCTCTGCGCGGTGATCTCCCCTTTATAGGCGATGAGATTGTTCTTCATCTGGCTGAGAACTTTATCCATATCCTCCTGAAACAAATCGCCGCAGTACGGGCAACGGACTTTATCGTCGTCCGTTTCGCGGCCGCAATTTCTGCAAATCTTCACTACCTGTCCCCTCCGCATGATTATTTTCGGCTTTTGCCGAAGTTATGCTTCCCTATCATTATAGCCGCAAAAAGAAAAATTGTCAATCGCGGAAAGAATATTTTTAACTGTAAAATTACGGATAGTTCCGCGCCGCCGCCGCGGGAGCGCCTTTGCCGCGGAAAATACGGGCTGCCGAAAGAGTTTTCACCGCAAAAAGCGGGCCGCCCGCCGTTTTTTCTGAACGCAGGCCGCCCGCTTTCCGCTTTATTTTTTATTGAAATTGTCTTTGAGGGAAACGATTTCGGAGAGCACCGGTTTGTCCCCTTCCGTGCACTTTTTGTAATAGCCCGTGCGCATCAGCTGGAAGGGCGTGCCCTCCGCCGCCTGCGCGAGGTACGGCTCCGCCTTGCCCGCGAAGATGTGCTCGCTGTCCTCGTTCATGCGCTCGGTGAAGTCCTGCCCGGCATAGTCGGCGTCGCGCAGCAGGCTCTCGTACCGGCGCACCTCGCAGTCGGCGCAGTCGTCTGCGTTCACCCAGTGAATGACGCCCTTGACCTTGATTCCGCTCGTATCGTGGCCGCTGCGGCTTTCGGGAACGTGCGAACAGAGCACTTCGCACACATCGCCGTTTTCGTCGGTGCGCACGTCGTCGCAATGCACGATATACGCGTTTTTCAGACGGACGTACCCGTCTTTTTTGAGCCGGAAGTACTTGGGCGGCGGGTTCAGAGAAAAGTCTGAACGCTCGATAAAGAGGTGCTTGCCGAACTTTACTTTGCGGGTGCCGGCGTTCTCGTCTGCCTGGTTGATGTCGAAATCCAGTTCCTCCTCGCCCTCGTAATCGGTGATGGTGAGTTTGAGGGGATCGAGCA
>CALVHW010000057.1 GCA_944328905.1 uncultured Clostridia bacterium | reverse complement strand
GTGCAGACGTGTGCTCCTCCGATCTAACTTGCCGGTACGTTCGTCACCGCGGGCAACGAAAAGATAACGCTGCCCGACGCACCGGAAAAACCCGGTTACACCTTCGGCGGCTGGTATTTCGACGAAAATACCTGGCTGAACCCGGTCAACGAAGACACCTATCTGCACTCCGCGCTCACCGGCGACGTTTCTGTGTACGCCAAATACACGCAAACGCCCGCGCCCGAATACACCGTCACGTTCGATACGCGCGGCGGCAGAGATATTCCGCCCAAAAAATTTACGGCAATCGAAAGCGAGGCGGCGCTCCCCGTGCCCCAAAGGGCGGGATTCACCTTTACGGGATGGTATCTCGATTCCGCCTGCGGCACGCCCGTCAAATATCCGTACACGCTGACGAGCGACGTAACGCTGTATGCCGGCTGGAAATCGCAGGGCATCCGCTTCCTCGTCGATGCGTCCGGCGCGCTCACGGGCGTGGAGGGCGCGGACGGCGCGTTTGCGCTGGAAATCCCCGAACAGGTCGAAGGGATCACCGTTACGAGCATCGCGAACGGCGCCTTTTCGGGCAGCGGTATCGTGTCCGTGCACATTCCGTCCACCGTGCGCTACATCGGCACGGCTTTCAAAAATTGCAAAGACCTTTCGTCCGTTGAGTTCGAGGAGGGCGTCACCACCATTCACGAGAGCGCCTTCGAAAACTGCACCGCGCTGAAAGAGATCGCTTTCCCCGATTCGCTGTTGCAGATCCGTTCCGATGCGTTTTGCGGCAGCGGCCTTACCAAACTTTCGCTGAACAAGGTGCGCGAAGTCCAGGCTTATGCTTTCAAAGACTGCGCGTCGCTCGCCTCGCTCGATCTCGGTTCGGTGCGCACGCTCGGCTTGCAGGCGTTCGAAAACTGCGTTTCGCTGCGTTCGGTATCCGTGCCTTCCACGCTGCAAAGTTCGGATATGTATATTTTCGCCGGCTGTACGCGTTTGGAAAACATTTCGCTTCCCTCCAACGGCGTGCAGATCCACGGCAAGGCGTTCTACGGCACCGCATATGCGGAGAAAGCGGAAAACTGGCAGAACGGCCTGCTGTTCATCGACGGCTACCTCATGGCGGCGAACGAAGATTTTGCGGGCACGCGCACGCTTTCCCTGCCCGCGGGCACCGTTTGCATCGCAGACGGCGCGCTTTCCGGCCCGAGTTACGGGCAGAGCAATACCTCCTCGCTGGAAACGGTAACATTGCCGCAGGGGCTTTGCCGCATCGGCGCCGAGGCGTTTCTCAACTGCTCCGCGCTGAAAACGGTCAATGCCGCGGGCGGCATCACCTCCATCGGTAAAGACGCGTTCGAAGGCACCGCCCTCTACAACGATTCTACGGGCGAAAACTGGTACGGCGGCGGCCTGTATATCGGCAACTGGCTGGTCGCCGTCAGCAAATCCGTGTCCGGCGATTTCGTCGTAAAAGAGGGAACGGAATACATCATCGACATTGATTCGCCGAATAGGTTATTCCCTACATCTGCGCTCAATAAAATCACTTCGGTCACTCTGCCGTCCTCCCTGCGCCGCATCGGGAACAATGCGTTCAAAAGTCTTAGCAAAATCACTTCCATCAAACTCCCTGCCGGGCTGGAAAGCATCGGTGAAAACGCCTTTTCGGGGTGTATCGCGCTCGCGTCGGTCAACCTCGGCGACTGCGCTTCCCTGCGTGAGATCGGTACCGCCGCGCTCATGCAGTGCGCCTTTACGCGGATCACCGTTCCCGCAAGCGTGCAGACCATGGGTTACAACGTGTTCAATCAGAATGCTGCCGATCTCGTCGTATATTGCGAGGCGGCGAGCAAACCCGCCGGGTGGAGCAGCGACTGGGACGTGAATTACAAGGCGGAAAACGATCGCGTCACCGTAGAATGGGGGCAGAAACAGTCGTAAACCGGCGCCGTAAAATAAAGAAAAGAGCCGGAACAGTCCGGCTCTTTTTTCGTGCGGCGCAAATGCCTTCGCATCGCATTTTTATGCAACGTATCCGTTAAAATTCGCCGATTGCGCTCTTTGCAGCCCTCGCGCCCGGCGCGTTTTCAAACGGGCGGTGCATTTTCAAGCGGGCGGTGCGTTTTCAAGCGCCCGGCGCGTTTTCAAGCGGGCGGCGCGTTTTCAAGCGGGCGGCGCGCCCTGCGGCGGTCATTTTTTGAGGAATTTATTCTTTTTCACCGCCTCGTAGGCGAGCACGGTGGCGGCCACGCCCACGTTGAGCGAATCGCAGCTGCCCGCCATGGGTATAGCGATCATCTTATAGTCGCCCTCGTACCACTCGCGCGAAATGCCGTACCGCTCGCTGCCCATCACCAGCGCCGTCTTTTTGCCGAACGGCTCGTCGTAGTAAAAGAGGTCTGCGCGCGTGTCGGCGAGGTACACGGTAAAGCCGTTTTCGGCCAGCCAGGCGCGGCAGGCGGCCACGCTTTCGAACTCGAAAAAGGGCACCGAGAGCACGGCGCCCTGGCTGCCTTTGATGAGTTTGGGGTGCGTCATGCGCGCCTTGCGGTTGCAAAACAATACGCCGTCCACGCCCGCGCCGTCGGCCATGCGCAGCATCGTGCCCACGTTTCCGGGGATCTCCACTCCGTCGAGCACCAGCAAAACGGCGTCTTTTTCCGTTTTGAAGTCGGCAATGTCCCGCTGCGGCAGGGCGGCGAGCGCGAACAGCCCGTCGGGGCGGTCGCGTTCGGAAATTTTTTCAAATACCTTTGCCGAAACGGTGTACCGCTCCTCGCAGCGCATCGCCGCCTTTTCCGCCAGCGCCGCCGCTTCGGGCGTGCGGATGTGTTCGGGGCAGAGGATCAGGCAGTCGAGCGGCGCGCCGAACTTTTCGCACATCGAAAGCAGCCATATCCCTTCCGCCGCAAACAATTTGTGCGGGTTGGGCTTGCTGTTCGAGGCGACGGCGCGCACCTGTTTTATCTTCGGGTGCTGTTCCCCGATCGCCCGGAACCGGTACGTTTCCAGCATTTTTTCCAGCGTTTCCATGCCATAACGTTAGCATTTTTTGCCCTGTTTGTCAAGCGCTTTCGGCACGGGTATGGAAGTCGCTTTTTCCGCCTGCGCCCGCAAGAAAAAATGCCCGCGAAAACCTGCCCCTTTCATCGTGCACAAACAACCCTCGCACCCGCCCGCACAAACAACCCTCGCACCCGCCCGTGCAAACATTTTCGCCCTTTTCCGCATACAATAACAGTGAATATTTCAAACGGCGGAAAAGAGGATGAACAAAAGAAACACGCGGCGCCTGTCCCGCCTGTGCATGGCGGGCATCGCGAGCCACGCGGTCGTCGCCAACGCAACGCCCCTGCTCTTCGTGCCGTTTATGCGGCTTTACGGGTTTACATACATTCAGTTCGGCATACTCACGGCGGCGGGGTTCGGCGCGCAGATGGCGGCGGATATCGTGCTCGTATTTTTCATCGACCGCCTTCCCGCCCGCGCGTTGGTGGGGGCGGCGTCCGCGCTCGGGTTCGCCGGGCTTGTTTTTTACGGCGTTTCGCCCTGGCTGTTTGCCGGCGGGGCATTGTTTTGCGGCATCGCCGTTGCCACGGTCGTATTCGCCTTTGCGGGCGGCACGCTCGAAGTGGTGCTTTCGGGCATCGCCGATTCCCTGCCCGAAGGCCGCGGCGGCATCGTGCTGCTGCACACGGTCTACGCGTGGTCGCTGGTCGCGCTGGCGGTGTTTTTATCGGTATGGATGGCGGTTTTCGGCGAAAAAAACTGGAACATCGCCGTGCTGCTGCTCGCGGCGGTGCCCGCGGGCGTGGGGTTTTCGCTCCGCGGGGTGCGCTTTCCGTCCAAAGAGGCTTCGCCTGCCCCGCGCGCCCGCACGGTGTTTTCGCCCTTTTACCTGTTCGCGGTGGCGGCGGTGTTCTTCGGCTGCGGCGCGGAGGCGGTCATGAACCAGTGGGTGGCGGTCTTCGCTTCGGAAATGATCGGTGCGGAATGGGGCTTCGCGCTCGGCGCGGCGCTGTTCGCCGTCTGCCTGGGTGCGGGCGGCACCGTGTACGTCGTGCGGCAGCGCAAAAGGGCGGTATCTTACGCCGCGCTCATCGTCGGCGCGCTCGCCGCGTTCGCCGCTTACCTTTTCGCCGCATTGCTGCCCTGGCGCATCCCCGCGCTCGTCTGTGCCTGTGCGTGCGGCTTTTTTGTGGGGATCCTCTCGCCGGGCGCCATGTCCGCGGCGGGCAGGGGACTGCCCGCCGCCGGCGGCTGGATGCTCGCCTCGCTGGCGGTATCGCAGGATATCGGCGCGGCGCTTTTGCCCTCTGCGGGCAGCGCGCTCGCGGAAAACTTTTCCGTGCGCGCCTGTTTTCTCGTATTGTCCGCCGCCCCGCTGCTCGCCGCCGTATTTCTGGCGCTGATGGCCGGAACGGGCGGCAAAAAGCGCGGCCTGCCCCTTACTTTTCAAGAAAATTCGGCAAAACACCGCGGAAACGATAGGCAATAACGCCGTTTTATGGTAAAATAGCACATGACTAACAGCGCAAAGGACGGCGTATGCAGTACAAACGGAAACAAAACGGAAAAAATATGCCGGAAAGCAAAGAGGCTTTGCCGCAGGAGGATGTCGCCTTGCCCGCAGCGCAGGCAGGTTCGGATGACGCAGGCGGCGCAGAAAAAGCCCCCGCGCAGTTCGACGAAACCAAAATCAACAAACAGCGCCGCCGCAACAAGTGGGGTTTTCTTATCTCGCTGGTCATCATCGGCTGCGTGGTGTACGCGCTGTGGACGCTCAACAACACCATCTCGCAGGGAGATTCCGCCACTTTCCGCGAAGTGGTCGCGAACATGAACTGGTGGTACATCGCGCTGGCGTTCGGCCTGTTCTTTGTGATGTTCGTCATGGAGGCGCTCAAATTCACGCTGCTGTGCCGCTGCAACGGCTGTTCGATGGGCTTTGCCAAGGACATGAAACTGGCGCTCATCGGCAAGTATTACGAGTGCATCACGCCCCTTTCGTCGGGCGGGCAACCCATGCAGATCTACTATCTGTACAAAAACGGCGTGCCCACCGCCAAGGGCGCCTCGATCGCCATGGTCAAGTACGGCGTGCACATGCTCGGCTTTACCGTGGTGGCGGCGATCGTCATGGGCATGGGCGTGCCGTGGCTGGGCAAACTCATCGAAAACGAGGCCACGCTCAATGTCGTCGTCATCTGCGGCTGGATCGGCTTCGGCATCAACGCGTTCATTCCCGTGTTCGTAACACTGGTCGTGTTCCTGCCCAAACAGGTGGCCTGGCTGGTCAATCTGTGCGTCAAAATACTGCATAAAATACGCATCGTGCGCCATCCGGAAAAGTGGGAAACGAAAGTGCGCAAGTGGTTCGACGATTTTGCCGTATTTTCGCAGTTCGTCTATAAAAATCCGCTCGCCTTTCTCGCGCTGTTTCTGCTGTGTCTGGGCGAGCCGATCATCGAACTCATCTTCCCGTACCTCGTGCTCATCGCCATGCTGGGCGGAAACGTGGCGGGGATGCAGGGCAGCGAACTTTTCTTTGCCGTCATGGTTCTGGCGATGTACGCCACCTATGCGGCTACGTTCATTCCCACGCCCGGAAATTCCGGCGCCATCGAAATGATCTTCATGGCGGCGTTCGCCACCATTACGGAAAACGTCCTGTTCTGGTTCGTGCTGTTCTGGCGGTTTATCATCTATTACACCTGGATCGTTCTCGGCCTGGGCATGAACGTGAGCGATTTCGTCGGCAATATGCGCCGCCGCCGCAAAGAGGCGCGCGCCAATCCGGCCAAGCGCGAATAGCCGTTCGCAGGGCGCGAACAGCCGTCCGCCGTTTTTCCGTTTCGGGTTTATCGCTGTCCGAACGGCGGCGTGCAGGACGGAGCGCGGGCGCAAAAACCAAAAACAGCGCGGTACGCGCGCCGCAGAATAAAAGCGGCGAAAGTGCCGCCGATAAAAACAAAAACCCGCGCTTTTGGCGCGGTTTTTTATATACGTATGCTTATTTTGTGATGTCGTGTTCTGCGGCGAGGGCGTCGAATTTTTCGTACAGGTCGTCGAAGTAAAAGATTTTCAGCTTTTTATGTACCTTGTCGCGCTCCCACTGTTTGTAGTTGTAAATGTGGAAAAAAGGCACCCAGCGTATGCCGCGGCAGAAGTGTTTCACCACGGTATCATCGCGCAGATCCCGCTGTTCGTTGAAGCGGCGGGGCAGGTAAACGCGCTTGGTGCAAAGGCGGTGCAGCGCCGTCTGGTCGGGCATCATCATCTTGTGCGTGTACACGTATTCGCGCGCCCGCGCAAACAGTTTTGTCTCGCGGATGCGCGCAAGGTTCAAGAGCAGCACGCCCGCGTTGCAGTAGTGGCGGTTTATCCAGAATTTCCCCATATGGTCGAGCACCGCGCCGTACTCCGCGTCGCCGAGGTCGACGTCGTACAACTGCCCGATGTCGGAAGCGCACATGGTGTCGATGTCGAGGTAAACGATCTTGTCGGGAAACATTTCAAACCCGTCCATGTACAGCCGCAGCAAGGTGTAGGGGGTATAAAAATTTTCCGTGTTCTTTCCGTCCGCCAGTTCCGCGCGGAACTTTTCGCTCACGTCGATGCGAATCGCCGCGCTTTCGGGGTTCTTTTCTTTGAGCACGGCGTCTAAAACCGCGATCTGCTCTTCGCTGAACGGAATGAACGACGGATCGACTTCGTGCAGGTCCATCGTCAGCGCGTAAACGCGCAGCGGGCGGTCGGTGAATTTGGCGAGCGACAAAACGGAGAGCAGCAGCCCCGGAAAAACGCGCTTGTTGCCGCTGTAACATACGGAAATCGTATTTTCTTGCATGGAAACCCTCTCATACATTCAATGCTGCCGGCAGCATTGTAATACAATTATAACATTTTTTTTGCGTCGGCGCAATAAAAAGCGGGCAATTTCCGCCCGTCCGCCCTGCAAATTTCGAGCGAACGCTTTTCAAAATTGCGCCGGCGCGCTATAATAGAAACGGATCGACGGAAAGGGAGAAGAAAAATGGATATCATGCAGGCAATGCGCGCGCGCCATTCGGTGCGCGCCTACGAACGGAAGGCGATCCCGCAGGAGGTCGCCGCCGCGCTGGCGGCGGAAACGGAAAGCTGCAACCGCGAAGGCGGACTTGGCATTCGCCTCGTGCTGGGCGAGCCGAAGGCGTTTTCCTCGCCGCTGGCGCACTACGGCAAATTTACGGGCGTGGAAAACTATTTCGTGCTGGCGGGAAAAAAGTCGCAAGACCTTTCCGAGCGTGCCGGCTACTACGGCGAACGGCTGGTGCTGTGCGCGCAGGCGCTGGGACTGAACACCTGCTGGGTGGCCCTCACCGTATCCCGCCGCGCGGCAAAAAAGTTTGCAAATCTTTCCCGCGGCGAAAAACTGGCGTGCGTCGTCGCGCTCGGCTACGGCAAAACGCAGGGCGCGGCGCATAAAAGCAAAACGCCGCCGCAGGTGTGCGCCGCCGAGGAGGGCGCCCTGCAAAACGGCGGGTATCCCGCCTGGTTTGAACGCGGCGTCGAAGCGGCCCTGCTCGCGCCCACGGCGGTCAACCAGCAAAAATTTCTGTTCACGCTCACGGCGCAGGGCAAAGTCCGCGCCGAGCAGACGGGCGGCTACTGCCGCGGGCTGGATCTGGGCATCTTAAAATACCATTTCGAACTGGGCGCGGGCAAAGAAAATTTCGGGTGGGAAAACTGAGCGCGCCGCCGAACGGAGACGGAAAATTATGCGGCTGGAACAACTTACGCAAAGGATCTATTATTTTACGCACGAACAGGCATCCGACAGGCCCTGTCTTGCCTACGTCCGCGGCGACAGATACTCGCTGGCGGTGGACGCCGGGTATTCGGAAAGGCACCTGCGGCTTTTTTATGCGGCCCTGCGCGGAAAAGGCCTGCCGCTCCCCGATTTTACCGTGCTCACGCACTGGCATTTCGATCACACGCTGGCCCTGCACGCGGCGGCGGGAATCACGGTCTCCTGCGAAAAGACGGCTGAATATCTCGCCGCGTCGCAGCGCAGTTTTTGTTCGCCCGGCTATGCAGAGCGCCTGCGCCGGCAGGACGCATTTTTTGCCAAAGAATATGCGGATTCTGAGGCGCGCGTCGCGCTGCCCGCCCTGCGGTTCGAACAGCGGCTGAAATTTTCGCTCGGCGGAGTAACGGCGGAGTAACGGCGGAGGCGTTCCGCGTGCCGTCGCCGCACACCGACGACAGCGTATGCGTTTCTATCCCGCAGGAGCAGGTGCTGTTTTTGGGCGACTGCGTCTGCGAAGACGTGTACAACAACGGTTTCCTGGATAAAGAAAAACTGCGCGCACTGGTAAAAGTCATCGAAAAGACGCCCTGCCGGCATTGCGTGCTCAGCCACGAACCGCCGCTCGCAAAGGAAGAACTGCTGCAAGACCTGTACAAAGAACTCGGCGGCTGAATTTTCGGCCGAACTCCGGCATTTTTGCCGCGGCGCATATGTGCGGGCGCGCATTTCGCGGAAAAGACGCATCTTTTTGCGCGGGCGGTGCGTCCCTTGCGCGGCGGAGCATATGTTTTGCCGCGCATACCGCACCGCCAAATAAACGGCAGGCTCGCAAATGCGTCCGCGGCGGCGGGTTTTTTCAAAAACCACGCCGCGCGCGGCGCGGTATTTTTTGTAAAAAAGTTGGTTAACCTATGTTAATTTATTTGACGCAAAGGCGAAAACAGGGTATAATAAAGGTAAGTTCGGCGGCGGAAAAGCCGCAGAGCCTTCCCTTTGGCAGGAGTGGGGAGCATTTTTACCGAAAAAGCGAAGATCGCCCACAAACCTCAAAAAGTGTTTCCGCAAGAGAGGAAAGTCTGTAACAGAGATGCAGGGGATGCAAAAGCCTATCCGTTTTAATAACCTACCGATATGAACGAGCGGGGCGCGGCCGTAAGGCCCGCGCCCCGCTCGTTTTTGCGATCGGTCTGTTTTTTCGCGCGCCCGCGCGACAATATTGAGTAATTTTTTTGTTCGTTTTCCGTCGTCTTTGCCCCGCGCAACAGTATTTGCCGCTGCGGCCGAAAAATTTTTTCAAAATTGTGGCATAAAACTCTTGACTTTCCTTAACAATCATTATATAATGGTTTTAGCACTTGGATAAAGAGAGTGCTAACATAGACCAAATAAAAGTGCCAAGTTTCAAAGAGGGGTGACATGGCAATGAAAATGTCCGACCGGAAAAAGAAAATTTTACAGATCGTGGTGGATGAGTACATCAACACCGCTGTGCCCGTGTCGAGCAAGAGCATTGCCGAAAAGCACCTCACCGACGTGAGTTCCGCCACGGTGCGCAACGAACTCGCCGCGCTGGAAGAACTGGGTTACCTCACGCAGTTCCACACGTCGGGCGGCAGGGTTCCGTCCCCGCAGGCGTACCGCTTTTACATCGAAGAACTGATGCAAAAGGGCAACCTTTCGGAAAAAGACCTCGATTACATCGAGCAGGCCTTCCGCGACAAAACGGGCGACGTCGAGCACCTCATCAAAAACGTGTCGAAGGTCATCAGCGAACTTACCGACTACACGTCGGTAGCCATCGGCCCGCGGGGCGACGAGGAGCACATCCGCAGCCTGGCAATGCTTCCCTGCGGCGAAGGCAAGGCGCTTTTGGTCATCGTAACGGGCACGCGCATCCTGCGCGACAGTTTTATCGACGTTCCCGAAACGATGGGCGACGACGAACTTACCAACGCCTCGCACGTCATCGGCAAACTGTTCGAGGGCAAAACGCTCTCGCAGGTCAAAGACGTGGAAGAGGAGGTGCTTTCCGAGTTCGGCCAGTACCGCCAGGTGATGAGCGAAGTCATCGAGGCGCTCAAAAGTTACACCCGCCCGCGCGACGAAGACATCGTGCTCACGGGCGCCGAAAAAATCTTCAACCATCCCGAGTACGAGGATATCGAAAACGTCAAAAACTTCCTCACCGTCATATCCAGCAAGGATAAAATTGCCGAAATCATCGGCGACGAGGACGACGAAATTCAGATCAACGTAAAGATCGGTTCTTCCGGCGATGCCGATGTCCCCGAAGATTGTTCGGTGGTCACCGCCACCTATTCGGCGGGCGGCAAAAACCTCGGCACCTACGGCGTGATCGGCCCCATCCGCATGGATTACACCAAGGTGATCACGGTGCTGGAAAACGTCGGCAAGGCGCTCGAAGGCATCGTAAGCAGCAAAAACAAAGACAAAAAGGACAATAACCAAGATGAATGAAGAGAGCATACAGCAATCCGAAAAGGATGAAAAGATAGAACAGGCCGGGGGCGGGGCGGAACAGCCCGTGCCGGAGGCGGCCGAGCCGGTGCCGGAACAGGCGCCCGGCGCGGAGGAAAAGAAGGGGAAGGGCAAGCACGAAAAACTGCGCGAAGAGCTGGAAGAGGCCAAGGCCGCAGCCGCCGATTATAAAGATAAGTGGATGCGCACCGCCGCCGAGTTCGATAATTTCCGCAAGCGCAACGAGAGCACCCGCCGCAATGCCTATTTAGACGGCAAGGCAGACGTGATCTTAAAGATTCTGCCCGTGGGCGACAACCTCGAACGCGCGCTCACCATGTGCGACGAAAATACGGCCAAGGGCATCGAAATGGTGCTGCGTTCCTTCAAAAAACTGCTCGAAGACGAGGGCATCGAAGCCATCGATCCCAAAGACGAAGAGTTCGACCCCGCGTTCTGCGAGGCGATCATGAGCGAACCCGCGGCAGACGGCGTAGAGCCGGGCTATGTAAAAGAGGTGTTCCTCAAAGGCTACAAGCGCGGCGATAAGGTTTTGCGGTTTGCGCAGGTGAAGGTAACGACCTAATTCACGAATTTTTGTGAAAAGGGTTCACAAAAATTCCGTGATTTTCAGGAAAAACCCAACGTTCGCCGACCTGCGTCGGCTCTGCGTTCGGTTTTTCCT
>CALVHW010000056.1 GCA_944328905.1 uncultured Clostridia bacterium | reverse complement strand
CCGTGCGCCACGGGCTGTACTGCCTGCTGCACGAAAAACCGTTTGCCGGCATCAACGGCAGCGGCAAGCACAACAACTGGTCGATGAGCACGGATACCGGACTGAACCTGCTCGACCCCGGCAGCACGCCCGCCGAAAACGGGCAGTTCATGCTGTTTTTGGTCGCCGTCATCAAGGCGGTGGACGAATACCAGGATCTTCTGCGGCTCTCCGTGGCCAGCGCGGGCAACGACCACCGTTTGGGCGCGAACGAGGCGCCGCCCGCCATCGTTTCGGTGTTTATCGGCGAGGAACTGGAAGCCGTGATCGACGCGCTGGAAAAGAACGTGCCGTATAAGGGCAAAGGCAAAAAGACGATGAAACTGGGCGTGGATACGCTGCCCGAACTGCCCAAAGACACGACCGACCGCAACCGCACTTCGCCGTTCGCCTTTACGGGCAACAAGTTCGAGTTCCGCATGGTCGGCTCGTCTTTCTCGCTGGCGGGGCCGAACATCGTCATCAACACCGCCGTGGCGGACGTGCTGCGCGGCTTTGCCGACGAACTGGAAGGCGCCGAAGATTTCAACGCGGCGCTGCACGATCTCGTCGTGCGCACCATCAAAGAGCACAAGCGCATCATTTTCAACGGCGACGGTTATTCGCAGGAATGGGCGAAAGAGGCGGAAAAGAGGGGACTTCTCAACCTTAAAAACGCGGCGGAGGCGCTGCCGTACTTTGCGGAGAAAAAGAGCGTTGAACTGTTCGGGCGCATGAAAGTGTTCACCGAGCGCGAGGTGGTCACCCGCACGGAGATCATGCTGGAAAACTATACGAAAGTGCTCACCATCGAGGCGCTCACCATGTCAGACATGGCGAAAAAGGATATCCTTCCCGCCGTCGGAGAGTACATCGCGGCGCTGTGCGATAAAATTTCCAAAGTGAAAGAGGTCATTCCGGGCGCGCCGTGCGGTGCGGATGAGAGCCTGGCGCGCAAACTCGCCGCGCTGAGCGAATCTCTCGCCGAAAAGACGGAAGGGCTCGACGAACTGCTCATCGCCGCCAAGGAATGCGCGGAGGGCAGAGAGGCGGCGGAATTTTTTGCGGAAAAGGTGGTTCCCGCCATGCAGGAGCTGCGCGCCTGCGCCGACGAAACGGAACTGTGCACCGCCAAAAAGTACTGGCCGTTCCCCACTTACGGAGATATTCTGTTCAGCGTATAGTATTCTCGCATCGGAAAATTTATTGAAAACATCGCAGAGGAGGGCGTTTCGGCAAACCTTTTGCCGGAACGCGGAACTCTGCGGAAACTTGCTTTTGATCGGGCGGGAAAAGACGGGATAAAATCTATATCTGTTTTCGGAGGTAATTGCAATGGACGGTATATTCGGTTCGACCGGCGTCTGGTTTCTGATCGGCGCCATCCTCGTGTGGTTCATGCAGGCGGGGTTTGCCATGGTGGAAACGGGTTTCACGCGCGCCAAAAACGCGGGCAACATCATCATGAAAAACCTGCTCGATTTCTGCCTCGGTACCATCGTGTTCATTCTTTTGGGCGCGGGGCTGCTGATGGGAGAGGACGCGCTTTTCGGACTCATCGGCATTCCCAATGTGGGCGTGTTCACCGATTTTGCGAATTACGACTGGTCGAACTTTTTCTTCAACCTCGTGTTCTGCGCCACAACGGCGACCATCGTTTCGGGCGCCATGGCGGAACGCACGAAATTTCTTTCCTACTGCATCTATTCGCTGGTGATCAGCGCCGTCGTGTATCCCATCGAGGCGCACTGGGCGTGGGGCGGCGGCTGGCTGAGCACGGCGGAACCGCTCTTCGGCACCACCGGCTACTTTGCCAACGTGGCGTACATCGATTTTGCCGGCTCTTCGCTCATTCATTTCGTGGGCGGCATCTCCTCCTTCATCGGCGCGCTCATCCTCGGCCCGCGCTGGGGCAAGTACCTCGATAAAGACGGAAATCCCACCCTCGTGCGCAGAGAAGTGAAGTACGTGCGCGCCATTCCGGGGCACAACCTCACCGTCGGCGCGCTCGGCTGTTTCATCCTCTGGTTCTGCTGGTACGGCTTCAACGGCGCAGCCACGTCGGACATGACGCAGCTGGCGCAGGTGCTCGTAACGACCACGGTCGCCGCGGCGACGGGCACGATCTCCACCATGATCTACACCTGGATCAAAAACAAAAAGCCGGACGTTTCCATGACGCTCAACGGTTCGCTCGCGGGGCTTGTGGCCGTCACCGCCGGCTGTGCGGTGGTGGACGTGGTCGGCGCCTTCTTCATCGGCGCGGTCGCGGGCGTGCTCGTGGTCGTCGGCGTGGAAGTGATCGATAAAAAACTGCACGTCGACGATCCCGTCGGGGCGATCGCCGTGCACGGCGTGAACGGATTGTGGGGCACGCTCGCCTGCGGGCTGTTCTCCACGAGTACCGGGCTGTTTTATACGGGCAGTTTCGCACAGCTCATCGTGCAGTTGATCGGCGTCGTCGCCATCGCCGCCTGGACGATCGTCTGCATGATCGGTCTGTTCCAGTTGCTCAAACACACGGTGGGGCTGCGCGCCTCGAAACTCGAAGAGATCGAGGGGCTTGACAAACACGAACACGGCCTGCCCAGCGCATATGCAGACTTTACGCCCGTGCCGCTCGCGGCGGAGATCATCGAGGCGGAAGGCGTGCCCGCGCTCGCGGCGGAGGCGGCCGGCGTTTCCGTTACGGATATGACGGCTCCCGCCATGCCCGCCGTGGCGGAAAGTTCGGAGGGGAGCGCAAAACTTTCCAAAGTGGTCATAATTACCAAACAGTCGAAGTTTGAAGACCTCAAACAGGCGCTCAACGCGATCGGCGTTACGGGCCTCACCGTCACCCAGGTGCTCGGCTGCGGCGTGCAGAAGGGTGCGGGCGAATACTACCGCGGCGTGAAACTGGACATAGACCTTTTGCCGAAGGTAAAAGTGGAAGTGGTCGTGAGCAAAGTGCCGGTGACCGAAGTGGTGGAGGCGGCGCGCAAAGCGCTGTACACCGGCCACATCGGCGACGGCAAGATATTTGTTTACGATGTGGAAGACGTGGTGCGCGTGCGTACCGGCGAATCTGGTTACGACGCCTTGCAGGACGAGTAGAAAAGGGGGTTCTCGCATTTCTCGGCGAGCTGTCGCCTGCGAAATGCCGAGAGCTGAGGGGAAACCCGAACGGCTTTCCCCTCAGCGGCGGCATATTAAAGGGCACACAAATTATTGTAATGCCGCCGCTTCACCCCTTCCGTAAGCCGAAGTATCGGCAAATAGGGGTGCGCGGCGCAAAAGCGCGGTTTTGCTTGCGCGAGTAAATTTAGGGTTCTCGCATTTCTCGGCGAGCTGTCGCCTGCGAAATGCCGAGAGCAGAGGGGAAATCCGAACATGCTCACACAACTCTCTCATAACATAGGAGCGCACCCCGCCGTTCGGCGGGGTGCGCTTCGTTCATTCGGTTTTCAAAAAAAGACCATGCCGATTTTCTCTTTACGTTTTTATGCTGCAATAAAAACGATGAACAGATATTGCTTTGTCTGATCAGGTTTTTATCGGGGTATGATTCCGCCGGCACGGATACAAGGGATAATTTAAAAAAGGCGGTCGGCGCGGAGTGCGTGCGGCCGTCTTTTGCATATCGAAAATTCCGCGAATGCCGCAGAAATAAATTGCAAAAACGCCCGCTTTTTATGCGGGCGTTCGGTATTTCTTCACGGTTTTATAATCTGGCCTTATGGACGGCATAACCAATCAAAAAGTTTAATTTTGCTTATGAACTCCATAAAAAAGTGCGAAAAAACGAATTTCGTTCATACGCTTGCCGAAAAGGCGTCGCGGCAATATAATAAATTTCGTTGTTAAAATTTTTCTCGGGGAGAGCAATCGCTATGTCAATGAGAGAAGGTCAGTTCAGAAATCCGTCGGGCTGTGCCGTTACGGGCGTGATCGACCGCAGCGGCAGGAGCATGAGCGGTCAGTGCATGATCGATGCGATCACCGTCATGCACGACCGTTCCAACGGCCTGGGCGGCGGTTTCGCCGGCTACGGCATCTATCCGCACTACAAAGACCACTATGCGTTCCACCTTTTTTACGATTCCAAAGAGGCGCAGGCGGATACGGAAAAATTCATCGGGCGGCACTTCGAGGTCGTGTATTCGTCGGAGATCCCCACCAGCAAGATCCCGTCGGTGACGGGCGAGCCGATCATTTTCCGCTACTTTCTCGCGCCCATGCCCATCCGCCTTTCCCATTCGCATCTCGATGAGCGCGAATATGTGGCGCGGTGCGTCAACCGCATCAACGCGGAGATCGCGGGCGCATACGTCTTTTCCAGCGGCAAGAACATGGGCATTTTCAAGGGCGTCGGCTTTCCCGAAGACATCGGCCGCTTTTACCGCCTCGACGAATACGAGGGCTATGCCTGGACGTGCCACGGCCGCTACCCGACCAACACGCCCGGCTGGTGGGGCGGCGCGCACCCCTTCGGCCTGCTCGATTACTCGGTGGTGCACAACGGCGAAATTTCTTCCTACGACGCCAACCGCCGCTGGATCGAAATGTTCGGCTATAAATGCACGCTGCAGACGGATACAGAGGTCATCACGTACATAATCGACTACCTCGTGCGCAAGCGCGGCCTTACGCTTGCAGAGGTGGCGCACGTCATTGCGGCGTCTTTCTGGTCGACCATCGCCGACAAAGACGAGGAGGCGAGAGAACAGCAAACGCTGCTGCGGCGTATGTTCCCGTCGCTGCTCGTAACGGGGCCGTTTTCCATCATTCTGGGATACGAAGGCGGGCTGATGGCGCTCGGCGACCGGCTGAAACTGCGCTCGATGGTGTGCGCGGAAAAGGGAGATAAGGCGTACATTTCCAGCGAGGAGAGCGCGATCCGGCGCATCGAACCGGAACTCGACCGCGTGTGGTCGCCGGCGGGCGGCGAACCCGCCGTGTTTGAACTTTATGGGAGAGGGAGCGGCAAATAATATGAACATTTACATTCAGCCCGACTACGAGGTCGTGCGAAATTCCGATCAGTGCATCGCCTGCCGCGTCTGCGAGCGGCAGTGCGCCAACGGCGTGCATTCTTTCGATCCCGATACGGGTAAGATGAAAGCGGACAGCACTAGGTGCGTCAACTGCCACCGCTGCGTGTGCCTGTGCCCCACGCACGCGCTGAAAATCGTAAAGTCGGACGATACATACAAGATAAACGCCAACTGGGACAACCAGACCGTCAACGAGGTCTACCGCCAGGCCAACACGGGCGGCGTGCTGCTCTCTTCGATGGGCAACCCGAAGCCTTTCCCCGTGTTTTGGGATAAGATGCTGGTCAACGCCTCGCAGGTGACCAATCCGCCCATTGACCCGCTGCGCGAGCCGATGGAAACGCGGCTGTGGCTGGGCAAGCGTACCGCAAAGGTGGAGCGCGACGAAAAGGGCAGGCTGAAAAACACGCTGGCGCCCCAACTCAAACTTGACGTGCCCATCCTCTTTTCGGCGATGAGTTACGGCTCGATCAGTTACAACGCGCACGAATCGCTGGCGCGGGCGGCGGAGGAACTCGGCACCTATTACAACACCGGCGAGGGCGGCCTGCACAGGGATTTTTATAGGTACGGCAAAAACACCATCGTGCAGGTGGCGAGCGGGCGGTTCGGCGTGCATAAAGATTATTTGGAGGCGGCCGCCGCCGTCGAGATCAAGATGGGGCAGGGCGCAAAACCGGGCATCGGCGGGCACCTGCCGGGCGCGAAAATTTCGGCGGACGTATCCGAAACGCGCATGATCCCGCAGGGCGTGGACGCCATTTCGCCCGCGCCGCACCACGATATCTATTCCATCGAAGACCTGCGCCAGCTCGTGTATTCGCTCAAAGAGGCCACGGAGTATAAAAAGCCGGTCATCGTAAAGATCGCGGCGGTGCACAACGCGGCGGCGATCGCCAGCGGCATCGCCAGGAGCGGGGCAGACATCATCGCCATCGACGGCTACCGCGGCGGCACGGGCGCGGCGCCCACCCGCATCCGCGACAACGTGGGTATCCCCATCGAACTCGCGCTCGCGCAGGTGGACGAACGGCTGCGGCAGGAAGGCATCCGCGACGAGGTGAGCATCCTCGTGGGCGGCTCGGTGCGCTCGAGCGCAGACGTCGTAAAGGCGATCGCGCTGGGCGCGGACGCGTGCTACATCGGCACGGCGGCGCTGCTGGCGCTCGGCTGCCATCTGTGCCGTTCCTGCCACACGGGCAAATGCAACTGGGGCATCGCCACGCAGGAGCCGGAACTGGTAAAACGCCTGAACCCGGACGTCGGCTATAAGCGGCTGGTGAATCTCGTCACCGCCTGGAATCACGAGATCCAGGAGATGATGGGCGGCATGGGCATCAACTCGATCGAGGCGCTGCGCGGAAACCGCCTGATGCTGCGCGGCATCGGCCTGACCGACACCGAATTGCGGCTTCTGGGCATCCGCTATGCGGGCGAATCGCTGTGAGGAGGGAGCATGAAACGCATATACGTCAATGAAAAATGGTGCCTCGGCTGCCATCTGTGCGAATACGAATGTGCCTTTGCCGCTACGGGGCTTTCGGATATGGCAAAGGCGCTCAAAGGCAAAAAGATCTATCCGAAGATCACGGTGGAGGACGGCGGCAGCGTTCATTTTGCCGTCAACTGCCGCCATTGCACCGATGCGATCTGCGTGAAGAGCTGTATTTCCGGCGCCCTCTCGAAAGGGGAGGACGGCGTGGTGCGCATCGACAAAAACAAGTGCGTCGGGTGCCTCACCTGCGTGCTCGTGTGCCCGTTCGGGGCGGTGATGCCCGCGCCGGACGGCCATGCCGCCATGAAGTGCCAGCTCTGCACCGACAATGCCTGCGGCACGCCCAACTGCGTGGCGCACTGCCCGAACAATGCCATCGTGTACGAGGAAAGACCGTAATATGAAGACGCAGATATTCAGATATGTGATCGTCGGAAACTCAACGGCCGCCGCGGCGGCGATAGAGGGCATCCGGGAAACCGACGGAGAGGGCAGCATCGCCGTGGTGGGCGAGGAAAAGCATTTCGTGTACGGCAGGCCGCTCATTTCCTATTACCTTTTGGGCGCGACCGACGCGGAGCGAATGCGTTACCGCCCCGCCGATTTTTACGAGAAGATGAAAGTGAATGCCATGCTCGGCGTGCGCGCGGAAAAAACAGATCCCGCCAAAAAGATGGTGCGGCTGTCGGACGGGAAAGTGCTCGGCTACGAAAAACTGCTGGTTGCAACCGGTTCGCGCCCCTTCGATCCGCCTGTGAAAGGAATCGAAAGCGTGAAGGAGCGTTTTCACTTCATGACGATGGACGACGCGCTCGCGCTGGAAAAGGCGCTCTCGCCCGAAAAGCGGGTGCTCATCATCGGCGCGGGACTGATCGGGTTGAAGTGCCTGGAAGGCATCGCCGCGCGTGTGAAGAGCGTGGCGGTGGTGGATATGGCGGGGCGCATCCTGCCCAGCATCCTCGACGAATACGGCGCCGCCATCGTGCAGCGCACGCTGGAAGAAAAGGGCGCGGAATTTTACCTTTCAGACAGCGTGGCGGAATTGGAAAGCGATGCGGCGCATTTGCAGAGCGGAAAGACTGTGCCGTTCGACATCCTCGTGGTGGCGGTGGGCGTGCGCCCCAACACGGAACTCGTGAAAGACGCGGGCGGCGAAACGGGGCGGGGCATCGCGGTGGATGAGCGCAGCCGCACGTCTTTGCCCGACGTGTACGCCGCGGGCGACTGCACCGAGTGTTTCGACGTCACGAGCGGGCAGCGCAAAATTCTCGCGCTCTTGCCCAACGCCTACTTGCAGGGGCACTGCGCAGGCGTGAACATGGCGGGCGGCGAGGAAGTGTTCGACAACGCCGCACCCTTCAACTCCATCGGGTTTTTCGGCACGCACGTGCTCACGGCAGGCTCGTATTCGGGGGAACGTTACGTTGAAAAAGGGGACAATGCCTACAAAGTGCTGTTCACGGCGGACGGGGTTCTGAAAGGGTTCATCCTCGTAAATCTGCCCGAACGCGCGGGCATCTACACGTCGCTCGTGCGCGGGCGCACACCGCTGGCGGAGGTGGATTTTTCCCTGCTCGAACGCGCGCCCGAACTGATGGCCTTTTCCGCCGGGGCGAGGCGGGAAAAACTGGCGAGAGAGGTATAGAGATGAAAATAAATGCGGAGGGAATGCACTTTTCCGCGCTCGATAAAGCGGTGCGCGAGAGTGCCGATAAAAATATAGAAATTCAAAACTGCATCGGCCAGCGGTATCTGGCGGCGGGACTTTCGGGTAAAAATATCGCCGTTTGCGGCACGCCGGGCAACGCGCTGGGCGCCTACCTCAACGGCGCGCGGCTGGACGTGTTCGGCAACGTGCAGGAGGCCACGGGCGACACCATGAACGCCGGCACGATCGCCGTGCACGGCAGCGCGGGCGACGCCACGGGTTATGCCATGCGCGGCGGGAAAATCTTCATCGAGGGCGACGTCGGCTACCGCTGCGGCATCCACATGACGGCGCATAAAGAGAATAAACCCGCCATCGTCGTCGGCGGCAGGGCGGGGAGTTTTCTCGGCGAGTACCAGGCGGGCGGCACCATCGTGGTGCTGGGCGAAAACCGCGGGGAAAAGCCGATCGTCGGGTATTTCTGCGGCACGGGAATGCACGGCGGCGAGATGTTTCTGCGCTGCGCGGCGCTGCCCGTGCGCCTGCCTGCACAGGTCAAAGCGGAAAAGCAGTGCGGATTGCACGGCGAGGCGCGCGAACTGGTGGCGCAGTGGTGCAAAGCGTTCGGCAAAGACGCCGCGGCGTATTTAGACGCGGACTATTTCCGCCTGACGCCGGACAGCGAAAACCCGTACAAACAGATGTACACGGCGAATTGAGAGGCAAAAGCGATGGATCGTGTGCGCGCGGTATGCGGCGGCGCCATGCGCCGAAAACTGAATGATTTTCTGTGCGCGCACGGCTTTTCGCCGGCGGAGGACGACTGTGACGTGTATCTGTTCTGCGGCGGAGATACGGATGTGCTCGCGGACGAAGTGCGCGCCGCCTCGCGCAGCACCCGGGCGGGCATCGTGGTTCTGGTGAAGGAAGAACAACTCGCCGAGGCGGAAAGCGCGCTTGCCGGCTGCGGCGCGGCCGTGTTTGCGGCAAACGTTTCCGCGGCCGTGCTCTGCGCGGCGCTGCACACGGCGGCGGGCATGGGCGAGCGGCTGCGCGCCGCCGGCGAGGAGAACGAGCGGCTGAAAGAAAAACTCGGCGACGCCAAACTCATCGGCCGCGCGAAGTGCGTGCTGGTGCAGTACCTGAACATGACCGAGGCGGACGCCCACCGCTTTATTGAAAAGCGGGCGATGGATCGCCGCGTATCCAGCCGCGAGGCGGCGCTGGATATACTTAAAATGTACGAAACGTAAGGAGAGAGAAAGATGCTGCGCAGATTTGTGAAAATGCAGGGCGCGGGCAACGACTATATCTATTTCGACTGCCTGCACGGGGAACTCGAAAAACCGGAAACGCTCGCCGTGCGGCTTTCCGACCGCCACAAGGGCATCGGCGGCGACGGAATCGTGCTGATCTGCGAGAGCGCCGTCGCCGATGCGAAGATGCGTATGTTCAATGCCGACGGCAGCGAGGGGAATATGTGCGGCAACGCCATCCGCTGTGTGGGCAAATACCTGTATGACGGCGGCATCGTGCACGGCGAGGACATGACGGTGGAAACGCGCAGCGGCATCAAAAAACTGCACTGCTTTGCCGGCGAAAACGGCAAGGTGCGCGAAGTGCGCGTGGATATGGGGCCGGCGGTGTTCGAGCCGGCGCGCATCCCCGCGGCGTTCGAGCCGGGGCGCGGTTCTGCCGTATCGGAAGCCGGACGCTTTTTTGCGGCGGGGGAGGAGTGCATCGTCGACCGCCCGCTGAAAATCGCGGGCAGAACGTACAGCGTCACCTGCCTTTCCATGGGCAACCCGCACTGCGTCGTGTTCGAAAATCCCGACGGCGTCGATCTGGAAAAGATCGGCCCGCTGTTTGAAAACGCGCCCGTCTTTCCCGAACGCGTCAATACGGAATTTGTGCAGAAAATCGGGGAACGTACCTTAAAAATGCGCGTATGGGAGCGCGGCAGCGGCGAAACGATGGCCTGCGGCACGGGCGCGTGCGCGGCCGCCGCGGCGGCGGTGGCAAAGGGAATGTTTCCCGCCGGCGAAGAGATCACCGTGAAACTGCGCGGCGGCGATCTGAAAATCTGCGTCGGCGATACGGTGTACATGACGGGCGGCGCGGAAGTTGTGTTTACGGGAGAGGTGGAAGTATGAAGATCAACGGGCATTATCTCGAACTGAAAGAGAGTTATCTGTTTTCCGACATCGCCAAACGGGTGGCGGCGTTTGCGGCGGCGCACCCCGATCGGGAAATACTGCGCATGGGAATCGGCGACGTGACGCTGCCGCTCGCGCCCGCGGTGGTGGCGGCGATGGAGAGGGCGGCGGCCGAACAGGGCGATGCGCGCACCTTCCGCGGCTACGGCCCCGAACAGGGGTATTCTTTCCTGCGCGAAAAGATACGCGATTACTACAAGATGCGCGGCATTTCGCTGGACGCGGACGAGATTTTCATCAGCGACGGCGCCAAGAGCGACCTGGGCAATATCCTCGACCTCTTTTCGCGCGACAATACCGTGCTCATCCCCGATCCCGTGTATCCCGTGTACGTGGATACGAACGTCATGGCGGGGCGCAGGATCGTGTTCGCGGCGGCCACGGGCGAAAACGGATTTCTGCCCATGCCCGAGGACGCGGCGGAGGCGGATATCATCTACATCTGTTCGCCCAACAACCCCACGGGCGCGGCGTACACGCGCGAACAACTCAAAGAATGGGTGAAATACGCCAACGCGCGCGGCGCGGTGATCTTGTATGACGCGGCATACGAGGCGTTCGTGCAGGGGGAGAGCGCGGCGCGCAGCATCTACGAGGTGGAGGGGGCAAAGGAATGTGCGATCGAGTTCTGTTCCCTCTCCAAAACGGCGGGCTTCACGGGCACGCGCTGCGGCTATACGGTGGTGCCCTTTTCGCTGGTGCGCGGGGGCGCGTCGCTGCATAAAATGTGGCTGCGGCGGCAGACGACCAAGTTCAACGGCGTGGGGTACATCGTGCAGCGGGGCGCCGAGGCGGTG
>CALVHW010000055.1 GCA_944328905.1 uncultured Clostridia bacterium | reverse complement strand
GTGCAACATCGTGCTGAACAGGGTTTTAACGAGAAGCCCGTGATTTCGCTGGAAACGGAGTTCGGTATGTGCGATTTCACTGTCAGTGTGACCGACACCGAACCGATCAATCTCGCCGGCTGCGACAGCATGGACGGGTATATGTTCCTGCAGGGCGAACCGGTAAGCATTCCCCTGGCGGAACGTTTCGGCAGCGGTTACCAGGAAATCGAAGTGGAATATACATCCGACGACAGTATCACCCTGCGTGAGACGGGAGAGATGCTGGAAGCCGGCACGCCCGCCGCGGGAGAATATACGGTCACCGTTACCGCATCCAAAACGAGCGGGGGTGATCCGGTCTCGCGCGATATTTCCTTTAAGGTCTGCAGCGAGGCGGATTATTACGCCAATTACGGCCCCGGCACGGCAGACCAGTTTACCGATCGTTTCTTTGTCGACGCAAACTCGCAGGTCACTTTCGGATTCGAATATCTGGATAAGGATGTATACGGCGTGAGCAGCGCTTACCGGTATACCACGGCGGGGAAGTATCCCACATGGAATCACCGCCTCGAGCTGCTGCGCGTCACAACGGCCTTCGATGCCACGCAGTACGATACGCTCGAATTCGATATATACGTAAACAGCGGCAGCTCCTCGTTCCCGTTTATCAGTTTAGCCAATGCGGCGCCCGTTGACTACCAAAACTACGCCGTCAATGACGAAGACGGCAATTACGTGGCGGAAGCAGACATTGCGGCGGGCAAGTGGTATCATTTTGCGGCAAGCATTCCCGTCACCTACCCCGCCAACAGCAGCGTGTATGTTTATCTCGCGGGCGACAATGAGGTGGTCGATCTGTATATCCGCAACATCGCTTTCTGCCGGCGCGATTTCAAGGCAACCAACAACGCGCAGGCTTCAATCGTTCCGATGAGCAGCGAGGTCGACGGCCACAGCGGCGTGTATAAGTACACCTCCGTATCGGGAGCATGGAATGCGCGCGTCCAATTCGGGCAGTCGCTGTATAACGAGTGGAAGACGTGGGCGGAAGAAAAAGAGTACAGCGTAATGGATGTGGATATCTGCTTCCCGAACGGCGGATCGCTGTATCTGCGGCCCATGGGGCTGAGCTGGCTGACGGAAGCGTACTCGCATGTAGAACAGGATTTCGTGCGGCTGATTGACGGCGAAGGCAACACGGTGCGTTCGGCGGAGGCGGGCGTGTGGTACACGCTGGAATTCCGCGTCGACCTGCTCGGGGCGCTGAAAGCCGAAAACGACGATATCGGATTCCAGATGGGCTACTCCAATGACGCAGGCGGCACGTTCTATCTCGGCACGCCCGAGTTCAAAGAGATCGACGGCGCGCTGGAGGAGGCTACCGATTTCTTTATCCCCAAACGCGGCGATTCCGCGGCGAGCGTCACCTACGCCGCCGAGGGCGGCGGGCGCACGGACGTGTATAAATATACGTCCGCCAAGAGCGCTTGGGAGTCGCGCTTGCAACTGACGGCGGGCGCCTATGTGGAGTACATGCGCCTGCAGGCGGCGGGCGGCGGCAAGCTGGCGTTCGACGTTTGCAGCGAAACGGCGATATCTGCGCTCAGCTTCATTCAGTTCTGGTACACGCCGTTGAAAGGCAGCATGGGCAGTTTTATAGCCGGCGGCACCACTTCGTATGTGGTCGTCAAAAATGCCGAAGGCGAAGAGGCTACGAGCGTGACGGAGGGCGAGTGGTATACGTTTGAAATCGATATCGCGGCGCTCGGCGCGTTGAACAACAACGAGGGCGTCGTTGCCGATGCGCTGCAGCTCGCCTTTAACAGCGACAGCGGCGGCACGTTCTACATCGACAATGTGCGCTTTATCCAAGCGTAAGTAAAAAGGAAGGAGGATGATGATGAAAAAAAGATTATGGATGCTTCTTTTGGCGGTCGCGGCGCTGCTGGCACTCTGTTTGGGTGCGGCGGCGTGCGACGGCGGGAATGAAAAAAGCAGTATCAGCGTTGTTTTTCACGGAACGACCGATGTGACGGTTACGGCGGACGCAGGCGATACGATCGATCCGCCCGCCGATCCGCAGAAAACCGGGTATACCTTCGCCGGTTGGTTTATCGACGCGGCTTTGACGGATCCGTTCGACGCGGAAAAAACGTACAGCGAAAATTTTGAGGTGTGGGCAAAATTTACGGCAAATACCGATACGCCGTACACAGTCAAACATCTGCAGCAGGACGTTGCGGGCGACGGATATACGGAAGTGACCGCCGACCGTGAAAACAAGACGGGCACAACGGATACGCAGACGATCGCGGCCGCAAAGGCGTACGAAGGTTTTACGGCGCAGACGGTTACGCAGGCGAACATCGCGGGCGACGGTTCCACCGTCGTGGAGATCAGGTACGACCGCAATACGTTCGACGTTACGCTCGTGAACGGTACGGAAAGCAAAACGATCGAAGATGTGCGTTACGGCGCGAGTGCGGCTGTTTTGTATGCGGATGAAAATGTTCCCGCAAAGCAAGGTTATGCGTTTGCCGGCTGGTATACTTCGGAGAACGCAAAAGTGGAGGAAACCGCCGTACTGACGGCCGCCGCCACCTATACCGCGCAGTTTACCGCCAACACGGATACGCCGTACAAGGTAGAGCATTATCTCGAGGCGCTCGACGGCTCGTTTGCAATCGCCGCGAAGGAAACGCAGAGCCTGACCGGTACGACCGACGCGACCGTGCAGGCGCAGGCAAAGAGCATCGAGCATTATGTCTTCGACGAAGACAACGCGGGCAACGTAACTTCCGGTACGGTCGCGGCGGACGGCAGCCTCATACTCAAACTGTATTATACGCGCAACTTGTATACAATTACGTTCAAAAACGGTGAAGCCGTGCTCGGTGAGCCGCAGTCCGTCAAATACGGCGCCTTGCCCGTATATATGGGGGAAACGCCCGAAAAGGCCGCTACGCCGGAACTCGTATACCTGTTCAAGGATTTCGGCGCCGTGGTTCCGGCGGCTGCCGATGCGGAGTACAGTGCGCAGTATTATGAAGTAAAAAATTACAGCGGTTATGTGTTTACCGAGGTATTTACGCTGCCCGATGTAACGGCCGCTTTTGCGGGCGCCGAACTGAAACAGTACATCGACGATACGGAGATCGCGGCCGGCGAACAGAGCGCTGCTGCCGGCAGCCATGTCTGGAAGATCGCCGTCATGAACGGGGCAGACGAAGTTTCGTCCGCGCAGATGAACATAGAGGTCTGTTCGGATGCCGAATACTGGGCAAATTACGGTTCGGGCGACACCGACCAGTTTGCCGATCGTTTCTTTGTCGACACAAACTCGCAGGTCACTTTCGGATTCGAATATCTGGATGAGGATGTATACGGCGTGAGCGGCGCGTATCATTACAGTGCGGCCGGCGTGCATCCGGCATGGAATCAGCGCATTCAGTTTATCGCTCTTGCAGACGAAAACGCAAGCGATGTTTCCGTATATCAGACGCTGGAATTCGACGTATGGCAGGTCAGCGGCACGCCTTCGTTCTCCTTCCTGATCATAGGAGAGGGGGTAAATACGACTGTCTATGCCGACATAAAAATTGCCGATGCGGACGGCATTGAAATCCAGGGCGGGAACACTGCGGCGGGACAGTGGTATCACTGTACCGTGCAGCTGCCGTTCAGCAACGACGGCCAGATCGACTTTACAAAGCTGTATCTGGTGCTTACGGAGGATAATCAGGCGGCAGAACTGTATTTGCGCAATTTCCGTTTTGAAGAAAAAGCGGAACTGCACAGCGGCGGCGACTTTTTTGATCCCTGCAACGCTTCGCTGGCCGAAATTTCTCTCGTTGGCCAGGACGAAGAGATCGATCTCGGCGGACGTCAGAATGTATATAAATACGTTTCCACCGGCGCAACGTGGGATTCGCGCATACAGTTCAGCCGTGCGGCTCTCGAACAGTGGAACGCGTATGCGGAAACGGAAGAAAATTACGCGCTGACGATGGAAGTTTATTTCACGGGTTCGTTAAATTCTCTCTATCTGCGCCCGATCAATGTGAGCGGAGTGGCGGAGTTCTATACCTCCAATCAGACGTATGTCAAAATTTACGATCCGAATGGCGCTGCGGTAACAACTCCGGCGGCGGGCGTATGGTATACGATAGAGGTCGATATCGGCGCTTTGGGCGTTTTAGGGTACTCCGCGACAAATAACGATATCGGTTTGCAGATCGCGGCCAACGCAAGCAATGCAACTTTCTACATCGGCAGCGTCGGTTTTGCCGAAAAACGGCCGGCTCCGGTGCCTCTGCAATGGTGTACCGACTTTTTTGCACCGATGAACGATTCCGCTGCCACGATTTCTTTTGCGGCGGCTGCGGCAGGGCGTGAGAATGTATATAAGTATGAGTCGGCGAAGAGCGCATGGGATTCGCGCGTGCAATTCACGATGGATGCGTTTGCGCGCTACAACGAACTGTGCGCGGCGGGAGGCGGAAAACTGGTGTTCGACGTGTATTTCGAAGCGCCGCTCACGAATATACAGTTCTGGTATGTCAATCAGGAAGGCATGAAAGATTTTACCAGTAATACCGCAGCGATCGCAACGCTGAAAGACGGCGAGGGCGCAGCCGTATCCGAGGCTGTTTCGGGCGTATGGTATACGCTGGAGATCGATATCGCCGCGCTCGGCGAATTGGTGAATGATACGACAAACGGAAACGTCGGCCTGCAAATGGCAGCAAACAGTGGCGGCGGCGTATTCTATATCGACAATATTCATTTTGAGGCTGCCGCGTAAGCGACAGCGCGGAAACTGCGGGGGCGCCGCAATCTTGCGGCGCCCGAATTGTATGGCGCATGGAGGATTTTCATGATCAGCATTAAAAATGGAACGGCTAAAATAGATACGGCAAACACTACGCTTTTGCTGAAACTTGAAAACCGTCCTGAAATTCTTTATTACGGCCCGCGCATACGTGACGAGGAAGACTTTTCTTTCTTCGGTTCGGGAACGGACGGCCAGCTTACAACCTCGGCAGACGATATCTTCTGCGGGGCGTGCGTCATCTCATCGGGCGGAGACGGCAGCAACCGGGAAACGATGCTGCATATCGTAACGGAGGACGGCGCGGCGACGCTGCGCCCCGTTCTGTGCGGGGCGGAGGCAAAGCGCCGCAAACCTTCCATGCGCTGCCCGCTGCCCGCCTCTTACGGGGAAACGGAATGTCTGATTTTGCGCTACAAAGACGAGCCGGCCGGCTTGGAGATCGAACAGTGCTTTTCGGTGTTTGCCGGCAGCGATGTGATGGCGGCGTCTGTGCGACTGCGGAATGCGGGCAAAAGCGTGCTGCATATCCGCCGCTGCATGAGTTTGCAGCTCGATCTCGGCGTCGGCGACTGGGAAGCCGTGACGTTCGACGGGGCGTCTACGCGCGAACGCGTTCCGCATCGCACGCCCGTCGAGGGAGGTAGCCTTTCGGCGGCGAGTTTTGCCGGGCTTTCTTCCAATGTGCACAACCCGTTTGTGATTTTGCGCGAAAAGAGCCGCCGCGGCGGGGTTGTGGCGTGCAATCTCATTTATTCGGGCAATCACCGCCAGATATTCGATCTTTCTCCGCTGTGCGGTATGCGGCTGCTTTCGGGAATCAACGATTACCTGCTCGATTACAGTCTCGCGCCCGGCGAAGTATTCGAATCGCCGGAGGCGGTGTTCGTGCGGGCGGAATCGGAAGATGCCGCCTGTATGCAGATGCGCGCGTTTGCAGCGGAACACATTTTGCGCGGTTGGTGGAAAAACCGCGAACGCCCCATTCTCATCAACAGCTGGGAAAGTTTCCTTTTTTCCTTTGACAAACAAAAGCTGCTGCGCCTGTGCAGGCGCGCCGCGGCGGCGGGAATCGAGCTGTTCGTGCTCGACGACGGCTGGTTCGGCGAAAGAAACAGCGATTGCTGTTCCTTGGGCGACTGGAAGGCAAACGAGAGGAAACTCGGCGGTTCGCTGCGGAGCTTTGCCGACGACGTGCGTGCCTGCGGATTGCAGTTCGGCATATGGATGGAACCGGAAATGGTCAGCCGCAACAGCGACTTGTTCCGCGCGCATCCCGAATATGCTCTGACTCTGCCGGGCAGGGAACCGATGGAAATACGACGGCAGATCGTTCTCGACCTCACCAAACCCGCCGTGCGTTCGTGGATGATCGGTGCGGTTTCTGCCGTTATCGAAGAGAGCGGCGCCGTTTATGTGAAGTGGGACTGCAACCGCGGGCTGTTCGATTTGCCGGCGTCCGGGGAATTGTTCTACCGCTATACGCTGGGGCTGTACGAGGTGTTGGATACACTGACGAAAAAGTTCCCGCAGGTGCTCTTTGAAAGCTGTGCCAGCGGCGGCAACCGTTTCGACCTCGGTATGCTGTGTTTTACCCCGCAGATATGGGCGAGCGACAATACCGATGCGCGCAGCCGCCTTGCCATACAAGAGGGCACGCTCTGCGGGTATCCGCAGTCGGCAATGGGCGCCCATGTAGGAACGTCGCCCAATCCGCATACATTCGACCGGTCGTCTATGGATACGCGTTTTACCGTGGCGTCGGCGGGGGCGTTCGGGTATGAATTAGACATTACGGAACTGGATGACGCGCAGTGCGAAGCCATACGCGCGCAGACGGATTTTTATAAAAAATGGCGCAAGGTGCTGCAGTTCGGCGATTATTACCGCACAGACAGTGTATTCGAAGGCGAAGCGGGCGGCTGGATCGTCGTTTCGAAAGATAAGTCGGAAGCGGTTGCCTCCGTTGCACTCACGGGCAGGCGCAGCAATGCGATTCCGTTTCGTGCGCGTTTTCGCGGACTTGATCCGGATACTTTGTACCGCGTGCGTTCGAGGCCGCAAAAGTGGGCGGAGGACATTTCTTTTACCGCATACGGCGATGCGCTCTGCAACGGCAATCTCCGGCTGGGCTGCCTGTTTAACGCCGAAGAGGTTTCGCGCTTTTCCGGGGCGGTGATCACGCGGATGTTCACGATCGAACGCGTAAAGTAATTCGGGGCAAAATACGCCGCAGGGTGAATTGGCTGAAAGATATCCGCGCGATATTTGAATGCCGCCGGCTTAAGCCGGCAACTTACAAAAGTTTGCGGTAAACCATTGGCACAATTTTTTTATAATATCGAACAAGAAAAATTACTGTGAGGCATAGGATAATGAAATTGTTTTTGCATGAACCGAAGGTTGTTGCCCGCGGGCCTGTATGCGAGGAAGCCGCGTGGGGGTATTTTCAGTTTCCGCGCGTACATAAACTGCCGGACGGGCGTCTGGCGGTTTGGATCCACGACGAAGACGACCAGCCGCACACGCTCGGCCTGGGCGCCAAACTGTGGTATGTAAGCGAGGACGAGGGGGAAACCTGGCAGAAGGGGGATTCGTCTTTGGCTGGATTGTGTGGAACGGAAGTGTCGCCGGGGGTGCGGATGCTGCCCATCGCAAAGCCGGTGATCGACCTGACGGCGCTGGGGTTGGAGATCCCGCCGTTCCGGCTGGCGGCGTACAATGTGCCGTCCGATCGGGTAGAACAGCCGGAAAAAAGCGCGGATCCGCATAAGATGCCGGAAGGGATAGGGGGGGTTTACGACGCGTTTACCTCGCAGGATCGCTATTATTATGCGGATACGCTGCCCGAAGGACTGACGGAAAAGACGCTCCGTTTTTTGCGCTACGATGAAAGGACGGGCGAAACTTCCATTTGCGACCGCCCCGTAGAGTGGCCGTATCTGCCCGTGAAAACCTATCGTCAGCCGGATGCACCCGTGCGTATGCTGCAGCCGGGGCTGCACGAATCGGACAACCTGAAACGCGGGCCCGGCGGTACGCTGTGGGTTTCTACCTACCGCACGGCGAGCGATCCGGAAAACGGTGCGCTCTCCACATACGATGCCGCATACCTGCTTCGCTCGGATGACGGCGGCGATTCCTGGAAACTGGCAGCATGGCAGCCGTATATCCCCGATACGAAAGCCGACAAACTGGCATGGTGGCGCGACGGCTTTTCGGAAACGGACTTCGAGTTTATGCCGGACGGTTCCATGATCATGCTGCTGCGTTCCACCTGCGTTTTCCATGGCGGGCCGGAATGGGGGCCGCTGTACTTTTCGCGCTCGGCCGACGGCGGAAAAACGTGGACAAAGCCGCAGGTATTCGATAAGATCGGTATTTTGCCGCAACTGCGGCGGTTGGAATGCGGCGTAACATTGGCGATCTACGGCCGGCCCGGAATCTTTGTGCGCGCCAGCGAGGATCCGTCTGGTTTGCGTTGGGAAGCACCCGTGGAAGTTATGACGCCGAATGACCGCAGCGGACTGATGAACCGTCCGCCCGTGCGGCCGAACTTCCATCAGTGGGCGGGCAGCTGCTGCAATGTGCACGCGGCGATTCTCGGCCCGAACAAGATCATTATTGCCTATTCGGATTTTTATGTGCCGGATGAAAAGGGGATCAAACGCAAAACCATCCTTACGCAGGTCATCGAAGTACGCTGAAATAACAAAGCGAGCGTTTCCGCTGTTGCGGGAACGCTCGCTTTTTGCCGAATTGTTTTTCAGTTTTTCGCCGCTTTGTCCAGCGCCTGCAAAAAGGCGAGCATCTGGCTTTCGGAATTGAGGCCGTAGCGCGCCTCGGTGCCGTCCGCTTTGGTCTGACGGATGGAAGCCGTCGTAAAGTCTGCCGCCAGCTGAACGGCTTTGTCCGTTTGCACGCCCCGCGCCAGTGCTCCCGCGAGCGCGCTCGAATATACGTCGCCCGCGCCGTGGAACGCGCCCTCGATCTTTTCTGTCGAATATGTCTTCGTTTTGCCGCTGTCGTCCGTGTAGTAGACGGTGCTCACGCTTTTGCCACTTTTTACTTCGTCGCAGCCGGTCACGGAAGGGCGGGGGCAGAGCGCTTTCAGCGCGTTCAAAACGGCTGCATAGTCGCCGCCGTTCGCCTGTTCGTAGCCGATGCCCGTCAGATAGCACGCCTCCGTCAGGTTGGGCACGAGGATGTCCGCTTTGCGGCACAGCCCCTTCATTGCTTCCACATATTTATCGTCGAAATGGGCGTACAGTTTGCCGTTGTCGCCCATCACGGGATCGACGATCATCAGGCCGCCCTCTTTGAGGAAATCGTCCTTGATGCTTTTCACCATCCCGATCTGGTCGATGCTGCCGAGATAGCCGCTGATGATGATGTCGTATTTCAGCCCCAGGCTCTTCCAGTGGGAGAGAATGGCGGGGATGTCTTCGCTAAGGTCGCGGAAGGTATAGCCCGTAAATCCGCCCGTGTGGGTGGAGAGGATCGCCGTCGGCAGAATGTCGCAGGTCACGCCGCAGGCAGAGATGATGGGCAGGGCCACGGTGAGCGAGCATTTTCCGACGCAGGAGATGTCGTTGACGGCTAAAATACGCATGGGAAACTCCTTTGATAAAAATATTCTTATATTATAACTTTGCGCAGCGGATTTGTCAAATGTATGGGCGGAAATTGCGGAAAAAAGCGCGGCAGACGGCAGACATAACTTTACAACTTATGTGCGTTTATGATATAATAAAACCGATATGAAAGAAAAAGAGGGATACACGTTCATCAGCGGCGCCACGGGCGGAATCGGCAGGGCGTTCAGCTTCCGGTGCGCGGGGGAGGGCAAACTCTTCCTCACGGGCAGGAGCAGCGAGCGGCTCGCCTCGCTGCGCGCAGAAATTTTGCGCGGGTACCCCGAGGCGGCAATCGAATATTATGCCTGCGACCTGACGGACGAACGCGCCCGTGCGGAGATGTTCGCGTACATCGAAAGCCTCGGCATCCGCTTTTCGCGCCTGTGCAACGTGGCGGGTGCGGATATTCAGAAGGCGTTTGAAAAATACACGCAGCAAAAGATCGTCTTTCAATGCCGCACCAATTTCGAGGCGGCGGTATCCCTCACCAAATTTGTTTTGCAGCACCGGACGGAGCGGCTGGAGATCGTCACGATCGGCAGTATTTCCGCCGTGTATCCGATGCCGTATTTCGCTTTATATAGCGCCACGAAAAAGGCGGAAGAGCAGTTTTTTTACGCGCTTCGCACCGAACTCCGCGGCGGGGGAGTGAACGTTACCGTGGTCGAGCCGGGCGGCGTATATACGCGGCCGGATGTGATCGCAGACATCCGCGGCCAGGGACTGTGGGGAAAACTTTCCGCCAAAACGCCGGCATATGTCGCGGAAAAGAGCCTGCGCGCGGTACAAAAGAACAAGCGCGTGTGCAGGCCGGGGTTCTGGAATAAATTCATTGCGGCAGTCCCGCGGCTGGTGCCGCCCGGCGTGCGTATGCGGTTTATTGCCCGCCGCTGGAAAAAACTCGAAAAGGACGCTTTCTGACCATGAAAAAGAGATATATTGCGGCGCTCGACCAGGGCACGACCAGTTCGCGCACCATCCTGTTCGACGATAAGGGGAAAATTGCCGCCATGGCGCAGATCGAATTCCCGCAGGTCTATCCCAACCCCGGGTGGGTGGAGCACGATCCGCGCAACATTCTCTCCTCGCAGCTGCGCTCGTTCCGCCGCGCGCTCAAAGAGGGCGGGATCCTGCCGCAGGAAGTGGCGGCCGTAGCCGTCGCCAACCAGCGCGAAACGACGCTCGTTTGGGACCGCTACACGGGCAAACCCGTCTACAACGCCATCGTATGGCAGTGCCGCCGCACGTCGGCTTATTGCGAAAAGATGAAGGCGGAGTACGGCAGGTTCATTTACGAGCGCACCGGTTTGCAGCCGGACGCGTATTTTTCCGCATCGAAGATCCGCTGGATCCTCGACAACGTACCCTTCGCCCGCGAGCGCGCGGAAAAGGGCGGACTTCTGTTCGGCACCGTGGATACCTTTCTTATCTGGCACCTCACGCGCGGAAAGGTGCACGCCACCGACCGCACCAACGCGTCGCGCACGATGCTTTACAATATCCACACCATGCAGTGGGACGAAGAGCTGTGCAAACTGTTCGGCGTGCCCCTTTCCATGCTGCCGGAAGTGAAGCCTTCGGGCGCCGATTACGGCACGTCCGCCGCCGAAATCCTGGGCGCGGAAATCCCCGTCTGCGCGGCGGTCGGCGATCAGCAGGGCGCCCTGTTCGGGCAGTTCTGCACCGAGCCGGGCGATGCGAAAAATACCTACGGAACGGGCTGTTTTCTGCTCGCAAACACGGGCAGGCGCGCCGTGGCGTCCGGCAACGGGCTGATCACTACGCTCACCGCCTCGCTCGACAGGCCGGACTATGCCTTGGAGGGCAGTGTATTTATCGGCGGTGCGGCCGTGCAGTGGCTGCGCGACGGTTTGGGATTGGTAAAGACGGCGGCAGAAACGGAAGAGATCGCGCTCTCCGTGCCCGATACGGGCGGCGTGTGCTTTGTTTCCGCCTTTGTGGGGCTGGGCGCGCCGCACTGGGATCCCGAATGCCGCGGTATGCTGTGCGGCGTTACGCGCGGCACTACGCGCGCGCACATCGTCCGCGCCGTGCTCGAATCCATCGCTCTGCAGGTGTTCGACGTCGTGCACGCCATGGAGCAGGAT
>CALVHW010000054.1 GCA_944328905.1 uncultured Clostridia bacterium | reverse complement strand
GGCGCCCGCAGCGCCGTGTTCGCGCCCGTCGAAAACGTCGGCGTCATCGTCATCGACGAGGAGCACGACGGCAGTTATTCCAGCGAGCAGAACCCGCGCTACAACACCGCCGAAGTCGCGCTTGCCCGCGCCCGGCACAACGGCTGCAAACTGATCCTCGGCAGCGCCACGCCGTCGGTGGAAACGTATCTGAAAGCGGTTCGCGGCGAATACGAACTTTTGGAACTTCCCGGCCGCATCAACCGCCGCCCCATGCCGCACATCGAAATGGCGGATATGCGGCGCGAGGTGCGCCGCGGCAACAACTCCGCCTTTTCCGCCGCCCTGCGCGGGGAACTGGAAAAGTGCCTGCAAAGCGGCAACCAGGCCATCATCTTTTTGAACCGCCGCGGCTATGCCCAGAGCGTGGTGTGCCGCGAGTGCGGCGCGGTGGTCAAGTGCGCCCAGTGCGACGTGCCGCTCACCTACCACAGCGAGGAAGGCTGCCTCAAATGCCACTACTGCGGCACGTGCTATCATATGCTTTCCGCCTGCCCCGAATGCGGCGGCGTGCACCTGAACTACCGCGGCACGGGCACGCAGAAAGTGGTGGGGGAACTGCAAAAACTGTTCCCATCCGCGCGCATCCTGCGCATGGACATCGACACCACGGGCGGCAAAGAGGGGCACTATAAAATACTGAAAAAATTCGCCGCGCGCGAGGCGGATATCCTCGTCGGCACGCAGATGGTCGCCAAGGGGCACGATTTCCCCGCGGTCACGCTGGTGGGCATCCTCGATGCGGATATGAGCCTGCATTTTTCCGATTACCGCAGCGGCGAGCGCACCTTTCAACTCGTCACGCAGGTGGCGGGCAGGTGCGGCCGCGCCGAGGATACGGGCACCGTCATTTTGCAGACGTACGATCCGGAAAATTACATTCTCCGCTTTGCCGCCGATTACGATTACAAGGGATTTTTTCGGCACGAGATCGATCTGCGCAAGTCTACGTCTTTTCCGCCCTTTGCCAAAATCGTGCGCGTGATGATCGTCGGCGAGGACGAAAAAAAGGCGCTCGATGTTCTCAAAGAGGTGTACTTTTCGCTCAAAGAGGTGTTCGACGCCGCCCGCGATCAATTTTTGTTTTTCAACAAAATGAAGTCGCCGGTCAAAAAAATACAGAACAAGCACCGCTATCAGGTTCTGATGCGGCTTACGGGCGGCGAACTTCTGCCGCAGATCTACGAGCGCGCGCTCAGCAAAAAAACGCGCGACGTGAACGTATATGTGGAAGAGGATCCTATGAATATGAGTTAATGAGTTCTCGCGTTTCTCGCGCAAAGGCGCTGCGAAACGCCGAGATTGGAGGGGAAACCCGAACGGTTTTCCCCTCTGCGCGCGATATTTTAAGGGCTTACGAAAATATAATCGCGCGCATTCACCCTTTCCGTAAGCCAAAGCATTGGCAAATGGGGTGCGCTGGCGCAGAGGCGCGACTCTGCTTGCGCAAGAGGATTATTACAGTAAACGGGCAACACTTAAAAATTAAGTTCGTTGTATGTTTTACTCCCGTTTGAGCCGAAAGGTTTCGGCAAATGGGGTGCGCTTTCCGCAAAGCGTGGTTTGCGGACGCGCAGTAAATTATTTGAAATAAATCACCTGCGCGTGGCGAAATCGCAATTTTGCCTAAGCGCCCCCAATTTGCGCGCCCAGCGCCTCTGGCGGAAAAGGTGAATGCCGCGTTTTCTATAAAGGAGAGCCCTTAAAAGTAACGCGGCAGAGGAAAAACCGAACGCAGAGCCGCCCTTTTTCAAACGGGCGGCGAACGTTGGGTTTTTCCTAAAAATCACGGAATTTTTACGGTCTCTTTCCGTAAAAATTCGTGAACAAGTTTTTTGGAGGTCTTATGGCAATCAGAAACGTCGTGCAGGAAGGCGACGAAGTTTTACGCAAAAAATGTTTTGAGGTGACCGCGTTCGACGAAAAACTCGGCACCCTTTTGGACGATATGCGCGACACCTTGCGCAAAGAGGACGGCGCCGGCCTTGCCGCGCCGCAGGTGGGCATATTGCGCCGCGCCGTCGTCATCGACGTGCCCGAAGGCTTTTTCGAGATGGTCAACCCCGTCATCGTCGACGCCAAAGGCGAGCAGACGGGCTGGGAAGGCTGCCTTTCCGTGCGCGGCAAGCGGGGCATCGTCACCCGCCCCAATGTGGTAAAGGTGGAGTATTCCGACCGCAAAGGCAAGCGCAAAAAGATCACGGCGCGCGGATTTTTCGCCCGCGCCGTCTGCCACGAACTCGACCATCTCGACGGCATTCTCTACATCGATAAGGCCGAGCGCGTCGACCGCGATTAGGAGAAAAGTATGAAGATCGTGTACGCGGGCGCCAACGCCCTTTCGGTGCTGCCGCTCACCGCCCTGCGCGGGGCGGGCTTTGCGGTGTGCGCCGTGCTCACCCAGCCGGACAGGCCGGTGGGCAGAAAGGGCGTCCTCACGCCGTCCCCCCTCAAACAGTATGCGCTGGGCGAAAACATCCCCGTTTTCGACTTCGCGAAGGTGCGCGACCACGCCGCCGAACTCGCCGCCACGGGCGCCGACTGCATGGTCACCTGTTCGTACGGCCAGCTGCTCACGCAGGACGTGCTAAATGCCTTTCCGCGCGGCGTTTTCAACGTGCATACGTCGCTATTGCCCCGCTGGCGGGGCGCCTCGCCCATCCAGCACGCCATTCTGGCGGGCGATGCCGAAACGGGCGTGACCGTGATGAAAACGGAACTGGGGCTGGACACGGGCGACATGCTGCTGCAAGAGCGCATCTCTATCGCAGCGGACGATACCGCGGGCACGCTCGCGCAAAAACTTTTCCAACTGGGCGCGGAGTGCATCGTGCGCGCCCTCCGCACGGTGGAGGCGGGCACGGCCGCGTTTACGCCGCAGAACCATGCGGCGGCGACGCTGTGCAAAAAGATCAAAAAGCAGGACTGCGCGCTGGACTTTTCGCGCCCGGCGGAAGAACTCTGCCGTCTCGTGCGGGCCATGAATCCCGAGCCGCTCGCCTATACGAGCCTGCACGGCAAACTCGTCAACGTGTTTTCTGCCGAACCCGCCGAGGGCACGGGGGAGTGCGGGCAGGTGCTGCGCGCGGATAAAACGGGCATATACGTCGCCGCGGGCGGGGGCGCGGTGAAAATTCTGCAATTGCAATTCGAGGGCGGCAAGCGCCTTTCGGCGGCGGACGCGGTCAACGGCCGCAAAGTCGCCGCGGGCGACCTGTTCGGGAGCGAAGCATGACCAATCCGCTCTACGATCCGTACGCGGTGCTGCAAAAGGTGTACGGCGGCGGGGCGTACCTCAAACAGGCGCTCGCCGATACGCCCGTCGAAGAGCAGTACCGCGCGCGCACGTCGAACATCTGCTACGGCGTGCTGGAAAACGACATTTACCTCGATTTCTGCATCCGTTCGTTCGCGCCCAAGAACCCCAAACTGCCCGTGCGCATTTTGCTGAAAATTGCGCTGTATATGCTGCTTTTTCTGCAAAAGCCGCGGTACATGGTCACCGATAACGCCGTATCGCTCGCCAAAAAACTGGGCAAAGGGGGCGCGGCGGGTTTTCTGAACGCCTTTCTGCGCGCGTTCGATGCGGAAAAACTTGTTTTGCCGCAGGGGCGCGAGGAGTCGCTCTCCGTGCGGTATTCTTACCCCGTCTTTGCGGTGAAAAAACTGCTCTCCGAATACGGGGACGAGGCGGAGGAGATCATGCGCCGCCGCCCCGCGCGCACCTTTGTGCGGTTTGCAAACGCGGCCGCCGCGCAGAAATACCTTGCGGCCGAACACGAAGATACGCCGTTTGAAAACGTGTACGCCTTTCCCCGTTTCCGCCGCGGCGCCGGCTACGATGCGGGCGAATATACCTTTCAGTCGGTCGGTTCCGTCGCTATCTGCCATTGTGTGGAGGCGGGCGGAAAACTTCTCGACGCGTGCGCCGCGCCCGGCGGCAAGAGCGTGCTGCTGTCGCAAAAGTTCGACCGCGTTACCGCCTTCGAACTGCACCCGCACCGCGCCGAACTCATCCGGCAGTACTGTGCGCGCATGGGCGCGGAGAACGTGGAGGTGGTCTGCCGCGATTCTTCGGTTTTCGACGGTACGTATGCCGAAAAATTCGACGCCGTGCTGTGCGACGTTCCCTGTTCCGGCTACGGCGTGGCGGGTGAAAATCCGGACATCAAACTGCTGCGCAGAGAGGAAGACGTCGCCGCGCTCTGCCAAACGCAGCGCGCCATCCTCGCCTCCTGCGCGAAGTATGTGAAGGCGGGCGGAACACTCTATTATTCCACCTGTTCGGTGTTCGGGGAGGAGAACGACGGCACCGTCGGCGCATTCCTGCATGAAAATACGGATTTTGTTCCCGAACCGCTTGAAAGTCCGCTCGGCCATGTGCGCAAAAAATACGGCATCCAGTTTCTGCCGCACCTTTCCATGGGCGCGGGATTCTACGTCGCCGAACTGCGGAGGAAAACCTTGTGAAAGAGATCTTGCAAGATTTAACGCACGCCGAACTTGCGGCGCTCATGGAAGAGATGGGCGAAAAGAAGTACCGCGCCGATCAACTGTACCGCGGGCTGATGCAGGGCAAGCGCGTTTCGCAGGTACCCGGCCTGCCCGCCGCACTGCGCGAAAAACTGCTCGAACGGTACGAAGACGAACCCGTGCGCATCCGCGAGGTGTTCACCTCGGCAGACGGCACGGAAAAATACCTCTTCGAACTGGCGGACGGCAACCTGGTCGAGGGCGTGCTCATGCGCTACAAGTACGGCAACACGCAGTGCGTTTCCACGCAGGTGGGCTGCCGCATGAACTGCGCTTTCTGCGCCTCCGGCCTCAACGGGCTGGTGCGCAACCTCACCGCGGGCGAAATATTGGGGCAGGTGCTCGCCGTCAACGCGCGCGCGGGCGGCACGCCCGAAAAGCGCGCCGTCACCAACATCGTGCTCATGGGCAGCGGCGAACCGCTGGACAATTACGATAACACCGTGCGCTTTCTGCGCGCCGTGTCGGCGCAGGGCGGCATCTGCATCAGCCCGCGCAACATCAGCCTTTCCACCTGCGGCATCGTGCCGAAGATGTACGACCTGGCGGAGGAGGGGCTGCCCGTAAACCTCACCGTGTCTCTGCACGCCGCTACCGACGAGGAGCGCATACGCATCATGCCCGTCGCCAAAGCGTACAAAATCGAGGAGATTTTGAAGGCGTGTGACTATTATTTTGAAAAGACGGGGCGGCGCTACATCTTCGAATATTCGCTCATCGCGGGCGAAAACACGGGCAGGGAACAGGCGGAAAAACTGATCTCCCTGCTGTCGGGCAGGCCGTGCCACGTCAATCTCATCCGCCTCAACGAGGTCAAAGAGCGGGATCTTCGCGGCATTTCCGAAAAGGAGGCCTACCGCTTTTTGGGGTTGTTGGAACGGGGCGGACTTTCCGCTACGCTGCGGCGGCAGATCGGCGCGGACATCGGCGGCGCCTGCGGGCAGCTGCGCGCGGGGTATCTGCAAAACAATACGCAAAACTGACCATCTGCCCCAAAAAAGTGCGGTGGTGTGAATCTAAATAATCACCTGCGTTTCCGCAAACCGCGCTTTGCGGAAAGCGCACTCAATTTGCGCGCCAGCGCCTCTGGCGGAAAAGGTGAATGCCGCGTTTTCTATAAAGGAGAGCCCTTAAAAATAACGCGGCAGAGGAAAAACCGAACGCAGAGCCGCCCCTTTTCCAAACGGGCGGCTACGCCAAAGTTTTTCCTAAAAATCACGGAAAATTCGTAAACTCTTTTCACGAATTTTCGTGAAATGCAACGGAGAACAATAATGAAAAACAAAGTGCTGATCGCGCCGTCTATTCTGTCGGCCGATTTCGCCGCGGTGGGCGCGGCGGTGGAAAAACTGGAAAAGTGCGGGGCAGACATGATCCACTGCGACATCATGGACGGCTCGTTCGTGCCGCGCATCACCTTCGGCTCGCAGATGGTGGCGGCGGTCAAACGTCACACGTCGCTCCCGCTCGACGTGCATCTCATGGTCGTAAACCCCGCCGCCAAGATCGCCGATTTCGCGGAGGCGGGCGCGGGGTACATTACAGTGCACGCCGAGGCGTGCGGCGAAAACCTCGCGCAAACGCTTAAAGCCATCCGCGCGGCGGGCGTAAAGTGCGGCGCGGTCATCAGCCCGGATACGCCCCTTTCGGCGGCCGCTCCCGCGCTGGAGCTGTGCGATATGTTCCTCGTGATGAGCGTGTACCCCGGCCTGGGCGGTCAAAAGTTCATCGAGCGCACGCTCGCCAAGGCGGAAGAGGCGAAAAACGAGGTCGTGCGCCGGGGGCTTTCCTGCCTGATCGAGATCGACGGCGGCGTCACCGAAGAGAACGCCGGCCGCATCGCCGGTGCCGGGGTAGACGTGCTCGTGGCGGGCAACACCGTGTTCCGCGCGGCGGATATGGCGGCGACCATCGCCGCGCTGCGGGGGCGCAAATGAGGGGAATCATTCTGCTCAACGGCGAGCCGCACCGAGGGGAGATCGGCGCGGAAGGCGCCTTCGTCGTCTGCTGCGACGGCGCGCTGCGCTGGGCGCAGGGAAAGGTGAAGATCGACCTCACGGCGGGCGATTTCGATTCGCTCGGCTATGCGCCGCCGGGCGCGCTCACATACCCTTCCGAAAAAAATTTCACCGACGGCGAGATCGCGCTCGATCTGCTCATCGAAAAGGGGTGCGGCCGCATCGATATTTACGGCGCGGGCGGCGGCAGGGAGGACCACCTGTTCGGCAACCTGCAACTGCTGTACGCGGGGTTCGAGCGCGGCGTAAAAACGGTGATGCACACCAACTATACGGACGTTTACTGCGCCGCGGGCGAGGTAAAATGGCGCAATAAGCGGGGAATCACCCTCTCGCTTGCACCCGTGGGGCTTTCGGCGCATATAGTGGAGAGTGAAGGGCTGAAATATCCCCTTTGCGACCTCACGCTGCGCGCCGGCAGTTGCCGCGGTGTGAGCAACGTCGTCGAAGCGGATGCCGCGCGCATTGATTGCGACGAGGGCGTTCTGTTCGTATTCGAAGTGCGGGAGGAAGGAAAATGGTAAAGATCATCTGCGTAAAGCCGCCGTATGCGGTGCGCGCCGTTTTGCGCCTTTTCGTCGCAAAGGGGCGGTAAAAAAGAAGGGAGCGGGCGCACGTTTCGTGCGCCCGCTCCCTTTACTGATTGCCGGACAAACCGGCTCCGGCGGTCAGCCGCTGTTTATTATATTGTAAGTGATAGCGAGCTCATTTGCCCGGCAAACAAAAAACGGAACCGCACGGTTCCGTTTTTCCTTTCTTAAAAATGTTAAGCGCGTTCTACTTTGTCGCTTTTGAGGCAACGCGCGCAGACGTACGCGGATTGCACCTTGCCGTCTTTCACGATCTTCACCTTCTGCACGTTGGCTTTGAAAGTTCTCCTCGTTTTGCGGTTGCTGTGGCTCACGTTGTTGCCCGAAGCCTGCCCTTTGTTGCAGACGCTGCACACTCTCGACATATCTGTCACCTCCATCGGTCGTATTCCCGGAAATTCAGAGCGCAAAAAAAAGCGCCCGCCCGAAACGAGCATAGATACTATACCAAAATACGGATAAAAAAGCAATCGTTTTTGCCCCGATTTTCGGGTTTTTTTCATCGCAAAATAAAAATTTGCCGCAAATGCGGGCATTTCTCTTGCAAAATGGGCGAAAATAGTATAGAATAATAGAACGAAACGGGAGTGTATGCTATGTCTGTAAACACAAGCAATGCCTACGGCAAAATCACAATTTCGGATATGGCGATCGCAAAGGTCGCATCGCAGGCGGCGATGGAATGCTACGGCATCGTCGATACCGTTTCGCGCCGTTTTACCGACAGCCTCTCGGAATTATTCAAAAAACAATCACAAGGGCGCGGCGTGCGCGTCACGACGGAGGGCGATCGCATTTACATCGACGTCTACGTCATTATAAAATTCGGCGTTTCCATCAATGCAGTCGCCGAATCGCTCAAAGAGAGCGTCAAGTACAGGGTGGAGAAATTTACGGGCATGATCGTGGACACGGTCAACGTAAACGTCATCGGCGTCCGCCTGTAACACCCCCTTTCCAAAAGGAGAAAACACATCCAATGCCAAAATCATTAGGTGGCACCGAGTTCCGGAAGATGATCATTTCCGGCGCGAAGGTGCTGGAAATAAACAGGTCGAAGGTAGACTCCCTCAACGTGTTCCCCGTGCCGGACGGCGACACGGGCACGAATATGTCGCTCACCATCCAATCGGCGGTCAAAGAACTTTCGCTCTGCTCCTCGAACCGGCTTTCCGAACTGTGCGACGCCGTGTCCAAAGGCGCGCTCAAAGGCGCGCGCGGCAACTCGGGCGTCATACTTTCGCAGTTGTTCCGCGGCATCTGCGCGGAGATCAAAAATAACGAAGAGATCACCGTAAAGGCGTTTGCCAAGGCGATGGAAAACGGCACCAAAGTCGCTTACGCCGCCGTTTCCAAACCCAAAGAGGGCACGATGCTCACCGTCGCCAGGCTCATGAGCGAGTTTGCCCGTCAGTCGGCGTCGCGCTACCGCGATTTTTCGCAGTTTCTCGAAGCGGTCATTCAAAAGGGCGAAGAAGCGCTCGCCCAAACGCCCGAACTTCTGCCCGTGCTGAAAAAGGCCGGCGTCGTGGACGCGGGCGGCATGGGGCTTTTGTGCATCTACCGCGGCTTTTTAAGCGTCGTAAACGGCGAAGAACTGCCCGAAGACGAGATGGCCCTTCCCGAAACGCAGAAATCCGACGAGGACGTTTTCGGCGACAATTCGGATATCATCAACCTCGACCTCGGCGAAATCGAATTTGCCTACTGCACCGAATTTTTCATCATCAACCTGAAAAAGTCGACCACCCTCGCGGATATCGACAGGCTCAAAGAAAAACTCATGAAGATCGGCGACTGCGTCATCTGCATCGGCGATCTGGAACTGGTCAAGGTGCACGTGCACACCAACAACCCCGGCATGGCATTGCAGGGCGCGCTGGAATTGGGCGAACTCGACCGCGTGAAGATCGAGAACATGCTCGAACAGAACCGCGCCATGCGCGCCAAGCGCGAGGCGGAGAAAAAAGAGATGGGCATGCTCGCCATCTGTGCGGGCGAAGGCATCGCGGCGATCTTCAAAGACCTGCTCGTCGACCGCGTCATCGAGGGCGGGCAGACGATGAACCCCAGCGCGGAAGACATCGCCGACGCCGTGCAAAAGGTAAACGCCGAACACGTTTTCGTGTTCCCCAACAATAAAAACATCATACTGGCGGCGGAGCAGTCGAAGGCGCTGGTCACCGGGCGCACCGTTCACGTCATCCCCACCAAAAACATCCCGCAGGGATTTGCGGCAGCGCTCGCTTTCAACAGCGAGGCCACGGCCGAAGAGAACAAAACGGATATGATCCACGCCATCGACAACGTGCGCGCGGGCCAGGTCACGTATGCCGTGCGTTCCACCAACGTGAACGGATTTTCGCTCAAAGAGGGCGACATCATCGGGCTGGACGACAAAAAGATTCTCGCCAAGGGCAAAACCGTCGACGAAACGCTGCTCGCGCTCGTCGATAAGCTCAAAGACAGTTCGCACGAGATCATCACGCTCTACTACGGAAAAGACGTCGCGGAAGAAGACGCGGAGGCACTCGCCGAAAAGATAGCGGAAAAATTCCCCGATTGCGATGTCGATTATCACTTCGGCGGTCAGCCAATTTACTACTATCTGGTATCGCTCGAATAAATTTTGAAAACACGCACGGCGGGAACACTCCCGCCGTTTTTTGGTTTTATGTGCGCCCGTTTGCGGCTAAACGCGCCGCAGGGAGCAAGGAGGAGAAAATTTGCGGCTCACCGATCTTCGGGGCATTTCCGAAAAAAGGGAAAAAGACCTCAACAAACTGAATATTTTTACGCCCGAAGACCTCGTTCGCTGCTTTCCGCGCGCCTATCTCGATTTAACGCAGCAGCAAAAGATCTCTTCCTGCTACCACAACGACGTGGCGCTCATCGCCTGCCGCGTGGTGAGCGAGCCGCAGGTGGTCTACCACAGCCGCCGCAACTTCGTAAAGGTGTGGTGCGACCAGCAGGGCGAGCGGTTTTCCGCCGTGTGGTTCAACGCGCCCTACGTCAAAAACAACCTGCGCGCGGGCGAAGAATACCTCTTTTACGGCCGCATTTCCAACCGCTACGGCATGGGCGCGCCGTCGATGGTCAACCCGTCGTTCGAACTGCGCGATAAAAATTACCGCTTGAAAGGCATCGTGCCCGTGTACGGGCTGAAAGGCTCGCTCACGCAAAAGGCGGTGCGCGACGCCGTGCGCGAGGCGCTCTCCCGCAGCCTGCCCGTGACGGCGATCCCGCCCGAACTGGTCAAAAAATACGCGCTTGCGCCCCTCGGCGAGGCGTACCGCGCCGTGCACAACCCGCAAACGCTGGCCGAAAAAGATAAGGCCGCCGCGCGCATCGCGCTCGAAGAGTATTTCGTGCTCATCTCCGCGTTCAAATTCATCAAGGGCGGAAAGGAAGACGCGCGCGTGTTTACCTATTCCTGCACGGCAAAGGAAGTGGCGGCGTTCGCGGCGCGCTTTCCGTTCGAGTTCACCGCGGGGCAGAAAGCGGCGGTAGACGAAATTTATACCAACCTCAAAGCGCCCACGCGCATGAACCGGCTTTTGCAGGGCGACGTGGGCAGCGGCAAAACGGCGGTGGCGCTGTGCGGCGTGTTCATGGCTGTCAAAAGCGGGCACCAGGCGGCATTTTTGGCGCCCACGGAAGTGCTCGCCGCGCAGAACTTCGCGCTCGTGCAGCGGTATCTGCCCGAATACAGGGCGGCGTTCCTCGCGGGCAGCACGCCCGTCAAAGAAAAGCGCGAAATCAAAAAGGCGCTCGCCGCCGGCGAAATCGACATTGTTTGCGGCACGCACGCCATTTTGCAGGAAGACGTGCAGCCCCAAGACCTCGCCTTCTGCGTGTGCGACGAACAGCACCGCTTCGGCGTGGCGCAGCGCAGCGCGCTGGGCGAAAAGAGCGCGGGCGCGGATATGCTGGTCATGTCGGCAACGCCCATCCCGCGCACCCTTTCGCTCATCTTTTACGGCGATCTGGATATTTCCGAAATCAAAGATAAACCCAAAGCGCGCGCCGAGGTGGTCACGGGCATCATTCCGCATTACAAGTACGACGATATGCTTGAATACGTCGCGCGCGAGGCGAAAAAGGGAAACCAGAGTTATTTCGTCTGCCCGAAAATCGAGGGGGACGAGGAAGGCTCGCTGATGAGCGTTACCGAACTGTTCGACGAACTGAAAAACCGCCTGCCGCGCGTGCGGTTCGCGCTGCTGCACGGCAAAATGAAGGATAAAGAAAAGGCGGAGATCATGGCGGATTTTAAGGCGAAAAAGTACGACTGCCTCGTTTCCACCACCGTCATCGAAGTGGGCATCGACGTGCCCGACGCGACCATCATGGTCATCTACAACGCCGAGCGGTTCGGGCTTTCGC
>CALVHW010000053.1 GCA_944328905.1 uncultured Clostridia bacterium | reverse complement strand
CACCTTTTCCGCCAGCGCGAGGGCGTAGCCCGCTGCCCTGCCGAGGGTTCCCGTTTACGGGAAACGGCAGATGCGCTGGACGCGCAAATCGGGGGCTTGTTCCGCAAATTGCGATTTGCGGAAACGCGAGTAATTATTTCGAAATAATTTATTGCGCGTCCGCAAACCACGCTTTGCGGAAAGCGCACCCCATTTGCCGCATTCTTACGGCTTTTGCGGGAAGAGTGAATTTGCGCGATTATAATTTTGAGAGCCCTTAAAATATCGCGCAAAGAGAGAAAACAGGCGGCCAGCGGCAAAGCCGCGCACCCGCGGGTTTTCTCTCAAAATCAAGCGATTTCTTTCATCTCTTTTGAAAGAAATCGCGCGAAGGCGCTCTCGCTACACCCCGCACAGCGCCGCCACGGTTTTGGCGGTTTCGTACACGTTCTTTTCGGCGCCCAAAACCCACAGCCCCAACTGCTTGGCGCGGGCAGCAAACGCTTCGTCGGGCATAACCCCCTCGCACAATACGATGCAGGCGCAGTCGATCAGCGTGGCCACCGCCGCCACGTTCACATTGTTCATCACCGTGAGCCAGCAGCAGTTTTCGGGCGCGCGCGAAATGATGTTGCTCAGAAAATCGCCGCAGTAGCCGCTCGCGATCTCCCGCTCTTCCCCCGCGCAGAACACTGCATAGCCGCTCTCGGCGGCAAATTCCGATACGGTCATTTTACTTCCCTCAGTTTGACGCAGTCGAGCACGCCGCCGCTCATCACCACGTCTTCGGCATGGGTGCGGCAGGTGGGCGCACCGCAGGCGCCGCAGTCGATGCCCGGCAGTTTTTTCAGATATTCTTCCACCTTCATCAGCTTTTGCATGGCCGCAAAGCGGTCGGTATCCAGCAAAAACGAGGTGGACGGCTCGGGCGATTTATCCCATATAAAGAAACTTTCGTCCAGCCCGTACTGCTCCATGGTGGCGGGCGGAATCTTCAGTTTTTCGGCGAGCTGACGCATACGGTTGCGCGCGATGAACGGGTTTTCCACGTTGAGCACGCCGCCCACGCAGCCGCCCGGGCACATATTCAGTTCCACAAAATCCGCGCCGTCGAGTTTGCCGTCGCTCATTTCCGCGAGGATGCCCTGCACGTTGCGCGAACCCGAACAGTGTATGTAGTTGCCCAGCCCCAGCGAGTTGCTCTCCCCGCCCGAACTGCCCCAGCCCAGCCCCGAATAGCCGCACTTGCACAGTTTGCGCGGGTTTTTGATCTTGTTCATCTTGTCTACGAGGCGGAAATACACGTCGCTCTGCGAGAGAACGCCGGAAATGTACTTTTCGTTCGCCACCTCTTCGCGGTGCAGCGAATACACCTTGGCGGGGCAGGGCGAAATAAAGAAAATGCCGATGTCGTCGGCGGGGATCCCCTTTTCCATCGCCTGTTTTTTGGCGAGTTTCGCCGCGATCTTGGCGGGCGCGTACACGTTGAGCAGATGGTCTTTGAGTTCGTGGTAGCGCAGATAGATCAGCTCCGCGATCGCGGGGCAGGCGGAACTGATGACGGGGCGCTGCAAAGTTTGCTTCTGCATGAGTTTTTTGGTGCAGTCGGTGACCAGCTCCGCCGCGAGCCCCACTTCGAACACGTCGTCGAACCCCAGCGCCAAAAGCCCCTCGATGACGTAGTTGGGATCGTCGAGGTTGTTGAACTGCCCGAACAGCGAGGGCGATGGCAGCGCGATCTTGTAGTTGTAGCTGGAAACGAGATCGAAACTGTCGTACACAGGCCGTTTGGCGCCGCCCTTGCAGCTGCGCACGCATTCGCCGCAGTTGATGCACTTATCGTATAAAATTTTCGCTTTGCCGTTTACGATGCGAATCGCCTCGGTGGGACACCTGCGCATACAGGTGATGCAGCCGATGCACTTTTCGCTGTCTAAAACGACGGTTTTGAGCGTGTTCATGGCAACCTCATCATTATCGTGAACCGCGCGAAAGCGGCTCCGCGCCCTGTTGTTTTGCCCCCGTTCCCCGCCCGGTCAAAGAGCCGGAAACGATGCGGGCGGCATCTTTGCGGGGGTATCTTCAAAAAACCGTTTCCCCGCCCGAAAAGCAGGTGCATGGGGAAAATATGTTACAGATCGATGCGCAGGAACACCGTGGTGCCCACGCCGACGGCGGAATCTATCTTCATTTCGTCGCTGTACTTTTTCATATTGGGAAGCCCCATGCCCGCGCCGAAACCCAAGCTGCGGATGTTTTCGGAGGCGGTGGACCACCCCGCCTTCATGGCGAGGTCGATATCCGCGATGCCGGGGCCGCTGTCTTTGAGCGTGATCTCGATATGGTCGGGATAAATTTCCGCGATCGCCTTGCCGCCGTGCGCGTGGATGACCATGTTGATCTCCCCTTCGTACATGGCGATGGCGACGCGCCGCACCGATTCGGGCGGCACGCCCAACTGTTTGAGCGTGCGCTTTACGCTCTCGCTCGCGTTGCCGGCGGAGGCGAAATTTTCGCCGTCTACATCGTATTCGAGCCGTATGCAGTCCATATCAGCCGCCCAACCCGTGTGTGTATAAAATGCCGCAGGCGACGAACAGCCGCTTTTCGGTGGACAGCAAAACGATGCCCTTTTCGTTTGCGAGATCGATGACCGGCTGTTCGGGGCGTTTGCCGCGCACGAACACGATGCACAGCATATCCATCATTTCCGCCGTGCGCACGACCTGCGGGTTCAGAAGGCCCGTTAAAAGGACGGACTGATCCTTTACATAGGCGAGGACGTCGCTCATCATATCCGAGCCGCAGGCGGTGTGGATCTCGGTATCCAGGCGATCCTGCCCGCAGAGGATCTCGGCATCCAGCAATTTGACAACTTCTCTGATCGTCATACGTTTCTCCCGATCAAAATTACCCTTGCAGCATATGTGCGCGGGCGCAGGTACGGCGGAAAAGGCGCTCATCTGCCCCGCCGCACATCTGTTGTTACTATCATACCACATTTTTGCGCATTTTTCAAGGGGTTTGACAAATTTTATCGGCAACTTTGCCTGCTGCGCGGTTGTTTTCAAAAAGGGCGCCCTGCGCCGCGCAGAGCGGCGAAACGGAGCGCAATGCGGCGGCGCCCGTTAAAAACCGCCGCGCAGCCGTTTACCGAAAATGCGGCCGCACGAAACGGAGAACAAGGCGGCAAAAGCGCAAACAACATGAATACAAAGCGGCGCAAAAACGGCAAAGCGAGCGCGCACCGCATGGGTGCGCGCCCGCCTGTAATACTTTCGGCAAAGCCGTTCCGCAGTTATACGTTTACAGTAACGTTGGCGATGTATCTGCCCGCGCCGTCATACAGCCGCAGCGAGTAGGACGGGTCATCAATCGTATAAGTAACACTCGAATCATCGGGATGTTCGCCGCCTATCAGGCACGAATCTTTATCGATCTGAACGGTAAGGCCGCCGCCCTCCGCAGCAGTGAGAACAAACGAATACCCGTGCGTTTCGATAAACCCTTTTGTATTGCCGCCGTTCGCCACATCATCGGCCAACTCAAACCCGGCAATACGAGGCACCGACACGCTGCCGTCTTCACCGACAAAGCCTTCCAACAGGAGTGCCAAACCCGTCGTGCCGGGATATGGTTCGCCGTCCTCCGGTGTAATGGTGAAACTTATTTTTGCATTTATATAAAGAGAGAAAGTTTTCGCATTTTCGACAGTTGTTGTATCGATCTTCACGGTCTGCGATTCGCCTTCGCCGACAAGTACGCCGTCTGTTTCGACCGATTTTATCTTTACGAACTTTTCGATGCCCGTGAGTCTTTTCGTGCCGTTGTCGTTCGGCTTGCTCAAATCATCATTTGCCTTGTCGTTGACGGAACTTGCATTACCGCCCTCATGCGCGCCGAACGGACTGCTCGCCTCCGAGCCGTAAAAACTGCCGTTGTTGACGCATTCTTCCACATATACGCGGACGTATTCGAGGTTTTCGCCCTCCAACTCCGCAGGACTGTCGACCACCTGTATTGCACCTTTTGTGGCGGAACCCGTAAACAGACTGACGCACTTGCCGTTGATCTCTGCATTGTTTACGCAGCGGATGAACTGAATTCTGACGTTTTCTGTCTTAACCTGATAACCGCCGATAAATACGCCGGAATACATGGAAACCTGGCTGTCTACATTGTTGACGCAATCGATAAATGCCACTTTGCCGCACGAACCGCCCGGCCCCGTAAAAGACGAATCGTTGTAATCGTACCGCACGACCGTATCTTCGTTTACGCCTGAAACCGTAATGTTTTCAAACACGAGTTCGCTGTTCGCGTTTGCGGCGCTGAACACGGTGAACGTCATATACCCTCTGTTTTCTACCCCGCTTTCAACGGAACCGTGCTGCAAGAGCGTTATGTTTTTGAAGTAAGCGCCGCGCGGATAAGCGCAGAAGTAAAACATGATGTCTTTCGGCGAAGTGATCGAATGCCCGTTGCCGTCGAGTCCGCCGCGGAAATAATTTGTGAGATAGGGTTTAGCGCCCGGATGTAATTCCGACTCCTGCACATCCGTGAGATCGATGTCGTCGATCAGGCGGAAATAATAATTATCACGCTCCATCTCCGAACTGAGTTCATCGATGTTCAAAAACTGCCCTTTGTCCGCAATGAGGTAGGGCGCGGACTCGGTGCCGAACCCGCCCGCAAACAGCGCGGTTTCTCCGTCTGTGCCGCCGTCGGAAACGGTTTTGTCCGTTATGATCTCCGTTTTTCCGCTCGTGTTGTCGGTGACGGAATTTTTCAAATCCGCTGCGACCGTCGCATCCTTCGCGCCGACCGCCGCGATCCCGGAGCCGCTGTTGAGCAGAATGGAAACATATTCAGCGCTCGCTGCCGTTACCAACAGACCGGCCGCCGACGAGCCGTTTTCTGCCACGAAATGCCCTGTGCCGAGGCTGATGTTCCCCGTGATTTTGGCATACAGGTGGAAAGAATTGCTCTCATCGACAGACTTGATATCCACTTTTTCGCCTGCACCGTACATTTTGACCGTATCGTACGGCGCGGTAACGGTGAGCGTATCCCCTTCGTGCGTGTTGAATATCACCGTGCGCCCGCTGCCTTCGGCCGAGGGACTCGTATAGGTGATGGCGATGTTTTCGGTGTTTTCGCCCACGTCGATGCCGGAAGATACCGCCAGAGCCGTCGCGCTCATGCTTTCCGCAAGATAGTAACTGTACTTGCCCGACTGCACTTCGGTAGGGTCTCCGCTGATCTTCCAGAACTTGTACGGTTCGTTTTCCAGGCTGGCCGTGGTGGCGCTGTCTTTGAAGAGGATCTTCCCGCCCGATACCAGCACGAAACGGTTGGATTCCTGCTCCCACAAGATGTCGCCGTCGCTCGTGGGCGTGAGTTTATCCACCGTGTAGCCGCCGCTCTGCGCCTGTTCCAATGCCTTGCTCATCGTCGGCGCCGCCTCCTGCGATACCGTCTGCTCGGACGACAGGATCGTGTTCAGATTTTTGACCAACTGCGTATCCGCGCTCTCGTTCGCCTTGTTGATGATGTTCGAGAACGTCGGGATCAGCACCGCCGCCAAAATCGCCACCACCGCGATCACGATTACAAGTTCCGTAATCGTGAACGCCCGTTTGAGTTTTTGTACCATCTTTCTTCTCCTCCCGATATATTTGCCGTTAAACAAATTTCTTTTGCCCTGAAAAAAGGGCAAAAGAAAAAGCCGCGGCTTTTTCCGAACATTAAAATATATTGTTGCTGAAAGGAACGGGTGAAATAATTTATGCAAAATACATGTATTTGCATTTTCAATAACATTATAACACTCTTGAAAGACTTTGGCAACCGATTACGACGGTTTTTTATACGAAAATCAGAAATATTTTTATGAATATGAGAAGCGGCCGTTCCGCCCCCGGGCGGGGACGGAACGGCCGTTCAAAAAGGCGGGATCAGATACCGAAAAGCGCCGTCACGCCCGCCGCCGCGTAGCCGACCAGAATGCCGGCCGCGTACAGCACGGCGACGAGCAGCAGGTTGCGCTTCCACTGTTTTACGTTTTTGAACAATATCACCAGTCCCAGGCCCGCGTTGGTGCAAAGGCCCGCAACAAGTCCTGCAAACGAGAGGTGCCCCAGCGCGTACGTTTGCGCCACGAGCACGCTCGCCGCGCAGTTAGGGATCAACCCCACCGCCGCCGCGATGAGCGGCTGGTACCAGTAGCTGCTCTGCAAAAAGGAGGTGATCGCCGCCTCGGCATAGTGCACGGCGAAGCCGAAGGCGATGTTCACCGCCAGCACATAGGCAAAAATTTCCAGCGCGTGCGTGAGCGGATGCAAAAGGTAGCGGCGCACGGCGGAATCTTTTTCGTGGTCGTGCCCGCAGGGCGTGCCGTGTATCTCCTCCCCTTCGGCAAGTTCGGCGAGTTTTTCGTTGCGGAGCAGGGCGTTGCACAGATACCCCGCCCCGACGGCGACGGCGAACAGCACGGCGATGAGCGGCATTACCGAAAGCGCGGCGCGGCCGCTGCCGCTGGAAAGCAGCAGTACGATCGCCTCGTCGCTGGTGGCAAAAAACACCGCCAGCAGCGCGCCCGTGCGGATGAGTTTTTTATCGTACAGTTTTGCCGCCATCACCGAAAAACCGCACTGCGGGATGATGCCCGCCGCCGCGCCGATGAGCGGGGCGAGTTTGCCGCGCAGAATGTTTTCGTTTTTGGTGATGTTGGTGCGGTGTTCCAATATTTCGATGAGAACGTACATCAAAAACAGGAACGGGAACACTTTGAGGCTGTCGAGAACGGCATGCCACAAAACGTGCAATATTTCTTCCCACATAGTTCACTCCTCTCCGCCGCCCGGCAAAGAACCGCGCGGCCGTACCGACGCGGCGCCGCCGTTGGCGGCGCCGCAATATATCGTTGCCGCCCCGACGGCGGCACTTTGCTCTGCAACCCAAATTATACTGCAAAACGCCCGCAAAAGCAAGCGTTCGCCGCGCTGTATCTGTTCTGTTGCTTTCCCGCGGAGGCTATTTGCCGCAGACGAAGGAAACGAATCACAAAATTTGTTTTTCAGCAATTCACGAAAATTTGCTGTTTAACGGATTTCGTAAAATCATTTACCACAGACGAACTTCACGATCGCATCGGGCGGGGTGAGCGAGTGCGGGTGATGGCCGCAGTTTTCCTTCACATAATATTGCAGAGCGATTCCCTTTTTTTCGCAGTAGCGGATCACCTGCAGCGAATTTTTTTCAAACGGAACGACTTCGTCTTTGCCGCCCGCCACCAAAAGCAGCGGTATTTCCGCGCGGAAAAATTCTTCGAGGTTGTCGACGGGGTTGCCGCGGAAGGTTTGCAGCGTCTGCGCATTGAGAAAGTATTCGCAAAGCATCTGCGCCTGTTCGGGCGAGTTTTCCGGCGGCCACGTTTTCAGGTCTAAAACCGGCGCGTCGAGATAAATTTTGCAAACGTATTCCGGATAATACAGCGCGTAATTGAAGGCATACAGCCCGCCGCGGCTGAACCCGAACAGGATGCTCTTTTTTTGCAAAGGAAATTTTTGTATCAGGTGCAGATGAAAGGCGTGCATCAGCCGCACGGCCCTGTCGCTGCCGTACATATCGCTGATCCGGTAATACACGCGCGTGTACCCCTTTTCGTTCAAAACCTGTTCCGCCCGGTCGAACGCCTCGAAAAACTCCGTTTTCCAGATCCACTCTCCGTTCGGCTCGTCCGGCATACGCACGACGGCGGGATACCCGTTGAATTCGAATTTGATCTCTTGCATGGTTTTCTCCTTTTACGGCGGCCGACCGTTCGGGCGCGGCGGCGTTCAGCCAGCCGTTCCTTCCGGCCGCTCTTTGCGCGCCGTTATTTCAAAAATAAATTTCTGTTTTGGTAAAAAAATTGAAAGTACGTCCTCGTGTTTTCCAGTTCCCACCACTTTTTCGGCAGCACGGGCACGGCGTCGAGGTCGTAAATTTTGGCGCCGCGCATGGCGAGCAGAAAGGGCGAGTGCGTGGCGATGATGAACTGGCAGCCGCAAAAGCGCGCGCGCTCTTCGAGCAGCTGTTTCATTTCCAGCTGCAGTTTGGGCGAAAGGCTGTTTTCCGGCTCGTCCAACAGATACAGCGTGTCGTTTTTGAGGTTTTCGCGGAAGAATTCCAGCGCCGTTTCGCCGTTGCTCCAAAGCCGTATCTGTTTGCCGGCAAATTTTTGGGCAAATTTGCGGCGGGTGAGCGATTTTTGCCGCGCCAGCACCTGTTTGCGATACGCCTCGTAGTCTCTGAGGCCGTTGAAGGGCAGCGTTTCGCCGAACTTGAGCGCGGCGTGCTGCTTTTTCTCCTCTTCGGTGCGGGCGGCGCGCTCCTCGTTGGTGCGTCGCGCGGCGAGCATGTATTCGAACACGTCGTCGCTGCAAATGATGCGGCTGCCGGCGGGAACGTCGAGCGGATCGCCGTAAAGGTCTACGTCCATGCGGAAATCGCACGCAGCCACGTACGGCGCGAACAGTTCGCCGCCGTTCGCGGGGGCGCCGCGGTGCAGATTGAGTTTTTCGGCGATCACGTTCAAAAGCGTGCTCTTGCCGCTGCCGTTGCCGCCGTACAGCACCGTCGTGGTCTCAAAATCCAGTTCGGAAAGTTGCTTTTGCGGAAAGATCATGCACGGGTAGCCGCAGTCGAGATAGCCGCCGTTTTCTTCCCAGGCGCGGCGATGGGCGAGGTCGTGCTCGTCGTCCTCGCTCGGCAGCACAAATTTTTCGAGATAGCGCATAGTCCACTCCTTTTATCCATTATACCACAAAAGCGCACATCTGCATACCGTTTGCAGAATTTTTGCGCCGTCTTTTCGCAAACGGTTTTAACTGCCGTATAAAAACGCTGTCCGCAGCCGCGTATACGGGCGAATATCCTCCTGCCTACGGCTGCCGGTACGCACTCTCTCCTGCATACGGCTGCCGGTACGCACTCTCTCCTGCATACGGCTGCCGGCACACACTCTCTCCTGCATACGGCTGCCGGTACGCACTCTCTCCTGCATACGGCTGCCGTCGGACGGCAAATCGAAAAAAGCAAAAATATCCATGCGGTTGCGCGTTTTATCCATGGCGCAAAGCCCGGCAACGATATATAATGTAATTGCAAATACGGCCCGCCCTCGGCCTTCCGGCAAAAAATTAACCCGCCCGCCGGAGCGGCAAGCCCCCGCCGAAAGGGCAGGCCCGCGGAAAATCCGGAGGAAAACAATATGCAAATACAACTGCTCGGCACGGCGGCGTACGAACGGGTGCCCGCTCTGTTCTGCAACTGCCCCGCCTGCAAGGCGGCGGCCGCGGCGGGCGGAAAAAACGTGCGCACGCAAACGCAGGCGCTCATCGACGGCAGGCTGCTGATCGACTTCGGCGCGGACAACTACCCGCACTTTCTGCGGTCGGGCGCAGACTTTTCCGCCGTGAGAACGCTGCTCCTAACGCATTCGCACTCCGACCATCTCAACGCCGACGACTTCACGATGCGCCGCGTTCCGTATGCCCACGCACTCACCTTTTCCCCCTTGCAGGTATTCGGAAATGCCGAATGCGGCCGCAAGTTGGCCGGCTGCACGGCGCAGGACGGCATCGAATACACGGAGCTGCGGGCCTATGGAACTGCCGGATGCGACGGCTATACTTTTACCGCGCTGCCCGCCAACCACCCGACCGAAAATCCGTACACATACATACTTTCCGACGGGCATTCCACGCTTTATTACAGTTTAGACACCGGCCTGCCGGCCAAAGAAGTGTACGATTTTATTGCCGAAAAAAAATTCCGGTTCGATGCCGTTATCTGCGACTGCACGGCTTGCCTGCAGCCGCTGCGCGATGCGGGCGGACATATGTCGCTGCTCGGCAACCTCGCCCACAGAGAGGCTCTGCAAAAAGCGGGCGCCGCAGACACGGGCACGAAATGGGTAGTAACGCACTTTTCGCACAACGGACTCGTAAAAGACGGCCGGGGAATCCTGCATACAGAACTGGAAGAACTTTGCCGGCGCTGCGATATGACCGTATCATACGATGGTTTTACGCTGGAAATATGACGATATCCGGCTCTTGCATTCGCCTTCCCGCCGCTGCGCCTGCCGATGCTGCCGCCCGGTGTATAGCTCACCTTATTATACAAAAAACTTCCCGCCGCTGCGCCTGCCGATGCGGCCGCCCGGTGTATAGTTCACCTTATTATACAAAAAACTTCCCGCCGCTGCGCCTGCCGACGCGGCCGCCCGGTGTATAGCTCACCTTATTATACAAAAAAAGCCTTCCCGGACGGAAAGGCTTTTTTGATGTGTTAATACTCTGTTCCGAGCCGGCAGCGCGGCAAAACGGCCGCCGCACGAAACAGCTTTCGGCATTACTCTTCTTTGTTTTCGTCGGAAGAATCGTCGGCGGGCGCATCTTCTTCGGCGGAAGTTGCGGCCTGCTCGTCGTCGTTTTGAGCTTCGAGAGCGGCTTTTGCTTCCAAACGCTCTTTGCGCTCGGCGGCGCGGGCCTCGCGGCGCATTGCCCTCTTCTCTTCCTTGGTGACGACGCGGTTCTTCTCGATGATCGCCTGCATCTCCTGCGGGGTGAGCGGAACGAACGCGGAAGAAACTTCGTTTTCGGGCGTGATCTCGTAACCCTCATCGCGCGCCAGCAGCGACATTTCGGTAACGCCGTCGAACAGATGGATGTGGCGGGCATCGAACGCGAGTTCGACCACTTCGCCGCGGTTGACGACGCTGCGCGAATCGATCTTGGCGATCATGTTGGAAGAATCGCCGATGACCGACGTAACCTCTTCGCCTTCCACGAAGTCGAGTTTGCAGTAGATCTGCGTTTCGGCGCCGAGTTTTTCGACGACTTCGACGAACGCTTTCACGACCGTGTCGGGAGAAGCGGCGATGAAGTTCTCTTCATCATGGATATCTTCGGGGCGGACGCCGAGAATGACGGGTTTGCCCGTATTGGCATAATCTTCGATATTGCGGATGCGCGCTTCGACCGATTTAGGAAGAAGAATCTTGTTCTTGACGAATTCGATATACGTTTTGCCCTTCTCCTGCGTGACCGTTGCGGGGAAGAAGTTCATCTGCGGCGTTCCGATAAAGCCGGCGACGAACTGGTTGATCGGGTAATCGTACAGGTTCTGCGGCGTATCGACCTGCTGCATAAAGCCGTCCTTCATGACGACGATACGCGTACCCATGGTCATTGCCTCGATCTGGTCGTGCGTGACGTAGATAAAGGTGGTGGCGAGGCGGGCGTGCAGTTTGGAAATTTCCGTTCTCATCTGCGCGCGGAGCTTTGCATCGAGGTTGGACAGAGGTTCGTCGAGCAGGAACACTTTGGGTTCACGGACGATGGCGCGGCCGAGAGCGACACGCTGGCGCTGACCGCCGGAAAGAGCCTTCGGCTTACGGGTGAGGTAATCGGTGATGCCGAGGATGGCAGCCGCCTCTTTCACGCGTTCGTCGATGATCTGTTTGGGAACTTTGCGCAGTTTCAGACCGAACGCCATGTTGTCGTACACGGTCATGTGCGGGTACAGAGCGTAGTTCTGGAACACCAT
>CALVHW010000052.1 GCA_944328905.1 uncultured Clostridia bacterium | reverse complement strand
TTATGGAGCGGGTGATGGGAATCGGACCCACGCAGCCAGCTTGGAAGGCTGGAATTCTACCATTGAACTACACCCGCATTCACACAACGCTAAAAGATTATAGCAAAATCTGCCTTTATTGTCAAACAATTTTGGAGCGTTTTTGACAATTTGCACAAAATTTTTCAGAGAGGAAAGGAATGCGGACTCCGCACTTCTTTTGCTGCGGAACAGATATACGGGAGCGGCCCGGCCGTGGCATAGCTTCCCGTTGTCGGGCATATATATTCGTATGGCAATTTTTCTGAAAAGTATCTGCGCGAACGCCAAAGTGTGCGCCGCGCTCGTGGGCACGGTCATCGGCGCGGGGTTCGTATCCGGCGCGGAACTGGTGCGCTTTTTCCCTTCACAGGGGTTCGTGCCGTGGGCGGCTTTGTGCGCCGCGCTCTTTGGCGTCCTCTTTTACGCGCTTTTGCGGCTGGGCAAAAAGTACGGCGGCTATGCGGGCGTGCTGCGCTTTGCCTTTGGCAGGTTCGCGCCCGCCGTGCGCGTGCTCGTGCTCGGCTGTTCGCTGGTTTTGTGCGGCAGTATGCTCGCGGGGGTGGATGCCGCCGTGCGCGAGGGGTTCGGCCTTTGCTATCGCTTTCCCTTTTTCGCTCTCCCGTCGCTGCTAGTGCTGTACTTTCTGTCGGGCAGGGGGATAAACGGCGTGTATGCCGTCAATCTCGTGCTGGTGCCGCTCATCCTTGCGTTCGTGTTCGGCTTTGCGTCCGGCGCCGATTACGCGGGCTTTGCCTATTCCCCGCCGTCGGGCGCCTTTTACCGCGGCGGCATGGTCTTGCTGTACACGGCGATGAACGCCTTTCTCGCCGCGCCCGTCGCCTGCGACATGGGCGCAAAGTCCGGTGGCGGCGGCGCGGGCTGCGTTGCGGCGGCAATCCTCATCGGCTTTTGCGCGGCCACGGTGCTCGGCCGCATCGCGCGTGAGGGTGCGGGCGCCTACACGGCGGAAATGCCCTTCCTGCACGCGGTGGGCAGCGGCGCCGTCGGCAAACTGTTCGCGCTCGTCTGCCTGTGCGGCATCTTCACCACCCTCTTTTCTTCCTATTATCCGCTGCATTCGTTCGTGCAGGAAAAAAAGCATTCCGCACTCGTCCGCGCGGGCATCTGCGCGGCGGCGTTTTTGCTGTCGCTCCTCGGCCTGCGCGGCATCGTGGCCTGGCTGTACCCGGCGCTGGGTTTTGCGGGATTGTTCTTTTTTGCCGCCTGCGCCCTTGCATCGTGGCGCGGCCGCACCGGGCGCAAACGCCTCTTTCTCTTTGCCGTCCGTCGTAAAAAACGGGGTACGTCTGCCTGAAAAACAGTACATCCATATAAAAAAGGGTACGTCCGTATAAAAAGTACCGGGAACGCAAGATGCGTTCCCGGCGTTTTTTTGAATTGCCGTATAAATTTACGAGCGGTTTTTCAAGATCAGTTTTTCGGCGAGCGCCACCAGCGCGTACATCCCCGCCGCCAGCACGCATAAGATGAAGGTGGCGGCCATCACGAGGTCGAGTTTGAACACCTGCCCGCCGTACACGATCAGGTACCCCAGCCCCGCGCGCGAAACGATGTATTCGCCCATGATCGAGCCGATCCACGCCATGCCCACGCAAATTTTCAGCATGCCGATAAAGTCGGGCAGGGCGGAGGGGATCACCAGTTTTTTCAGTATCTGCCATTTGCTCGCACCCATCGATTCGAGCAGCAGTATCTTGTTCTTGTCGGTGGCCAGAAAGCCGCCCAGCATATTCATCGTCGCCACAATGATGCCCACGAGCACGGTCATGAACACGATGGCCTCGGCGCCCGTGCCGAACCACACGATGATCACCGGCCCCAGCGCGATTTTCGGCAGGCTGTTGAGCACCACGATGTACGGTTCCAGCACCCGCCGCGCCGTTTCGCTCCACCACAGCGCCAGCGCGATCGAAGTGCCCGCCGCCACGGCGATGGCAAAGCCGAGCAGCGTCTCCCACAGCGTGGTGCCCACATGGTAAAACAGCGAGCCGTCGGAGGCGAGCTGCCCGATCATCTTGGCAATGCGAGAGGGCGAACTGATGATGAACGGATCCACGATCTGCAACGCCGCGATCAGTTCCCACACGCCGAGTATGAGCAGCAAAACGCCTGCACGCAGCGCCTGCACGAGCACGGTTTTGCGCCGCACACCTTTCAGGTACAGGCAATGTTCGGGGGAACAGGCTGCTTTCTTTTTTATAAATATCTCCGCTCGCTGCGCCTTTTCATGCGGCGTGCGGGGCGGTCGGTTGTTTTTCATAAGTTCAGCTCCTTCCACAATAGTTCGAACCAGCCGGAAAACTGCGGCGATTCGCGCCGTTTCAGGGGCACCACGCCGCCGAACCCGAGTTTGTGCGCAGCGGTCACGCGGGCGGGGCGCTTGCTCAGCACGATCACGCGGTCGGCCACGGAAATGGCCTCGGAAATGTCGTGCGTCACCAGTATCGCCGTCTTTTTTTCGCCGCGGATAATGCCGTACACGTCGTCGCAGACGGAAAGCCGCGTCTGGTAATCGAGTGCGGAAAACGGCTCGTCGAGCAGCAGTATCTCCGGCCCGGCGGCGAGCGTGCGTATCAGCGCGGCGCGCTGGCGCATTCCGCCCGAAAGTTGGTCTGGGTAGTGTTTCAAAAACCCGCCCAGTCCGTACTTTTCGGCGAGGGCGAGCGCGCGGGCGCGCATTTCGGGTGTATTTTTCTTTTTAATTTCCAGGGGCAGAAAGATGTTTCCTTCCACCGTGCGCCAGGGGAAAAGTTCATCCTTTTGCAGCATATAGCCGAAGTATTCGGCGCCGCGCTCGGGCGCTTTTCCGTACACGCGCACCTCTCCGGCAGAGGACTTCAAAAGCCCCGCCGCCATGGAAAGCACGGTCGTTTTTCCGCAGCCGGAAGGGCCTATCACGGCGATGAATTCCCCCTTTTCCACCGAAAAAGTGAGCCCCTTCGCCGCCACCGTTTCGCCCGCTTTGGTATGGTAGGTCAGGCTCACGTCCTCAAATTCGAGCACCGGCCCGGCGTATTGTTCGTTCATAGCGGTATTCCTTTTGTCGGTAAAATTCTCGGCGCGGCGGGCATTTTTGCCCGCCGCGCCTTCCGCGCCCGCCAAAGTGGCGCGGAAGTTTCTTTGGTCAGGCGGTCAGTTCCGCGTAAATTTCCGAAGAATAAGAGGTGTCCACGAGGTCGGCAAAGTTCACCCTGCGTTCGAGCTCGCCGGAGTTGTCGATCACGTCCTGCAAACGGTTGAAGGCCGCCTCGGTCATGGTCATGTCGTCCTGCCAGGCGTCGATGTCTTTGTAACTTTGCAGCGACGTTTCGATCGACTCCGTCGACGTGCCGTCGAAATACTGTTCCAGCACTTTGGCGGCGGCCGCGTTGTCGGTCGTCTTGATGTATTGGATGCCGCGCATCACGGCGCGCAGGAAGCCGCGTATCGTCTCTTCGTTCGCATCGATGTAATTTTCGCGCGCGATGTAGCAGGTGTAGGGGATCTCGCCCGAAGCCTCGCCCACGGACGCCACCACATACCCTTTGCCCGCCTTTTCGTATTCGGAGGCGACCGGCTCGAACATGGTGCAGTAGTCGGAAGTGCCGCCCTCGAACGCCGCGGTCATGTTGTTGAAGTTCACGTCGTAGTTCATGGAAACGTTCTGCCCGTCGTAAAGGCCGTTGGCGTTGAGCACGTATTCGAAGGTCATGGCAGGCACGCCGCCCTTTCTTCCGGCGAGGATATCCTTGCCTTTCAGGCTTTCCGCCCAGTCAAAGGTATCCTTTTCGTCCACGCGCGAAACGAGGAACGACCCGTCGCGCTTCGTCAGCTGCCCGAACACCGTCGGCACGTTGTTGGAACCGCCGATGAGCACGTACAGCGCCGCCTCCGGCCCGCAGAACCCGATGTCTGCACTGCCCGAAAGTACGGCGGCCATCACCGCGTCGGCGCCGCCGCCGTTGGTCAGTTCGATCTCGATTCCCTCTTCCTCGAAGTAGCCGAGCCCGTCGGCTGCGTACATGGGCGCGTAAAAGATCGAGTGCGTCACTTCGCTCACGCGTATCTTTTTGAGCCCCTCCCCGCCCGAATCGTTGCAGGCTGCCAGCGGCACGAGTGCGAAGAGGGTGCATAAAATGGCTGCGATAAGTTTTTTCATTTGGTACTCCCTTGAAATTGTTTTTTCGGTACCATCCGGCCGAAAACGCCGCAAGCGCGCCGCCCGCCTTCCCGGTACGGTAAGCCGCGGCGAAGACTGGTGCGAGCCGTTTTCGCGCTTTTTTGCGCACTCCGCTGCGGTATACTACATAGTATGCAAAACCCCGCGTTTTTGCCATGTCCGCCGCATTTGTCGCGCCGCATTTTTTGTTTCGGAAAAGATTTCTCCGCTTCGCACCCGCACCGCTCGCTCCCGCCTTCGAACCGCCGCGGCTCCGCTTTCGCATTTCGGCGCAATATCGCTTTTATTTTCTGTTGACAAGACGCCGGATTTTTATTATAATAAATTACGGATATTTGCGGCAGGTTTACGGCTCACTCACGCGGCGGTAAACTTGTTTTTTTCAGAGGGACAGATTATGGAAATGCAAAAGGTGTACAACCCCAAAGAGTTCGAAGACAAGCTGTACAAGGAATGGACGGACAACAACTACTTCCGTGCGGAAGCGGATCCTTCCAAAATTCCGTTCACCATCGTCATACCGCCCCCGAACATCACGGGGCAGCTGCATCTGGGGCACGCGCTGGATAACACCATCATCGACGCCCTCATCCGCTTCAAGAGAATGCAGGGCTATTCGGCGCTGTATCTGCCCGGCTGCGACCACGCTTCCATCGCCACCGAGGTGAAGATCGTCGACGAACTCAAAAAAGAGGGGCTTTCCAAAGAACAGCTGGGGCGCGAGGGATTTTTGCAGCGCGCCTGGCAGTGGAAAGAAAAATACGGCGGCCGCATCGTCGAGCAGCTCAAAAAACTGGGCGTCTCGGCGGATTGGTCGCGCCTCGCGTTCACGATGGACGAAAACTGCTCCCGCGCCGTGCGCGAAGTGTTCGTCAACCTCTACGAAAAGGGGCTCATCTACCGCGGTGCGCGTATCATCAACTGGTGCCCCGGCTGCAAAACGGCGCTTTCGGATGCGGAAGTGGAGTACAGCGAAGACGCCGGCTTTTTCTGGCATCTGAAATACCCGGTAAAGGACAGCGACGAGAGCATAATCGTCGCCACCACCCGCCCCGAAACCATGCTGGGCGATACGGCGGTCGCCGTCAACCCCAAGGACAAGCGCTATAAAAACATGGTCGGCAAAACGCTGGTGCTGCCCCTCGTGGGGCGCGAGATCCCCATCGTCGCCGACGACTATGTGGATATGGAATTCGGCTCGGGCGCCGTCAAAATCACGCCCGCGCACGACCCCAACGACTTCGAGGTCGGCCTGCGCCACAACCTGCCCGTCGTGCGCGTCATGAACGACGACGGCACGATGAACGAAAACGCCGGCAAATACGAGGGGCTGGATCGTTTCGCCGCGCGCGAAAAGATCGTCGAAGACCTCAAAGCCTGCGGCGCGCTGGTCAAAATCGAGCCGCACAGCCACAACGTCGGGCATTGCTACCGCTGCAAGAGCACGGTCGAACCCATCGTTTCCAAGCAGTGGTTCGTCAAAATGGAGCCGCTCGCCAAACCCGCCATCGACGCGGTCACGCGCAAAAAGATCAAGTTCACGCCCGACCGCTTTTCCAAAATTTATTATAACTGGATGGAAGGCATCAAAGACTGGTGCATCTCCCGCCAGCTGTGGTGGGGGCACCGCATCCCCGTTTGGTACTGCGACGACTGCGGCGAAATGACCGTTTCCAAAACCGATCCCGCCAAGTGCGCGCACTGCCACGGCAAAAATATTCATCAGGACGAGGACGTCCTCGATACCTGGTTCTCCTCGGCGCTCTGGCCCTTCTCCACGCTCGGCTACCCCGAAAAGACGGAAGATTTCAACTATTTCTACCCGACCGACGTGCTCTCCTGCGGTTACGACATCATCTTTTTCTGGGTTGCCCGCATGATCTTCTCGGGCATCGAGCACACGGGCAAAGTGCCTTTCCGCGACGTTCTGCTGCACGGCATCGTGCGCGACGAGCAGGGGAGAAAGATGTCCAAATCGCTCGGCAACGGCATCGATCCGCTGGAAGTCATCGACGAATACGGGGCAGACCCGCTGCGCTTCTCGCTCATCACGGGCGTCGCGCCCGGCAACGACAGCCGTTACAGCAAGGGCAAGGTCGAGGCGGCGCGCAACTTCATGAACAAAATCTGGAACGCCTCGCGCTTCGTGCTCATGAACTGCGAGGGCGCGGAAATTCCCTCCGTGCTCGAGGTCAAGTTCGCCCCTGCGGATAAGTGGATCATCTCCCGCCTGGAAAGCTGCATCCGCGAAGTCACGCTCAACATGGGCAAATTCGAGCTGGGCATCGCCGCCGACGCGCTCTACGACTTTATGTGGAGCGACTTCTGCGACTGGTACATCGAACTCTGCAAGCCGGCGCTGTACGGGGCGGATGCGTCCAAAAAGGCGGCCACGCTCTCCGTGCTGTGCTTTGTGCTGAAAACGGCGCTCAAACTGCTGCACCCGTTCGTGCCCTTCATCACGGAAGAGATCTGGAAGAATATCCCGGGTACGGAAGGCAGCATCATGCTTTCCGAGTTCCCTCGCTATAACTCCAAATACGCCTATAAAAAGGAAGCGAAGGCTTTCGAATCGGTGATGGACGTCATCAAAGCGGTGCGCAACATCAAAACGCAGGTTAACTGCCCGCCTTCGCGCAAGGTCAAACTGTACCTTTCCACGCCGAGCAAACGGCTGTTCTCCGCCAATGCGGAATCGCTTTTGAAACTGGCGGGCGCCAGCGAGATCGGCTTTGTGGAGAGCGGCGCGGAGATTTCCGAAAAGACGATTTCGCAGGTCACGGAAGGTTGCACGGTGTTCGTGCCGCTGGGCGAACTGGTCGATATCGAAAAGGAAAAGGAACGCCTTTCCAAAGATCTGGAACGCGTCATCGGCGAAATCGGCCGGGCAGACGGCAAACTGCACAACCGCGGGTTTGTCGACAAGGCTCCCAAAGCGCTGGTAGACGCCGAGCGCGCCAAACTGGAAAAGTTCATCGAAATGAAAGAGAAGATCGAAAAACAGATCAGAGAACTCGAATAAACCGGGCGTATAAAGGAGCAATGAACTTGAACCGCATTAAAAATGCAGTCTGCATGGCAGGCTGCATTTTTTATCGTATGCGGATAACCGCCGGGTTGCGGCTGTTTTTTATTTAGGGTAGTTTTTAGTATAACGTTATACGTTTTTTCGCGCAAAACTGCTCGCGGTTTTGTTATGGTTTTGCGCGCATTTATTGCGGGCGGAACATTTCCACGGTGCGCGTGGCCACGCGGCGGCAGAAGGCGGCGTCGTGCTCGATGAACAGCATCGTGGGGCGGTATTCGAGCAGCAGGTCTTCGATCTGAATGCGCGAAACGAGGTCGATAAAGTTGAGCGGTTCGTCCCAGATGTACAGGTGCGCGGGCGTGGCGAGTGAAACGGCGAGCGCGACCTTTTTCTTCTGCCCGTCGCTGTATGCGGAAACATCGCGCGAAAACAGTTCGCTGCGCAAATTGAACTTATTTAAGATCGCCATCACGAGTGCTGGATCGGCGCCGCGCGCGGCCGCGTATTCCGCCACCGTGCCGCGTATTTCGCGCACGTCCTGCGGCAAATAAGAGATGCGCAGATCGCCCGGCACCTGCACGATGCCGCTCTGCGTTGCCAGTTCGCCGGCAAGCAACTTTACGGCGGTGCTCTTGCCGCAGCCGTTTTCGCCGCGCAGGGCGATCCGTTCGCCGCGTTCCACCGTCAGCGAAAAACGGTGCAGGGCGGTCTTTTCTCCGTAAGCATAGCCAGCGTCCGTCAGCGAGCAAACAGTCTGGGAGCGGAAGGGCAGAGGAGTAAGTTTGAAATTTCCGTAGAATTCCACGTTTTTGAGCAGGCCGCGCTTTTCTTCGAGCGCGTCTTCGCGGCGGCGCTCGGTCGCCTTGGCGCGCTTTGCCATCTTTGCCGCCATGGCGCCGATGTGCCCCTTGTCCGGCCGCAGGCCGGAAACTTTTTGGTTTTTGCTCGCCTCCACTTTGTCCGCCCAGGCCGACGTGCGTGCCGCCGAAACTTCCAGCGCGGCGATCTGCTTTTGCAGCCGCTCGTTCTTCTGCGTCGCGGCGGTGTCGGCGGCGGTCTTGTCCTGCCACCAGTCGGAAAACTTTCCCTTGCGCAGTTCGAACCCTTCGGCATTCAGCGCGAGAACGTGGTCGCAGCAGCCGTCCAAAAAATCGCGGTCGTGCGAAACGAGGATGAACCCGCGCTTGGTTTGCAGGTAGGCGCTGAGTTGCCGCCTGCCCGTCTCGTCGAGGTGGTTGGTCGGCTCGTCGATGAGCAGAAAAGCGTTTTCCTTGGCAAAGAGCGCGGCGAGCAGCAGTTTGGTGCGTTCCCCTCCCGAAAGCGCGCCCGTCGGGCGGTCGAAAACGCTTTCGTCCATGCCCAGTTTGTGCAGTTCCGCTTTCAGCCGCCACAGTTCCAGATCGGGCAGGGCGAGGTACAGTGCCGAAAGCCCGTCCAGCGATTCGTCCACGGCATAGGGGAAGTATTCGAATGTAAGCCCCGGCGCTGTAATTTTGCCCGTGTATTCCAATTCGCCGCACAGCAAACGCAGCAGGGTGGTTTTGCCCCGCCCGTTGCGGCCGGTGAGGGCGAGTTTCCAGTCGCTGTCGAGCACGGCGGAAAAGTTTTCAAACACATTTTCGGCGCTTCCGGGATAGCGGAACGTGATGTTTTGCAATGATATCGCTGCCATAAAAAGCCTCCTTTCGGTATGCCGTGCCGCCGGCACGGCGCTCTGTTGCGGGAGCCGAAACAAAAAGAGCCGCACAGAAGATGCGGCTCCCGATGGGATGTTATGATAAAAAATCTTCTGCGGCAGGGCGCGCCGAAAGTGCGGCCGCTTTGAGCCGCGCGTCGGTGCTTTTGTTTTATGCGCAGAAGATATACATGGCTCCTCCGAAAGTGGAATTTTCTCTATTATAGCAGAACACCGCCGCGCAGTCAAGCATTGCTGTTTAAAAGCGGCGCAGAGTGTTGGAAAATTAAAAAACCATTGCACATTGAATTTAAATATGTTATAATAAATTTATAAAACGGGGAAGGAAATCGGATGCGGAAAGCAGAATTTAAAAAATATTTGAGTATCGGGCTGGGGAAATGTGCCGTTGAATTGGCTTCGTGCAATGATCGCAATAAATACCGCGATATAGTACTGCGTGCGTGCCTTCGCCCGCAAACGGAAAACGTCCTTTACGGTACGAGAGCGCAGTATTTGTATGATGTGTTAAGTTTTTTTGAAGACGATAAATTGTTTTTTGATACAATTATTATTGCGTTTAACGAATGCTCGCTTTCGCGGTATCCTTTCTTTGCGCAGTTATGCGATCTGCTCGTATTGTTTTCAATGGATGATCGCAAAGAGGCGGAGAGCGCTTTGCATTGCAAATACGCAGCCATACTGAAAGAGTTATTGTCCGATAAAGTCAAGCCTGAATCGTACCGCTGTTTTGAATATGTATGTGTCGGTATGCTCTCGTTATACGGGGATGAGCGGATATGGGAAAGTATAAAAGATATATCCGATGTTTTCTGCGCGCATCCGAACAGCACAGAGAACTTTGGATGGTATTTAAGCATTATCAGCGATTGGCGGGGCGGAAAATTGTGGTCGCGGCTGTGTAAAAAGGCGGAGAAAGATCCGGCGTTGCGCCGGATTGTCAAAGCCGGGCAGACGGAATATTCACACACGGAAAAGGAAAATAAAGCAGAGCGTGCACAGCAGAATCTGCGATCTGCTTTTGAAAAAGGCCTGCCTTATAAAAGTACAGATTTGTTGTACATAGAGTTCGGCGGCAGAGAGCAGGGTGATTTTTTGGCCGAATTGATCAGAAAAGAAAAATCGATGCGCCGCAAAGCAAAATTGCTGAGCGCCGTATCCGAAGAGAATAATGCCTTCGCACCCCAAGAACTGATCACCTTTGCCGATTCCGATGATCCTGTTTTAAGCAGGGCCGGCTGGAAAGCGCTGATTGAGATTTGTCCGGAAGGCGCGCACGATTTTGCGTTTGAGGTAGGGGTTAAAAGCCATTGCGCCGATTTAGCCGCCGCCGTTCTGGCGCAGACGTACCGGCCGGAAGACAGAGATTTGTTTCTTTATTGTTTGCAAAAAGTTTCTTACCGTTCTGCGGATGCTCATCTGATTTTTTCAACAATCTTGAATGCGGCGGAACAAAACAATCATTTGCCGAAAGAGTCTTTAACCTATATCTATGAAAATTTCGGGTGTGATTTTTGCAGAATGCGCACTGTTGCGTTGCTCAGCAAAAGGAGGATGTTCACTCGTTCCATCGCGGCGGAATGTCTTTACGACAGCAGCGACGAGGTGCGTGAATTCGCAGAAAAGAAGTTGAAACGTACGAAAAGCAGTATTGACTGACTTGTCGTTTAATAACAAACAGCCTGTTATAATAGGCTCGTAAGATTTTTAAGGTGAGTGATATGAAATATTGTGAAAATTGTTTTGCGGCTTTTGATTCGCCTCGTTGTCCTCTTTGCGGGGGCAGAAAAGTGCGCGAAATAAAAGAGGACGATTACTGTCTTTTGACGGAACGAGCCGCAGCAGAGGGCGAGATGTTGGCCGATGTTTTGCGCGGAAATGAAATTCCGTGTGTGACGGAGCCGTCCGGCTGCGGAGTTCGAACGGTCATGGCTTTGCCTTTGGAAAACCGTAAGTTGTTCGTGCCGTGGCGCTGTTTTTCCGCCGCAAGAACCTATTTGCGGGAAATTGCCGAGGCGGAAACGGAAAAATGGCGGCAGTATCTTCTGGAAAACGCCGATAAATTGCATCTTTCCCCGAAATTGGAAAAGAAAATTGTCAAAAAGAGCAGGGGCGCCTGCGGTGAAAGCGTCATAGGTTTTTGTAAAAATCTATGCGCTCTCGCCGAAAGAATAGAGGACGGCGGCACAACGTACGGAAGGTTGGGCGATGGGCACGATATAATTTGTTATGCGGAGATCGCAACGGCGATTATAGACTCTGCAACGTTGGAAATTTTGTCGGTTTCGTTCAAAAAGCATTGATACGTTCTTATGTGTTCGCAATTTTTAATAAAAAAGGGAGCAGGCTGATGTCTGCTCCCTTTTTTTATGCAAAAGAGAAATTATTCTTTTTCCGCGAGTTTCTTGTAACCTTCGTAGCGGGCAAGGCTCTCTTCTTCGTTTTCTTTGAAGAGTTTTTCCGCCGCTTCCGGCTGCGTCTTTTTCAGCGAGCTGTAACGGGTTTCGCCGAGGATGAACTCCTGGTAGCCGCCGGCCGGCTCTTTGCTGTCGAGCGAGAACGGGTTCTTGCCTTCCTCTTTGAGCGTCGGGTTGTAGCGGTACAACTGCCAGTATCCGCAATCCACCGCGCGCTTTTCTTCTTCCTGGCTCTTGCTCATGTTGATGCCGTGGTTGATGCAGGGAGCGTAGGCGATGATCAGCGAAGGCCCG
>CALVHW010000051.1 GCA_944328905.1 uncultured Clostridia bacterium | reverse complement strand
GGAGGCGCTGGAAACCTTTACCGAATTTTTCGGCCCCGACGCGCAGGATTGGGTGGTAACCGGCTCGATGAGTAAAAACCACACCACCGCCCAGCTCGACTTTTTGAAGGGCACGGCGGCCATGATTCCCAACGGCAACTGGTTCGAATCGGAGATGAAGGAGGACATCGCCGCGATGCCCAACCCCATCGAGATCAAGATGATGCGCGTGCCGTACATGGAAACGGCGCAGAAGGACGCAAACGGCGAATACGTGAAGATCAACTATGCCGCCACGGCGGACTACATGATCATTCCCGCAAAGGCGCAGAACGTGGAGGGCGCGAAGAAGTTTTTGATCTTCACCGCCCGAGACGACATGCTGCAGATGTTCACCAAATACACCGGCTCCACCCGCCCGTTCGAGTACGACCTTGAACCCGTGATGGATAAATTGAGTTCTTTTGCGAAATCGTGCATCGACATCTGGGAAACTTCCGAAACGTATTTCGACCAGTCGGGCAGCCCGCTGTATGTAAAGGGCTATGCGAAAAAGTTCATCACGTCGCAGCCTTGGTCGCTGCTCGTGTACGGGCCGGATAACGACGGCACCACGCCGCAGCGGTTCTGCGCGGCAGAATACCTGGAAGCGCGCGGAAAGTGGAGCGAATGGGTGGCGAACTCGCAGATCTGATAGGTCAAACGGCCGTGCCGGAATACTCTTCCGGCACGGAATACTCCGAAACAGGGTGAAAAGATGGAAAATAACGATCTTATACGCACGGACGCAAAGGAGATCGCCTCTCCGGGCAATGCGCCTTTGCCGGTCAAACTGAAAAAGCGCAAAAAAAGTCTGAACGAGAGGTTGTTCGTCATCATCATGCTGGCGATCCCGGTCATTCATTTTTTGGTGTTTTTCGTTTACATCAACATCGATACGGTCGTTCTCACATTTCAGCAAAAAACATTGGACGGCAGGTACGTTTTTCTCGATCAGCCGTTCCGCAACTACAAGGAGTTTTTCACAACGGCATTCACGTCTTACAGCGTGTTTCCGAAGGCAATACGCAACTCGATCATTTTCTTTTTGCTGAACAATGTGGTGATCGTGCCGCTTTCGGTCATTCTCACATATTTTCTGTATAAAAAAATGCCCCTGGCGAACGTGTTTCGCATCATCTTTTATCTGCCGTCGATCATTTCGGTCGTCGTGCTGACGATGCTCTACCGTTTCATGTTCGACAGTTCCATCGGCCTTTTCGATTCGATTCTGCGCGCCGTGGGACTCGGAAACCTGATTCCGCAGTTCGGCTGGCTGGGCACCAAGGAAAGCGCGTTGGGGCTGGTGATTTTTTACTGCATCTGGTCGGGCTTAGGCGGAAACATCGTACTGCTGACCGGAGCGATGAAACGTATCCCCGTCGAGATCATCGAGGCGGGCAAGCTCGACGGCGTGGGTATGTTCCGCGAGCTGTGGAGCATCGTTCTCCCCCTCATCGGAACGACGCTCGCCACGCTGTTCATGCTGGGCACTACGGTCATATTTACATTCTTTTTGCAGCCGAAGCTGCTCACCAACGGCAACCCGAACGGCGAAACGTATACCATCGCCATGTATATTGTAGACAACGTAAAGGGCGACATCGGCGACCTCACCATGGGCGCCACGGTCGGCGTGATCTGCGCCATCGTGGGCACGCCGCTGGTCATCCTTACAAGAAGGATATTGGATAAGGCCTTCCCCGTATACGAATATTAGCGGGATCGTAACAAGAAAAAATCGGCAATAGCCGAATATAGGAGGAAATTATGAGAAGGAAATGCTTATTGGCGCTTATGGCGCTGGCATGCGCGCTGTCGCTGGTGTTCGGCACGATCACCGCGAACGCGGCGCTGAAGGAAACCACGCTTTCCCCGGAAATCGTGACCGAATCGGGCCTGTTTAACGAGCTCGACTGGGAGAAGGTGAGCGACAATGCCGACGAGGTGTACAAGGAAAACGTGAGCGACAACACGTATTTGCAGTGGAACGGCGGCTGGGCTGAGTCTTGGCTGGTCGGCTGGGATAAGGTGAGCTTCGATAAGGGCGACGTTTATCTTGAGTTTGATCTGTTGGAGTGGAACACGAACTTCCGCCCTGTATTTGCGCCGGTCGCGAGCGGCATCACGGCAATGTCGCACAGCATATGGATTTCGTCCGGAGGAACGATCGACACAAGTGCATGGGATTTGGCCCCGGAACCGGTTTATCCCAAGGATATCAATTATTACGCCGATCCCGATTGTGAAACATTATATGTAGATGCAATGAACGATCCGGGTTCCGCCACTGAAAATGGCAATGCGTGGTTCTATCTTACACCGAATAATGTAGCGTCGCGCGTTCGCATTGTATTTATGAGCAACGGTGTGCTGGGATTCCGCCGTGCGGACATTCAGGATGACGGCGTGTACGAGGAAGCGGATTTTACCTCTTCAATCTATTTGAAAACGGCTTATCCCTATGCGTCAGAGGAAGGCGAATATTATGTCGGAATCAACGGACAGGCAACAATCCAGCTTGATAATTTCAAAATTTCGTATGAAGACGGCACGGAGGTCATCTCCACCGATTTCGAAGACGCCGACTGGCAGGAAACAGAAGGGGTGAATAAACCCGGTAAAATTCTGAATTTCAAAGGAGCGATGGGCAATGACGCCGAATTCCTCGTCACCAACCCCGACAATGCGGACAGGGTGATCACGCTGGCCGATATCGAGATCGACGAGGACGTGAACGAGACGTTCAAGCTTTCGGCAGAGGTGTCTCTGCGCAAGCTCGGCAAGAACATCGGCTTTGCGTTCGGCCTCGCCGACGAGAAGCAGGCAATCGACGCCGCGGGCACCAGCTTTATCTATTTTGAAAACCAAACCGTTCCCGCCACGGGCACGGAAGGCCAGCCCGATTACGTCGCCGCGCACACCGAAACGTTCGTGAATGTGCTGAAGGGCGGCGTCGCCGGCACGGCGGTCTCCGTCGGCAAGGACATCACCGGCGAATATGCCGCGTTCGTGCCCGTCGTGCTCGAGGGCTATAGGAACGGCGACATCAAGGTGACGGTAGACGGCAAGGAAATCACCACCTTTAAGGAGCAGAGCATCGAAGGCAAGGTCGCCATCGCCACCAACGGCACGGGCGACGTGACCGCCGCGTTCGGCATCGGCCTGTCGCTGGTATCGTATACCTACCGCGGCAGCGAGGGCGGCGCCGTTGCCACCAACTTCAATACAGGCTACATCAATCCGGAAAACTGGGCGAGCGCGTCCGTGAAGGCCGTGATGTTCGCCGACTCCGACGAGGCGGTCGGCCTCACCGTGGAGGACGGCGCCCTGTTCTTCAAGGGCACGGGCGACCACACTTACTTTGCCTCCACGCGCGCCTATGCCGACTATGTGCTGGAATTTGACTATACCACGTACCACGACGACGACAAGCCCGAACAGGATTCGACTTGGGCGCACGGCTATTCCGACCTCGGCGTCAACCTCGGCTGCCAGTCCGGCGACGGTTGGGCAAATTCGGTTATGGTCATTTTGAGGCAGTCGACCAACAACGTGCAGCTGCAGAACTACAAGGGCGGCCTGAGCGTCGTGGAGAACGGCGAGGTGCTTTCCGGCGACACCACCTTCCAGCCCGCGGCGGCCGGCCAAACGGTCACCAACAAGGTGAAGATCGTCGTCGCGTCCAACACGATCAGCGTGTATCTGATCACGGTAGAGGAAGGCGTCGAGCCTACGTCAGACGACTTCGTGCTCGCGGCGCAGTTCACCGTGCCCGATACGTACGGCATCGTTTCGTTCGGAACGACGGAAAGCGGTTACTTCAAGATCGATAACGTGCGCATCACGCCTATCGACGACAAGGATCCCGCCAAGGTACAGGAAAACCTCGAAGCGTATAAAGACCTGCAGCCCATTCCCGACGAATACCGCCCCGTAACGCTGGAAGCGCCCGAAGTGACGCTCAACGGCAACGTGGCGTCCTGGACGGCGGTGGAAGATGCGACCGGATATATCATCAACGTCAACGGCGAAACGACGAACGTCGGGGCAGATGTGCTGAGTTATACCTTTACGCAGACCGAGCCGGGCGACTATTTGCTCACGGTCACGGCGGTCGGCAACGGCGATTACATTTCCAACAGTCCGCAGAGTTCGCCTGTCACCTACACGGTAGGCGGCGGCAGCGGTAACCAGGGCGGCGGCGAGGAAGGCGGCAGCGGCTGCGGCGGCTGCGGCAGCAGCGTCGGCGGCGCGTCTCTCATCCTCGGCGGCCTGCTGGCGGCGGGCGCGGTGATCGTGCTTTGCAAAAAATCGGATAAAAAGAAAAATTAAGGGCCGGGGAGCATATCCGCTCCGTTCAGGGGTGGATATGCCGGCAGGCGAGTTTTCGGTTCGTACCGCGCCGCTTTTGCGGCGCGGCGGATCGCGGGCCGGGTACGGTCAAACGGAGAACGGAACATGGAAAAAAGAACTACCGGGCAGAAAACGCTGATGTGGGTTGTTTTTGCTCTCTTCATAATCTATGCGATCACCTTGCTGTTTCCTTTCTGCTGGTGTCTGCTGAACTCATTCAAATCGAGGGGAGATTTTAACTTCAATATCTGGGGACTGCCGCAGGAATGGTATTTCGAGAACTGGGTGAACTGTTTCAATCTGTCGCACAACGGCGTAAATATTTTGGGAATGTTCGGCAACAGCATCATTTATATGGTCGGCTGCACAACGGTGAGTATGCTGTCTTGTTCGGTTACGGCATATGTCATCTCAAAATATAAATTTTTCGGCCGCTCGGCTTTTTACACCACGGCCATCGTTTTGATGATGATTCCCACCACGGGCTCTATGGCGGCAACGTACAGGCTCTATAATACGCTGGGATTTTACAATACCTACTGGGGCATCATCGTAACGTCCTGCGGCGGATTCGGCATGGGGTTTGTGCTGCTGTACGGTTTTTTCCGCAATCTGTCGTGGTCTTATGCCGAGGCGGCGCTGGTAGACGGCGCGGGGCATTTCCGTATTTTCTTCCAGATCATGCTGCCGCAGGCGCTGCCCGCACTGGGCGCGGTGGGTATCATGCAGTGCATCGGTATCTGGAACGACTATTTTACCATCTATATGTATGCGCCGGAAAAGGTCACCATTGCCTACGGTTTGCAGAACCTCGTTACGCAAACGGATTACGGCAAAGTGTCTTATCCGGAATTGTTTGCGGTCATGATCATTTCGATCATCCCCGTCGTTGCAGTATTCGCCATATTCCAGAACAAGATCATGGACAATACGTTTGCGGGCGGTATCAAGGGCTGATTTATTTGAAAGGAGAGTGTATGAAACAGCTGCGGTTAAAGGGCTTTTCGCCCGATCAGATGTTGCTCGGCGGGTGGGTGGCTCCGCCCAACGCCGCCTACGGCGGAACCGATTATATTTCGCCGGAGCGGTTCCGGGAGATCAGAGAGAGCGGAATCAATGTCATTTATACCATGTACCGCCCGGAAACAGATTTTGAAGACCTGCGGCGGGCTGCCGATTTTGCGAAGTCTGCGGGCGTGTTCCTCATGGTCGGCGACGACCGTTTTTCCAAAGAGGTGACGGATGAGGCGGCGCTTTTGGAACTGCTCGCCTTTTGCAGGGAACATCCTGCCGTGGTGGGCGTCAATGCCTGCGACGAACCGGGTTCCAACCGCTATCGCCGCATTGCGGAAAATTACCGCCGCTTCAAGCCTTATCTCGGCGAGCTGCTCTTTTATGTGAATCATATGCCTATCTATGCGACCGGTTCTCAGCTCGACGGCGGATGGTGGACTCCCGAAGAAGCGGAGGCGACCAATCAGAATTACGACCGCCACATCGAAAGCTTTATGGAGATCGTCGGCACGGATATGCTGTCGTTCGACTTTTATCCTTTCCGCTGGGAAAAGATGCTTTCTGATTTCCGCTATTTCGAGCAGCTGTTCATCTGCAAGCGCATCGCGGATAAGTACGGCGTGCCGCTGTGGAATTTTATTCAGCTCACTTCGTGGAATAAAGACGTCGTCCGCAATACCACGTATTCTGAAATTCTTTGGCAGGTAAGTACGGCTGTCGCCTGCGGCGTAACGGGAATTCAGTATTTCTGTTACTGGACGCCGGTGGATTCGGGAGGGGAATACTTCCTGAACGCCATGATCGATGCGCGCGGCGGCAAAACCAAGAGTTACCATTTCGTTAAAAAAGTGAACCGCCATTTGCAGGCGATCGCGCCGTATATTCTTCGGGCAGAGCATAAGGGCGTTATCGCTTACGGCAATACGGTGGCGCCCGTCCCGCGGGAGAATAACCTCGGAATGTTCGGCAATCTTGTGAACATCGCGGCAGACGGAATGCTGATCGGCTGTTTCGAACTGGACGGGAAAAATATGTATTATGTTGTGAACACATCGCTCGACGAATCGAAAGTGCTTACGCTGAAATTCGGCAAGCCGCTGCGGTTTACCACGGTGCGCGAGGATCGCCTCGGGGAAACGCAGGGCGAAGTTTTCTGCGAAGTGCTTTACGAAGGCGAGGGCGTTTTGCTCATCGAACAGTGAACGGCGGCGCGCCCGGTAAGGGCGCGCCGCAAAAATAAAAGTCAGGGAGGAAACGATGAAAAAGATCTTCTGCACAGTGCTGTGCTTTTTACTGCTTTTTTCGGTCGCGGCCTGTACGTCCGGCGGGAGCAATACGGGCGAAGAAAACAACAACGGCTCAACGCCGAACGAACCCACCGTCCCCTCGGTCGTGACCAACGAAACGTACCAGTCGTTCTGGATGAAACAGCACGACTATAAGACCATGCCCATTGCGGCTTTCAATGCCGTGCCCATTCAAACGGGGGCGTATCCGGAAAATTTTGTAACGGAAGAGAGTTACCGCATCCTTTCGGAAAGCGGCATCAATGTGGCGTATGCGCTGTACGATAAACTCGACCAGTATCCCGAAGACGTCGTAAACGCCCTCGAATACTGCGAAAAATACAACGTTTCGTATGTGGCGGGGCTGAACAATTCGTACGGGTATACAAGTTCGAGCATTTTAGAGAGCACGATCTATTCGACCTTGATGAAAGACAATCCCGCGGCGCTGGGCGGGGTGATGATCATGGACGAACCGGCCTACACCAATATGGAGGCCATGGCAACCTCGCGCGATTGTTTTGAAGAGCTGTTGGGCAGCAAAATGTATTACTCGGGGAATTTGTTTCCCACGTATGCGACCGAAGGGCAACTTTACAACCGCCTTGCAGACACGCCGGAAATTCCCGAAGGCGGATATTCTTACGAACAGTATGTAAAGGATTATATCGAAATTTACGATCCGCAGGTGCTTTCTTACGACTATTATCCCGTGCAGGGGCAGGGAAGCACGCTGCTGGACGGCTACTACGAAAATATGTCGATCATCCGCAAATATGCGGCCGAGGCGAAGATTCCGTTCTGGGTGTACATACAAACGTGCTCGTTCAATGCCAACGTCCGCGTGCCCACCGAAGCGGAGATCAACTGGCTGGTGAACTCGTCTTTGGCTTACGGCTGCAAGGGGATCCAATATTTCACTTACTGGTGCCCGCTCAACAGCGGCGAAGTTTTCACCGGCGCCATGATCGACGTGAACGGCAACAAAACGGAAATTTACGATTACGTGCAGAAGATGAACAAGCAGATCGCCGCCGTCGACGAAGTGCTCATGTGCAGCCTCAGCCAGGGGATCATGGTGGCGGGGGCGTCGCCCTGCACCATTCCCGAAGAGGACGTCATCGAAAGTTATAAAAATCTCGTCGGCGTTACGGGCGCGAGCGCGTTGGTCGGCTGTTTCGATTACAACGGCCTGCCCGCTTACTATGTTTTCAACAACAATAACACCAAGCAGGAGATCATTTCGCTCGAATTTGATTCCGCTTGCAGCGGCTATACGGTCAAAGCGGCCGTCAAAGAGGGATTCAGCGGCCAAAGCACGATGGATCTCACTCTCGCCGCGGGCGAAGCCGTGCTGATCGTTCTGGAATAACGGAGAATAGCGATGAAAAAGAAATTTCTCGTATTGATTGTCAGTTTGCTGATGCTCTTTGCGGCGGGAACCACTTCCGTGTTCGCGGAGGGGGACGCTTCGGCTCAGCTCGTTCCCGATTTTTCCGATGATTTCGAAAGTTATGAAGCGGGAAACTGGATCGAGGAGACGCCCGGCTTTTCCGATAAGTGGTCGAACAATGTATTGAACGAAGATGAAGGCCTGCAGGTGGATTCGCACCTGAAGGAACGCGCCAAAATCGTTTACGAAGAGGGAAACCCCGACAATAAAGTACTGTATCTGTCGAATATGACGGGCGGGAATTCATTCTTTTACATCGGGCCCCAGGGCGATTACCGGTACAAGAACTTTATCGGTTCGTTCCGCGTTAAGTTTTTGGAGGGCAACGACGGCTGGGTATCTCTGAACGTGCGCAAGAGCGACAATGTCTGGTACACGGGCTGCCACAATGTGAATATCACGCTGGCGGTGGAGAAAGACAAGAGCTGCATCGTTGCGCACGCATACAGAAATATGCCCGGTTCGGTGGATCAGCTGCTCAAAGAGGATAATAACGAAGGCTATACCATTTCGTACCAAACCTACACATCCGATACGAAGCAATATGAAGGGGATTGGTTCGATGTGCGCTATGAGGTGCAGGACAGCAGCTTTAAGCTGTATGTAGACGACACCCTGCTCGTTGACATGAATTATCCTTCGCGCATGGTTTCCGGATTCGGTTACGTCAGCCTGAACGGCTGCACGACGATGGCGTATTTCGACGATGTTTATATCGAAAATCTTGATACGGAAGCGCCGCCCGCACTGGAGGAGCCGGAAGAACCGGCAGAGCCTTCCGGGCCGGCCGATCCCGGCAGCGGCAACGAAGAGGAAGAAACTCCGCCCGAAAACGATGCGGGAGGAGAATCGGGCTGCAACGGCAGCATTGCCGCGGGGATGGCCGTTTCGCCCTTGCTGATCGCGGGCGCGGCTGTGATCTGCCGCCGCAAACGCCGCTGAATGATAAGGAGCAGAAAAAATGAGTGAATATAAAGCCGATCCTTCCGTCAAAGATGCGTTTACAGGTATCATAGAAGAAATTTACGCAAAACAGTTCGGGCAGATCGCGAAGGCGGCGGAGCTGGCCGCGCAGAAGATCGCCGCGGGCGGGGCGTTTTTCGTTTACGACCGCGGCCATGTGATCGGGCACGAATTGCTGTGCCGGTCGGGCGGGCCCGTGTTCGTGCGGTATTTCGATTACCGCACGCCGGACGCGGTGATGCGCGCGCCGGAATGCCAGACAGCCGATTTCCGCAAACGCGGCGATCCGGCCGAACAGGCGGAGTTCGACAGGAAATACGCCAAACATTTTATGGTGCAGAACGGATTCCGCGCAGGGGACGTTTTGCTCATGAACTCCGTTTCGGGCAGGGCGCAGGTCGCCAACGACATAGCGGAAAGCGCCAAAGAGCTGGGTGTCACCATCATCGCCATCACTTCGCTCGATACGATAAGCAAGGTGAAAAAAGGGCTGAAACCTTATATCGAATATGCAGACGTCGTCATCGATAACTGCGTCAAATACGGCGATTCTCTGTTTGACGTGGAGGGAATCGACGAGCGGATCATCCCGCCTTCGGGCATTGCGGCGGCTTATATCGGCTGGACGATGATCAAAGCGATCTGCGAAAATCTGGTAAAACTCGGCAAATCGCCCTCTGTTTTCCGCAGCTGCAACATCGAGGGCGGCGAAGAACAGAACAAGGCCTGCCTTGCAAGGTATAAGCAGTTGGGGTATTAAACGTGAAGTGCATTCTGACCTTTGATCTGGGCGGAAGCAAGGTTTACGTCGGTGTTTTGAGTTTGCAGGGAGGCCTGCTCGGCGAATACCGCTCGGCGGGGGCGAATCCCGTCGTACAGGGAGAAAGCCGCTGCCGCAAGGTTTTGCTGCGTGCTTTGAAGAAGGCGGCGGAGAGCTGCGGCTTTACTCTCGGCGATGTGGCCGTCGTTACGGGGAATGCCTTTCAGGCAGACGTATCCGACGACGCTTTTTTGCGGCAGGCTTTTCCGGATGCGGACGTCTATCTGACCAGCGAACCGATGCTCAATGCCATGCTTTCGCTGCACGGAAGCGCGGGGTATACCTTTCACAGCGGCACCGGATCGTATGTATCTTATTTTGACGGAAACGAGTGCACCAATTACGGCGGCTTCGGGCGCACCTACGGAGACGTGGGCAGCGGATGCGAGATCGGCCGGTTGGGTGTGCTCGCCGCGCTGCACGCGTTAGACGGAAGCGGGGAGCAAACGCAGCTGTTGGGCCTGCTTTCGCAAAAATGCGGCGTGGCGGAAGGCGAACAGTTTTTCGACAGGGTTCTCAAACTGGCGGAGCCGGGCATCCTGCGCGGCGCAAAATATTTTTGTACCGTAACGCCGCTGGTCTTTGAGGCCGCACGCGGCGGCGACGCCGTTGCCTGCACCATCCTGCGCGACAGTGCGCGCGCCTTGGCGGATTACTGCCGGGTGCTGATGACGAAGCGGGCGTGCCCCGAGGAGGGGATCTTCGGCGTGAGCGGCGGCGTGTTCGCTGCCGGAACGCAGGGCGGCGAGGAAAACCTGCTGCTGCACTATCTGAAAGAAGAACTGGCGCAGCGCTTTCCGAAACTTTCCTGCCGGCACGATCCGCTCCCGCTGTGGCAGGCGTGTTATGCGTGTTATTGCAGGGGCAGGGGCGTCGGCAATGCCGTGGAGTGAGGCGGAAAAATGAGTTATGCGGATATCTATTTCAAAAAGATCGGCGATATCCTTACGGAGGTATACCGCGAGGAGCGCAAAAAAATACGCGCGGCCGCGGAACTGATCGCCGATTGTGCGGAAAAGGGCGGCAATCTCTTTATTTTCGGCTGCACGCACGCGGGGATTCTCAGCCAGGAAGCTTTTTACCGCAGCGGCGGACTCGCGCTTTTCAACCCGATCTTTTTTCCGGGAATGTCTGCCCAGGTCATGCCGATCACGCTGACTTCGCAGATGGAAAGGCAGGAGCCGCTCGGCAGGCTGCTCGTCGAACAGAGCCGTCTCAAAAAGGGCGATCTGCTTTTTATCCATTCCGTATCCGGGCGCAATCCCGTTCCGGTGGAGGTGGCGCTGCGCGCGGAGAATATGGGCGTAACAACGGTGTGCATCACCTCGCTGGAATATTCAAAGTCCGTTTCGGCGCGCCATTCGGGCGGAAAGCGGCTCTTTGAAGTTTGCAGTTTGGTGCTGGATAACCATTGCCCTGCCGGAGATGCCGTTGTGGAGGATGCCGTTCTCGGGCAAAACATAGCGCCGGCTTCCACGGTGGCGGGGGCGGCCATTCTCAATGCGGTCGTGGCGGAAAGCGCGCAGGTGTTCGAAGAGAGAGGGATGCGTCCGCCGTTTTTGCTCAGTGCCAACCGCGACGGCGGCGAAGAGCATAACCGTGCGGTCATGCAGCAGTATAAAGACAGAATCTTCTATTTATAAAAAATCGCCGCACCGGGTATTGCGGCAAATAATAACCCGCACAGAACTTGCGGCGGAGGATATTCTGATATTTATTTGAAAAGCGCATCGGTTAAGGCGATGCGCTTTTTTGTATAAGAAAACCCGCGGATAGTCCGCGGGTTCAAGAGAGGCTTTACCGATGAACAAAAAACGAGCAAAAGAAAAGGCAATAAGAAAAAAGGCAAAAAGAGAAAAAAAGCAATGATAGAAAGCAAACGAGAAAATTAAAATAAGGAACAAAAAAGAGGAGCAAAGGCATAGGAGAAGAAAGTTAAGCACAGGAAAGGCCCGTTCACGGGTAGCAAGTAACAATCGCATGACTGCCAGGTCGTCATAAGCGCGGCTTGCGCGCCGCTGGTAGTATTAGGGCTAACTGCC
>CALVHW010000050.1 GCA_944328905.1 uncultured Clostridia bacterium | reverse complement strand
GATTCGGCGTTCAACGCGCTGCTCAAAACGCTGGAAGAGCCGCCCCGCCACGCGGTGTTCATCCTCGCCACCACCGAACCGCACAAACTTCCCGCCACCATCCTTTCGCGCTGTATGCGGTTCGATTTTAAGCTTATCCCGCAGTCAGACATCGAGGCGCGCCTCAAAGAGGTGTTTAAAAAAATCGGCAAAGAGTACGAAGACGAAGCCGTGGCGGCCATCGCGCGCGCCGGCGCCGGCAGTATGCGCGACAGCCTTTCCGTCGCCGATATGTGCATTTCGTACAGCAAGGGCAAACTCACCTATAAAGACGTGAACGAGGTGCTCGGCAGCGCCGATTTTTACGAGATATGCAAACTGGGCGAAAGCGTGCTTTCGGGCGATGCACAAAACGCCCTCGAACAGACGGAAAAGGTGATTGCCGACGGCAAGGGCGTGGGCGTGCTCGCCAAAGACCTGCTCGTCTTTCTCAACCGCTGCACGGTGGCGAAAACGTGCAAAAACGGCAACGCCATTCTGAACCTGCCCGCCGAAATGTATGCGGAAGTGGAGCGCGTCGCCGGCGCCGCCGAAGGGAGCAGGATTTTGCGCGCGTGCGAAATTTTCGCCGCGCTGGAAAGCGATCTCAGGTACAGTTCTTCGCCGCGCATCGTCATGGAAACGGCGGTGGTGAAGGCGTGTATGCCGGAAATCGATGCCGACGTTTCCACGCTCGTGCGCCGCATTTCCGCTTTGGAAGAAAAACTGCGCGCATTTTCCGCTCCGGCGGAGGGCGTGCGGGCATCCGTTTCGGCGGAGAATGCGCGGCCGCTGCGCGAACCTGTACGCGAGTACGATGCGCCGCCCGAATTTTACGACGAACCTCCCGCACCCGTGCGGCAGGCGCCGCGCGCGTCTGCGCGCCCGCAACTTGTGGAAGAGGGTACGGAGGAAGATCCCTTCTCCCGCCCGCCGCGCGCCGCGGGTGCGGCATCCGGCTCTGCCGGGCAGGCGGATATCCACACCCCCGAAGGGCGCAAAAAGATTCCCGGGCTGTTCATGCGCGCGCTGCGCCGCACGGTTAAGAGCGGCGTGTTGTTCACCATGTGCCAGGACCTCGAACACTCGTTCGAAGGGGATACATTCGTGCTTGAAACCCCGAACGAAACCATTTACAAGCGCCTTTCCAGCGAGGAAAATTACAGGAGCGTGGCAGACGCGCTCGCGAGCATCGGCATCACGGCGTTCGAAATACGCAAAAAGGGCGAAAAGGCGGATCCCTTCGATGCGGACGTAGAGCAACTGAAAAGGGATTTCCCCGATGCGGATATCCGTATCAGATAGCAGCACAAACAAAGATGATACCGCGCGGAAAAGCGGCGTCATCAATAACGGCTTTGCACAAAAAAACGGCATACGTATGGTAAAATCGCGTGAAAAATTGCGCGCAAAAAAATAAAAACAGGCCGCGCAGCATAGGGCGCGGCGGAAAATCATAAAACAGGAGTTTGGCGATATGGCAGGATTCAAAGGCGGCATGGGCGGCAATATGCAGAACCTCATGAAGCAGGCGCAGAAGATGCAAGAGCAGATCCGCGAAACGGAAAAACTGCTCGACGAATGGGAGATCGTGGGCACGAGCGGCGGCGAGGCGGTCGTCGTGTACATGAACGCGAAAAAGATCATCGACGGCATCGAACTGGACGAAAAGGTGGTCGATCCCGAAGACGTGGAGATGCTCGAAGACCTCATCATGGCCGCCATCAACGACGGCTACAAAAAGGCGGACGAGGTTTACAAAGAAAAGATGGGCCCGCTCGGCGGCGGCATGGGCGGAATGGGAGGCCTTCTCTGAAATGGAGGTATTCATCGAGCCGATCGGCCGTTTGATCAACGAATTTTCCAAACTGCCGGGCGTGGGCAGAAAGTCCGCCCAGCGTTTCGCGTACAAGGTGATCTCCATGCCCGAGGAAGAGGCGCAGGAGTTCGCCGCGGCGATTCTGAACGTCAAAAAAAAGGTGCGCTACTGCAAGATCTGCGGCAACTTTACCGAAAACGAGGTGTGCGACATCTGCGCCCGCCGCGACCGCAAAACCATCTGCGTCGTAAAGGAGCCGAAAGACGTGATCGCACTGGAAAAGCTGCACGAGTATAAGGGCGTGTACCACGTGTTGCACGGCGTCATCAACCCCATCGAGGGTGTCGGCCCCAACGACATCCGCATCCGCGAACTGCTCGCGCGCGTGGGCGAAGGGGAGGTCGACGAGGTCATCCTCGCCACCAATCCCGACGTCGAGGGCGATGCCACCGCCATGTACATCGCCAAATTATTGAAGCCGCTGGGCGTGAAGTGCACGCGCCTCAGCCGCGGCATACCCGTCGGCAGCGAAATCGAGTACGCCGACGACATGACGCTTTCCCGCGCGTTTCTGGAGCGCAAAGAGGTATAAATACTTGTTGCAGCGTGCGGCAGGGTTGCGGTGTAAGCCGCCTCTGCCAAGTGTAAAAATCAATTAAAAATAACAGCGCCAGGGTGCGTAAAAAAGAGGAAAAGGATGAAAAGAGAACTTCGGGGCGCGTATCCCGCGCTCCTCACCCCGTTCAAGGGCGAAAAACTGTACGAAAAAGGGCTGGAACAGCTGCTCGGCTATTGCCTGAAAAAGGGCGCCGCCGGCTTTTACGTGGGCGGCAGCACGGGCGAGGGATTCCTCATGCGCAAGGAAGAGCGCATCCGCCTGCTCACAGCCGTCAAAGAGATCGTCGGCGAGCGTGCGGCGCTCATTGCCTATACGGGCAGCTTGCGCCTTTCCGAGGCGGTAGAACTTTCCGAAACGGCGGCAAAACTGGGTTACGACGCCATTTCGTCGGTGCCGCCGTTCTATTACGATTTCGGTTTCCGCGCCGTCAAAGAGTACTACGGGGCGCTCGCGCAAACGGGCCTGCCGCTGCTCATATACAGCATCGCCTCGAGCGGGGTGCGGCTGGATTTCGGCAAACTGTGCGAACTGCTGGAAATGGAAAACGTCGCGGGGCTGAAATTTACCGAAAGCGACTTTTTCCTCTTGCAGCAACTCAAAGCAAAATACCCCGAAAAGATCATATTCAACGGCAAAGACGAAATGCTCGCCTCCGGCCTCATCGCGGGTGCGGACGGCGGCATCGGCAGTACTTATAATTTGATGGAAGATAAATACGTCGCCGTCTGCGACGCGGTGCGGCGCGGCGACGCCGCCGAGGCGGCGCGCGTGCAGGCGTCCGCCAACGAAATAACCGCCGCATTGCTGCGCGTGGGCGTCATTCCCGGCTTAAAGGTTGCCATGGAGATGGTCGGCGTCGACGTCGGCGAGTGTCTGCGCCCGTTCGCGCCGCTCACCGCCGAAGACCGCGCCTTCCTGCGCGGCGCGCTGGAAAAGGGTGGCATCCTGTAAACGCGGCGCCGGCAATTTTGCCCGCGCACCGGGGCAGCCTGCCGAACAGGGCGCGGGGCATTCTCGCTTGCGGAAGTGCCGCTTATTAAACGCCGCGGGGCGGTTTCTGCAAATACGGTTTATTGCAAATTGAATGCAACGGAGGCTATATTGAATAAAATATCCGTATTGGGATGCGGGCGCTGGGGTTCGTTCATCGCCTGGTATCTCGCCACAAAAAAGGGTAAAGAAGTGTATTCGTGGGGGCCGGAAGGGGATTACTCGTACGAAGTGCTCAAAAACACCGGCAAAAACGAATATGTCACGCTGGACGAGAGCATTACGCTCACCTGCGACCTGCAAGAGGCGGTCGGGCGGGCGGAAGCGATCATCATTTCCATCTCGTCGCAGGGGCTGCGCGGGTTTATCCGCCGCATCCGGGAGTGCGCCGACGTTTCCGGGAAAGTTTTCGTGCTGTGCATGAAGGGCATCGAGGTGGAAACGGGCGAGCGGCTTTCGGAAATTTTGGTGGATGCGGGCATTTCGCCCGAAAAGATCGCCGTGTGGGTAGGCCCCGGGCACATCCAGGATTTCACGGCGGGCATCCCCAACTGCATGGTCATCGACAGCGCCAACGTCGCATTGAAAAAGGCGCTTGCCGACGATTTTAAAAGCGATCTCATCCGCTTTTATTACGGCAACGACCTCATTGGCACCGAGATCGGCGCGGCGGCAAAGAACGTGATGGGCATCGCCGCGGGCGTGCTCGACGGCGGCGGCGTTTCCACGCTCAAAGGCCCGCTCATGTCGCGCGGGGCGCGCGAGGTGGCGCGGCTCATCAAAGCGCTGGGCGGCAGCGAACTTTCCGCCTACGGCTTGGCGCACCTGGGCGATTACGAAACCACGCTCTTTTCCCGCCATTCGCACAACCGTATGTACGGCGAAATGCTGGTAAAGGGGCAGAAGTTCGAAAAACTCGCCGAGGGCGTGATGACGGCCGCCGCTATGAAAAAGTTGGGCGAAAAATACGGCGTGGAACTGCCCATCACCGACGCGGTGTACGACGTCTGCTTTGCCAAGCACCCGCAGTCTGTCGAGGAGTGGAAAAAACTGTGTATGGACCGCATTTCGCAGCTGTTTTCGCGCGATACCAAGTTTGAATTTTAAAAAAGTATGCCCGCGCCGTTTTGTAAGCGGGCTGTTTTTGAAGAGAGGGAAGTATGCCGCTGTATTTTAAGGAGTGCGGTGATGCCGCAGCGCCCGCGTGCGGGAGCATCGAAGAAGCGGAAGAGCGCGTCCGCCGCGCGGAACGGGCGGGGGAAGAGCGCGCAGAGATCGCGCTTTCTCCGCAAGCGAGCGTAAAGGACGCGGCGGAAAGACTCGCGCCGCTCGCCGAAAGCGTGGCGGTGTTTCTCGCGGTGCCAAAGCGGGGCGGGCGGGATTTTTCCGATTTGCAGCGCTTTATCGAGGCGCGCAGCGCACAGCCTGCCGCGGCGGAACTGTTCAGCCTGCGGAAAAGCGCTTACATCCAAGACGACGCCTTTGCGGACAAGAGTTGCTGCGATATGCCGCTGTTTCGCGAGCCGGACGAGGGCTTTTCGGAGGCGCTCCTGCGCCTGATCGACGAGCGCGGCATGACGGATGTGGAGTGTTACAAGCGCGCCAATGTAGACAGGCGGCTGTTTTCCAAAATCCGTTCGGATAAAAACTACCACCCGAGCAAACAGACCGCGCTCGCCTTTTGCCTGGCGCTGCGGCTGAACCTGGAACAGACGAAAAACCTTTTGCAAAAGGCGGGGTATGCCCTCACATACAGCAGTAAGGCGGATATCATCGTCGAATATTTTATTATGCGCGGCCAATACGATATATACGAGGTCAACGAGGCGCTGTTCGCTTACGACCAAAGGCTGCTCGGCGGCTGAATGGTTGCGGTGAACCGGCTGTTCGTGCGAATCGTTGTGGGGGATGGTTGTTCGCTCGGCGGCTGAATTGCGGGGGAGGGGAGGTATTGTTGCAATTTCGCCCCCGGTGCGAATAGCCGCAATGCTTCTCGGTGTAAATTGCCGCAATATTGCCTGCCGCGAATTGTCGCATAAAAGGCGACCAAAAGCGGTTTTTTCCGTGTTAAAATATCTCTGCGATCGGTCGGAAAACGGCCGAAAAAAATCGGAGGTATTTTTATGAAAAGAGGACTTGCAGAACTTGTATTCGTGCTGGACACCAGCGGCTCCATGGCCGGGCTGGAAGAGGACGCCGTCGGCGGGTTCAATTCCATGCTCGAACGGCAGAAAAAAGAGGAGGGCGAGGCGCTCGTCACCACCGTGCTGTTCAACAGTAACAGTTTCACCGTGCACGACAGGCTGCCCATCGGCCGCGTGCCCGCGCTCACCAAAGAAAATTACGCCGTCGGCGGCAGCACCGCGCTGCTCGATGCCGTCGGCTCTGCCGTGGAGCGCACGGCGCTCATCCACCGCTATGCGCGGGAGGAGGACGTGCCCGAGCGCACGATGTTCGCGATCATGACGGACGGCATGGAAAACGCGAGCACCCGTTACCGCTACGAAAACGTGAAACGGCTGATCGAAGAGAGCAAGGCGAAAGGCTGGGAATTTATCTTTCTGGCCGCGAACATCGACGCCGCGGCTGTCGGCGGGCGCATGGGCATCCGCCCCGAGCGCACGGCGCGGTTTTGCAACGACGGCGCGGGTCAGCGCGTCAATTTCGATGCCGTTTCGTGCGCGATGAGCAATTACCGCATGGACGGCGCGGTGCGCGCCGATTGGTCGGAGAGAATTTCACTGTACCGCGAGCAAACGGAAAAAAAGAACGAAGCCTCCGAGCATGCGGAAAAAAGGAGCCTGCATTCCGATTTGGAGAAATAAAAACAGGAGCGGCCCGTTGCCGCAGGGGAGAATGCCATGAGCAGCAAAAAAGACACGGAAAAGAAAAAGCGCACCTATGAGGGCATGAATTCCGCATACTTAGCCAAAAAGTGGAAGAGCGCGTTTGCGGGCGGCATGCCGGCAGACGCGGTGCGGGAGTATGTAGATGCGCACGGCTGTTTTTTGTGGCACGTTTTCACCTGGGGCAATGCGCGGTGTTTACAGCGCGAAGCGGCGTCCGCCGCGTTCGATATGGCGGAGAAAGCGGGCGCGTTCATCGCCGAGGAATATTCTTTCAACGGCGGCGGCAAAAATACCGAATATGTATTCAGAAAATGCCCGCCCGATCTGAAAAGCGCCGACCTCGCCGATGCGGCGGAAGTTTTCGTCGTCGGCAAAAATTTCCGCTGGACGTACGAAACGGCGTGCGGCCTCGGCCCGTACTTCGCAATGAAAGGAGAGAGAACATGAAACTATTGTTCAAACAGCGCTTTTTTTCGTGGCTTGACAGTTACGACGTCTACCGCGAAGACGGCACCGTCGCCTATACGGTAAAAGGGCAGATCTCGTGGGGGCACTGCCTGCGCATTTACGATGCCGCCGGCAACTGGGCGGGCACCGTCAAAGAAAAAGTGTTTTGCTGGCTGCCCAAATTTGAACTGTACGTCGGCAATACTTATATGGGGCGCATCAGCAAAAAGTGGACGTGGTTCAAACCGCAGTACGTGTTCGACTGCAACGGCTGGGGCGTGCAGGGTGATTTTTTCGAATGGGATTATTCCATCGTGAACGCGCAGGGCGGCCTCGTCGCCAAGGTCGGCAAGGAGATATTTCACCTCACCGATACGTATGTTCTGGATATCCCCGATCCGCAAAACGCGCTGCTCGTTCTGATGTTCACGCTCGCCGTCGACGCCGAAAAGTGTTCGAGAGGCTGATTTTTCCTATACGTTGCATAAAAAAACGTCCCGCGCCTTTGGCGCGGGACGAATTGTTTTTACGGTCATCACTGTTCCGCCTTTTCAAGAATCTTGGAAATTTCGCTGAGGTGGTAGATCAGTGCGTCTGTGTCTGCATCGTTCAGTCCGGCAAAATTCTGCTCAATATGTTTACAGACCAGCCGGTAGTGTATCTCCAATAGTTTTCTGCCTTTGCGGGTTATGCATACAAACACCGCGCGGCGGTTGCTTTCGTCGAATACCCGTTCGGCAAGCCCTTCGTTCACCAGTTCGCCCACGATGCGCGTGATCTGCTGGTTGGATACCCCCAATTTTTCCGCCAGCGAACCCATGCTCTCCCGTTCGCTCTTCATCAGAATGATCAGGCAGAACATATGGTGGTGGGGCAGCCGCGGCGGCCCATCCGGAAGTTTAGGCGGCTTTATATAGTTTCTGCGGAAGGGCGGCGCCGTCCGGAAAAACAGTTTGGCGAGCGTTTCCGCTTTTTCGCGCTGCATCTTTATTACTCCTGCGCAAGGGTGCGGTTTTCCGCCCTTTGCTTGTTCCGAAATTGCCGGCAGCAGTTCAGCCGAATGCTTTCCGCTTTGGCAAAACACGAATATTTTTGCCGGCCGGGCGGCGCTGCGCGCATTCCGTGCGGCCGCGTTCGTGCCGCAGGCTCTGAAACCGGCGCATCGCCTTGCCCGGCATTGCATATTCTATTATAATGCCCCTTCGCCGGTTTGTCAACAGTTTTCTTCAAAATTTCACAAATATAAATAATAAATATATATGAAATATTTGACAGGTTGCCGCAATCATGGTATAATTTCAAAAAGGTCAGCATTGCAGGCGCGGCGGGCGGAAGTATTTCTGCGCGCTGCGCGGCGGCAGGGGCGAACGGCCCCGAAAGCAGCGGGCGCGAGGCCGGTGCCTGCGGCAACCTATTGGAGAATTTGCTTATGCACAGAGTTTTTCGAATACTTAAATGGCGCGAATGGCTGTTTGCCCTTCTTGCGGTCGGATTCGTCGTACTGCAGGTCTGGCTGGATCTTACCATGCCCGATTATATGTCGCGCATCACGGAACTGGCCGTAATGGGGGATGCCGCGTATATGAACGACATCCTCAAAAACGGCGGACTGATGCTCGCCTGCGCGCTGGGCAGCGCGCTCAGTTCGGTCGTGGTCGGCTTTTTTGCCGCGCGAATCGCCGCGGCGGTTTCCTACCGCCTGCGCGACGACGTGTTCGACAAAGTGGAAGGCTTCTCGATGGAAGAGATCAACAAGTTTTCCACCGCCTCGCTCATCACCCGCACCACCAACGACATCATGCAGGTGCAGATGGTCATTTCCATGGGCCTGCAGGTGATGGTCAAGGCGCCCGTCCTCGCCGTCTGGGCGATCTGCAAAATTCTCACCCGCCAGTGGCAGTGGTCTGTCGTTACGGCGGCGGCCGTCGTCATCATGGTCGTGATGATGCTGTTCATCCTCATCGCCGTGTTCCCGAAGTTCCGCAAAGTGCAGAAACTTACGGATAACCTCAACTCCGTCACGCGGGAAAATCTGACGGGCGTGCGCGTCGTGCGCGCGTACAATGCCGAAAAATACCAGGAAGAGAAGTTCGCCAAAGCCAACGACGACCTCACGAACACGCAGCTGTTCACCTCCCGCGCCATGGCGGTCATGGCTCCGGTAATGACGATGATCATGAGCGGACTGACGCTCGCCATCTACTGGATCGGCGCGTACCTCATCAACGACGAATTGCTCGGTGCGGCGGAACGCTCGCAGCTGTTCGGCCAGATGGCGGCGTTTTCCGGCTATGCCATGCAGGTCGTGATGGCCTTCATGATGCTGGCAATGATCTTTATTATCTTGCCGCGCGCCATGGTTTCCGTGCGCCGTATCGGCGAGGTGCTGGATACGCAGTCGAGCATACAGGACGGCCCGCTCGCCGCCTCGCCCGCAGGTTCGCCCGTCGGCACGGTGGAATTCAGGAACGTTTCCTTCAAGTATCCCGACGCCAGCGAATACGTGCTGCACAACGTGAGCTTCAAGGCGGAAAAGGGGCAAACGGTCGCCTTTATCGGCTCTACGGGCAGCGGCAAATCCACCGCCATCAACCTCGTGCCCCGCTTTTACGACGCCACGGAGGGCGAGGTGCTCGTGGATGGCGTGAACGTAAAGGAATACACGCTCCGCGCCCTGCACGACAAAATCGGCTACGTTCCCCAGCGCGCCGTGATGTTTTCGGGCACGGTGGAGAGCAACGTCGCCTACGGCGAAAAGGACGGCACGCAGTACTCGCTCGACGACGTAAAAGAGGCGGTGCGCATCGCGCAGGGGCAGGAGTTCATCGAACAGAAAGACGATACCTATTCGGCGCACGTGGCGCAGGGCGGCACCAACTTTTCGGGCGGGCAGAAACAGCGCCTGGCCATCGCGCGCGCCGTCTGCCGACGCCCTGAAATTTACATCTTCGACGATTCCTTTTCCGCGCTCGACTACAAGACCGACCGCCTGCTGCGCACCGCGCTCAAAGAGGAAACGGGCGGGGCGACCTCGCTCATCGTCGCCCAGCGCATCGGCACCATCCGCGACGCCGACCTCATCGTCGTTTTAGACGAGGGCAACGTCGTGGGGCAGGGCACGCACGACGAACTGATGAAATCGTGCGACGTGTATAAGGAAATCGCGTACTCGCAGCTTTCGAAAGAGGAACTGGAAAATTCAATGGGAGGTGACCGCGCATGAGTGACAACACCGAAAGGCGCCCGATGCGCCGCGGCCCCGGCGGCCCGCACGGCCCCGGCCCGCGCGTGGCGGAAAAACCCAAAGATTTCAAAAAGGCGATGGGCAAACTCATCCTGTTCATCAAGCCGTTCATTGCGGCGGTCATCGTCGCGCTCGTGTTCGCGGTGGCGGGCACGGTGCTCAACCTCGTCGGCCCCAACGTTCTGAGCGACCTCACCGATGCCATTCAGGGTTCTTTCATACGCGACAATATTCCCGGCGTGTACGAGATGGATATGGCAAAAGTCACGCAGTTGTGCGTGCTGCTCGTCTGCCTCTACGGCGCGGGGCTGATCTGTTCGTACGTGCAGGGCGTGATCATGGCCACCGTCACGCAGAAAAACTCGCGCAACCTGCGCACCGCCATCTCCGAAAAGATCAACCTTCTGCCCCTCAGATATTTCGATTCCAACTCCATCGGCGACATCCTTTCGCGCGTCACCAACGATGTAGATACCATCGGCCAGACGCTCAACCAGTCGGTCACCACCTTCGTTACGGCGGTCGTGATGCTCATCGGCAGTATCGTCATGATGTTCGTCACCAACTGGATCATGGCGTTCACGGCCATCGGCGCCAGCCTCATCGGCTTTGTGTTCATGTTCCTCATCATGGGCAAATCGCAGAAGTATTTCGCGCGGCAGCAGCGGTATCTGGGCGACATCAACGGCCACATCGAAGAGTCGTACGCCGGGCACAACGTCGTCAAAGCGTACAATGCCGAAGAAAACGTGAAAAAGGTGTTCGACGAGATCAACGGCAAACTCTATACCAGCGCCTGGAAATCGCAGTTCTTTTCCAGCCTGATGCAGCCGCTCATGGCGTTTATCGGCAACTTCGGCTATGTGGCGGTGTGCGTCGTCGGCGCGGTGCTTTTGGTCAACGGCCCCATCACCGGGTTCGGCACCATCGTCGCTTTCACGCTGTACGTGCGCCTGTTTACCTCGCCGCTCTCGCAGCTGGCGCAGGCGTTCACGAGTATGCAGTCCGCCGCGGCGGCGAGCGAGCGCGTGTTTGAATTTTTGGAAGAGGAACAACTCGCCGACGAGAGCGGCAAAACGGCGGTTCTCCCTGCCGACAAGGTGCGCGGCGACGTCGTGTTCGAGCACGTGCGTTTCGGCTACGATCCCGGCCGCATCATCATCCACGATTTCTCCGCCGAAGCCAAGGCCGGGCAGAAGGTCGCCATCGTCGGCCCCACGGGCGCGGGCAAAACCACCATGGTCAACCTGCTCATGCGCTTTTACGAGGTGAACGGCGGCTGCATCAAAATAGACGGCATTCCCACAAGCGAACTCACGCGCGAAAACGTGCACGATCTGTTCTGTATGGTGTTGCAGGATACCTGGCTGTTCGAGGGCACCATCCGCGAAAACGTAGTGTACAGCAAGCAGAACGTTTCCGACGAGGAGGTCGTGCGCGCCTGCAAGGCGGTGGGGCTGCACCACTATATCATGACGCTCCCGAAAGGGTACGACACCGTGCTCGACGACAAGGCCAACCTTTCCGCCGGGCAGAAACAGCTTGTTACCATCGCGCGCGCCATGATCGAAAACGCGCCCATGCTCATCCTGGACGAGGCGACCAGTTCCGTCGATACGCGCACCGAAGTGCTCATCCAGCAGGCGATGGATAAACTTACGGTGGGGCGCACGTCGTTTATCATCGCGCACCGCCTTTCCACCATCAAAAACGCCGACCTCATTTTGGTGATGAAAGACGGCGACATCGTCGAAAAGGGCAACCACGAACAGCTTCTGGCGCAGAACGGTTTCTATGCAGATCTGTACAATTCGCAGTTCGAACAGGCGTAAAGCGCGGCCGCACAGGGCGGCGCGGAAACAGAAAAAATGCAAACGCGGCAATATACACGCAGCAATGCGCGGCGCGGGCGGCAACAAGCCGCCCGCGTTTTTTGCGCTTTTGCGGCACCGTTCGTGCGCGCTCCGGGCAGTGCGTGGCAAAAGTAAAAATCGGATAAATTTTCGGTAAAGGCAGGATATTGCCCGCGCGCCCCGTTTGTGATACAATAAAACAAAAACGAGGCGGAAGGCAAACCGCGTTCCGCGGCAGGCGCACGCAATGCGGCGCCGGGGAGGAAGATATGAAAAAAATCGGCTTTATCGACTATTTTCTCGATGAATGGCACGCAAACAACTATCCGGATATGATCCGTAAAAACCCTGCGGCACAGCGTGCGGGTATCGACGTATGCTACGCCTACGCCGCGCTCGAGGCTTCTCCCTGGGGCGGATTGACCACAGACGAGTGGTGCAAAAAATACGGTGTGGAGCGCGTCGGCTCTATCGAAAAACTGGTAGAACTGTCCGATTGCATCGTCGTGCTTTCGCCCGATAATCCCGAACAGCACGAAGCGCTTGCCGATCTTGCCCTGCGCAGCGGCAAACCCGTTTATATCGATAAAACGTTCGCCCCCGACAGGGCGGCGGCGCAGCGAATGTTTGATCTTGCCGCCGCGTATCATACGCCCATGTATTCTTCCTCCGCTCTGCGCTTTGCCGACGAGATCGCGCGGTTCCGCGAGGCGGCGGAGGGGGCAAAAACGTGCGTGGCGGCCGGCCCGCACACCTTCGAAATATACGGCATCCATATTTTCGAGGTGCTCACCGCGGTCATGAAGGGCGGCGCGCGCCGCATGATGTGCACGGCAAACGGCAAAAACCGCGCCATCACGGTCGAGTACGAAGGCGGACGCACGGGCCTGTTTTTGCAGATGGAAACGGGCAGCGTGCCCTTTACCGTATCGGTGGAGGAGCAAAACGGTTCGGTTTTCTATTCAGACGTAAAAG
>CALVHW010000049.1 GCA_944328905.1 uncultured Clostridia bacterium | reverse complement strand
CCTACGACACCCTGAAAAGCGGCGTGCCCAACGCCATCCGCGTGTTCCGCGAACTGCGCGCGGCGGGGCACGAGCCAAAGGGCATCCGGCTGGACAGCGGCGACCTCGCGTATTTATCCAAGCGCGCGCGGCGTATGCTCGACGAGGCGGGGTTCCCCGATGCCATCATCTGCGCGTCGGGCGATCTCGACGAATACGTCATCTCCTCCCTCAAAGCGCAGGGCGCGAAGATCGACCTGTGGGGCGTGGGCACCAAACTCATCACCAGCGCGGATATGCCCGCGCTCGGCGGCGTGTACAAACTTTCGGCGCTGTATCCGAAAGCGGGCGGAGAAGTTCCCAAAATCAAACTTTCCGACAATTCCGATAAGATCACCAACCCCGGTTTCAAACAGGTGTACCGCATCTACGGCAATGCCACCGGCAAGGCGGAGGCAGACCTCATCTGCCTGCGCGGGGAAGAGATCGATACCTCCGCTCCGCTCACCATTTTCCACCCCGTGGATACGTGGAAGAGGACTACGTTCACCGATTATTCGGTGCGTCCGCTCTCCGTGCCCGTATTTTTAGGCGGAAAGCAAGTGTACGAGTTTCCGCCGCTCTCCGCGGTGTGCGATTACGCCGCGCGCGAAAAAGAGAGTTTTTGGGAAGAGTACAAGCGGCTCATAAATCCCCACGTTTATAAAGTGGATTTGTCGCAAAAACTATATGACGTAAAGAAGAATCTGATTGCAGAGATAAGGGGCGAAAATGGCTAAAAAATTTACCCAGCAGGAGATGGAAAAACTCATCGCGGGCATCCGCGAGGCTTACGAGATCAAGATGCGCCAGCTCAATTACCGTATCGACGGGCTCACGGCGGAAAACCGCAGCCTGCGCGCCAGCATCGCGGAGTACAAAGAGCGCGAGGGGCGCGTCGGCCGCGCCATCGTCGACGCGGAGGAAAAGGGCGAAGAGATCCGCGAGTTCTACCGCATTTCGGCGGAAGCGGAGTGGAAAACGCTGCGCCTGTTCGCCGATAAGTGGAAGAGCCTCGCCGCGCAGATGGCAGACGTTCTGCCCAAAGAGGCGAAAAAGTACAGTGAATTTGCCGAAGACCTCTCCGCGCTTCTGGGCAGGGAAGAGGGCAGGTTCGCAGGCAAGGGCGCCGCAGCCGGCGCAGCGGGTGCGCAGGCCGCCGCAGCGGGCGGGCAAACGCCGCCCGAAAAGTTCGATCCGCAGGCGGTCATCGGCAAGTACATGGAGAGTGAGGAGGAGGAAACCGGCTTCAACCTCGACGACGTGCTCAATCCCAAGGGCGACCTTGACCTAGCAAAACTTTGCAAAAATCTCGGCCTGATGGACGAGGACGAAGGAGATATATAAATACATGAGCTATTTACTCTTGTTTCTGCTCGTGCTTTTTGCCGATCAGATCACCAAGGCGATCGCCTTTGCCGTGATGGGGCCGAAAAGCTCGCTGCTTACCTGGATACCGGATTTTCTCGGCATCGATACAACGGTCAATACAGGCGTATCGTTCGGCTGGTTCGGCGATAAGCCGTGGGCAATGCCCGTATTCATTGCCGTCACGGCGGTGGCGATCGTGGTGTTTTTCATATTCTTTATAAAGACCGCCCGCCGCAAGCGCTTTCTGCGCGTGGCGCTCGTGCTCATCATGGCCGGCGCGGCGGGCAACCTCATCGACCGCAGCGTCATGAGCGGCGTGCGCGACCTGATCTGGATGAATTTCGGGTTCGTACAGTTTTCCAACAATCTCGCGGATATCGCCATCTTCATCGGCGCGGTCATGTTCATTCTCGCGCTGCTGTTCGTCGACGACGACGCGGTGTTCCGCCCCAATAAGAAAAAAGAGGAGAAGGAGTTGGAAGAGGCGGCGGCCGACCTGAACGAACACGCCGCCAAAGCGGAAGAATCGGGCGAAGATATCGGGCCGCTTTCCGACGGCTGATCATGGAAAGGCGCATTTTTACGGCAGAGGCGCCGTGTGCGCGCCTCGACGTGTTTTTATCCGAACGGCTGGGCGTCACGCGTTCGTCGGCAAAAAAGATGATCGACGGCGGCGCCGTATCCGTCAACGGAAAGCCGGCAAAGGCCGCGCACCCCGTCGCCGCGGGCGATGCGGTGGAGGCAGATATCCCCGCGCCGCAGACGCTCGACCTCACGCCGCAGGATATCCCCGTTTCGATCGTGTATGAAGACGACGACGTGGCGGTGATCGACAAGCCGCAGGGGCTCACCGTGCACGCGGGCAGCGGCAACCTTTCGGGCACGCTGGTCAACGCGCTCCTGTTCCGGCTGAAAAGCCTGAGCACCATCAACGGCGTGGTGCGGCCGGGCATCGTGCACCGCATCGATAAGGATACTTCGGGGCTTCTCGTCGTCGCCAAAAACGACGCGGCGCATCTGTCGCTCTCGGCGCAGATCGCCGAAAAGCCCTGCCGCCGCGAATACCTCGCCCTGTGCGACGGCGTTTTCAAAGAGGACGAGGGGCGCATCGAAACGTACATCGGCCGCGATCCGCGCGACCGCATCAGAATGGCGGTCGTTTCCAAAGAAAAGGGCAGGTACGCCGCCACCAATTATAAAGTGGAGCGGCGCTACCCGCAGGGGTACACGCTCGTGCGGTTCTTTTTGGAAACGGGGCGCACGCACCAGATCCGCGTGCACTGCCGCCACATCGGGCACCCCATCGTCGGCGATCCCGTGTACGGCAGCAAAAAACAGAAATTCGGGCTGAACGGCCAGTTGCTGCACGCCTGCAAACTCACCTTCACGCACCCGAAAACGGGGGAGCGCATGTCGTTCGAGGCGCCGCTGCCGCCGCATTTCGTGCGCGTGCTGGAAATCCTCGATACGGGCACGAAAAAGGGATAAAAAATTATGAACATCAAAGGGAAACTGATGGACGCCGCCGGCATGGAAAATACCTTCCGCCGCCTGGCGCACCAGGTCATCGAAAAGAACGAGGGCGCCGAAAACCTCGTCATCATCGGCATCCGCACGCGCGGCATCACCGTGGCGGAGCGCATCAAAGCCTGCATCGACGGCATCGAGGGATGCAGCGTGCCCATGGGCGTGTTCGATATTTCGCTGTACCGCGACGATCTGGAAGACCTGTCTTCCGAGGTCGTGTTTTCGGGCAGCGAGGTCGGCTTTCCGGTCGACGGAAAAACCGTGCTGCTGTGCGACGACGTGGTGTACACCGGCCGCACGGTGCGCGCCGCCATTTCCGAAGTGATGGCGATGGGGCGCCCCGCCAAAGTGCAGCTTCTGGCGCTCATCGACCGCGGCCACCGCGAACTGCCGTTCAAGGCAGATTTCATCGGCAAAAACGTGCCCACCGCCGCGCGCGAGGGCATCGCCGTGCGTTTTGCGGAGAACGACGGCGAAGACGCCGTGTATATCTACGATAAGTAAACGGCCCGCCCGCGCTTTTATGAGAGCGCGGGCGGCCTTGCTTTTGCGGCCTTTTGCCGGCGGCTCTCAACGCGCGGAGGCGGCGGGCGGCTTCCGCACACGGGGCGTTTTTGCACCAAACGTATTATCCGTTTTCGGCACACGTCGCTATTTTTTTGCAAAACTTGCCGCCCGTTTGCTTGTCAAAAGCTGCCTGCCGTGGTAAAATATAGGCGAAATAAAATTAAAGGAGTGTGAATTTTATGGCAAACAACGGCAACAGCAACAACAGGCAGAGAACGGAAGGCCAGGCGCGCAGGGATTTTATTAAACTGTGCTGCTTTGTGACCTTGCTTTTGGCGGCAGTTCTTATTTTTGTCCAAAACCTTCTGCCCCTCGTCGGCGTAGACGTGAGCGGCGCGCTGTTCAGCGTACTGCGTCTTATCAAAGACATCGCCCTGCTTTTGGGCATCGCGTTCGGCGCGTATTCGTTTGCGCGTGCGCACGGCAAAACCTGGGTGATCGTTTTCTGGGTGGCCGTGGCGCTGTATGTTGCCAGTGCGATTCTCGGACTTTTTTAAAAAATTTGCAAAAGAGCGGTCAGCCTGCGGGCGGCCGCTTTTTTCTTTACAAACGCCGCTTTTTTTTGTATAATAGAGGAGAATAATTTGCGGATTTTCCCCCTTGCGGCGAACATCCGCCGGAGCAGAACATGGCAAACCCTTTGGTTGCGATCGTGGGGCGCCCCAACGTGGGCAAATCCACCCTCTTCAATAAAATAGCGGGCAGAAAGATCTCCATCACCGAAAACCGGCCGGGCGTCACGCGCGACAGGCTGTATGCCGACGCCGTGTGGCGGGGCAAAAAGTTCACCGTCGTCGATACGGGCGGCATCGAACTCAACTCTGAAGACACGATGTGGAGTGAAATTCTGCGCCAGGCGGACGTCGCCATCGAAATGGCGCAGGTCATCCTGCTCGTGGTGGACGGCAGGGAGGAGCTGACCTCGTCCGATTACGACGTGGCGGATAAACTCCGCCGCAGCAAAAAGCCGGTCATCCTCGTCGTCAACAAGATCGACACCTTTTCGCAGGACAAACTGTTCGAGTACTACGCGCTCGGCCTCGGCGAGCCGTACGCCGTATCCGCCGAACATTCGCAGGGCATCGGCGACGTGCTCGATGCCGCCGTGGAGCAGTTCGAGGGCGGCGACGAAGAAGAGGCCGACCGCCTGAAGATCGCCGTGGTCGGCAAGCCGAACGCCGGCAAGAGCAGTTTGGTGAACAGGCTCCTGGGGTTTGAACGCACCATCGTCACCGACATCGCCGGCACCACGCGCGACGCCATCGATACGCCCTTCGAACTGGACGGCCAAAAATACACGCTCATCGATACGGCGGGCATCCGCCGCAAGCGCAGCGTTTCCGACGACGTGGAGTATTACAGCGTGCTGCGCGCCTTCGACGCGGTGCGCCGCGCCGACGTGTGCCTGCTCGTGGTGGACGCCGCGGAAGGGCTCACCGAGCAGGACGTGAAGATCGTCGGCTATGTGCACGAGCAGGGCAAGCCCTCCGTGCTCGTAATGAACAAGTGGGATCTGATCGAAAAGGATACGGGCACCATCAACAAGTTTGAAGAAAAACTCAAAGCCGACCTCAAATTCATGGATTACTACCGTTCGGTGTACATCTCCGCCAAAACGGGGCGGCGCGCCGAAAAGGTGCTGCAGATCGCGCGCGAGGTGTACGCCAACGCCAACCGCCGCATCCCCACCGGCACCCTCAACGACCTCATCCTCGGCGCCGTGCGCACCAACGAACCGGCGTCCGTGAACGGCAGGCGGCTGAAAATTTACTACTGCTCGCAGCCGTCCGTCTGCCCGCCCACCTTCGTTCTGTTCGTCAACGACGAAAACCTGATGCACTTTTCCTATAAGCGGTATCTGGAAAACGTCATTCGGGGCGCATTCGATTTTTCGGGCACGCCCGTGCGCATCGTTCTGCGCCCGCGCGGCGACAACGAGAGCGGCATGATGGGGTGACGGCATGACGCAGCTTTCCTTTTCTGAAATCTGGTACTGGTTTTTGGTGATGGCGGTCGTGTCGTATTTTATCGGCTGCTTCAACTTCGCGCTCGTCATCTCGCGCTTCAAGCACAAAGACGTGCGCAAAATGGGCAGCGGCAACCCCGGCACGATGAACATGAGCCGCCAGTTCGGCCTGAAAATCGGCGCGATCACCCTCTTTTGCGATATGTTCAAGGCGGGCATCCCCGTACTGGCGGGGTATTTCATCTTCCGCGGCTGCGTGTTCGCGGGCACCGACGTGCTTGTTTCCGACCTCGCGCGGTATGTGTGCGGCGTGTTCGTCATCGTCGGGCACATCTATCCCGTCACCATGAAGTTCAAGGGCGGCAAGGGCATCGCCTCCACGCTGGGTATGTACACCTTCGCATTGAGCTGCGAAGTGTGGTGGATGTTCTTCGTGGCGTTCGGTATCCTGCTTTTAACGCTCTTTTACATCTGGGCGAGCGAGTGGGGCTCGATGGGTTCGCTGCTCGGCGTGTCTTTGCTGGCGGCGGTGCAGGGCATCGTGTTCGGCGTGCGCTATGCGGGGGAACTGACCAACGGCTTCGTGATCGCGCTGTTCTGCCTGCTCGTGTTCGACTGCTTTCTCACCTGGTTCGCGCACCGCAAAAACATCGCGGCGCTTCTGGCAGGCGAGGAGCACCGCACATCCGTCAAAAAACTTTCGCACAAAAAATCATAATTGTTTGGTTTGCCGCCGCGCATTCTGCGCGGCGGCTTTTGTATCCGTTTTTTGCGCGGCGGCTTTGGTTTTATAAACGATACTACTCGCCGCGCCGTGCATTGCCGCGCCGCCGTGCGCTGCGCGCGGCGAAAAAAATTTTTTCATATTTCGCCGCGCGGCCTCATATACTGAACTGTAACAGGCGGATACGGGGGCTTTGCGGCAATGTCGGCTTCCGTATATCCCGGTAAAGATATATGGAGGCTGTTTTTATGATGAATGAAATTTACGAGGGCCTGGCGGCGCGCACGGGCGGCAAAATCAACATCGCCGTGGCAGGCCCCGCCGGGGCGGGGAAGAGCGCGTTCGTGCGGCGGTTTTCGGAAACGGCTTTTCCGCTGCGCGCGTCGCTTTCCGAAGAGAACGGCTGCGATTCGGCCTCTTGCGCGGGCGAAAACGGCTTTTCGCTCACCCTGCGCGAGTATAAGGCGGGGGATTTTTCCGACTGCGACTGCATCATTTTGATCGCAGCGGACGGCAGCTTCGGCGCGGCGGCAAGCGAAGAAGAGGTCATGCGCCGCATAGCGGCGAGCGGAAAGCCGTTCGTCGTGCTCGTCAATTCCGCCGCGCCCGAGGGCGAGGCGTGCGCCGCGCGGCGGGCGGCTCTCGCCGAAAAGTGCGGGGCGGCTTTTTCCGTCGACTGCGAAAAAGGCGACGTGTCGTTCGCGGCGCAGGAGCTGCTCTTTTCCTTTCCCGTCTGCTCGATGGAACTGTACCTGCCCGACTGGATCCGCGTGCTGCCCGAAAACAGCCGCATCGTGTCGGATATTCTGAACCGCGTGCGCGAAACATCGCCCGCCGTGCGCTGTATGCGCGATTGTTCCCGCATGGAAAGCGCCTTTTCGGAAGGGGATATCCTCTGCACAGGCATAGAATCGGACGCGGCGACGGGCAAGGTGCGCTGCACGCTCGAAGCGGGCGAAGGACTCTTTTACCGCGTGCTTTCCGAAGAGTGCGGCGCGGAGATCACAGACGATCTGCGCCTGATGGCGTACGTGAGCGAACTGGGCGACGCGAAAAAGTTTGCCGACCGTTACCGCAACGCGTTCAAGGCGGCGGAAGAGGTCGGCTACGGCATTGCCGGCCCCGCCGAGTGTGACCTCGTGCTGGGCGAGCCGGAACTGTTCCGCCGCGGCACCCGCTGCGGGGTAAAACTCAAAGCGGATGCGCCTACATACCACATCATCCGCGTAGACGTGCACAGCGAAGTCAGCCCCGTCACGGGCGACGGCGCGCGCGGCGAGGAGATCGCCCGCGGCGTGATGGACAGTTACGAAAAGGACGCCGAGGGGCTCTGGAACACGGATATGTTCGGCCGCACCTTCAAAGACATGGTGCGTTCGGGTCTGGATGACAAGGTGATGCCCGACGAAGCCTGCGGAAAGCTGCGCCGCGCCCTCACGCGCATCGTCAACGAGGGCAAGGGCGGCGTGATCTGCATTTTGCTGTAACGTACTGCAAAAATCTATGCGGCTGCGTATAGTTTTATCTGTAAAAAGCAAGAACAGCGGGGCGGAGAAACCATCGTTTCTTCGCCCCGCTGTTGTCTTGCAAGGCTTTGCGGGAGTTATAGGGGAAAGTTCATTCATACCGCGCGGCGATCTCCTTTGCGCGCGCCTTCACCTCGTCCGCCACGCTTTGCGGGGCCAATACGGTCACGTCGCTCCCGAAACTCAAAATTTTGGAGAGCAGCACGTCGCCGCCGGGCAGCACGGCGGAGGCGGTGAGATTCCCGTCCGCATCGGTGCGGATATTGTCTACGCCCAGCCATTCTTCCAGGTCGGGCAGCGCCCGCTTTTGCACGGAAAGTTTCAAGTCGACCAGTTCCGTCTGCGCAAAGTTGAATTTAAGCGGCAGGCTGTCGCGGTCGAAGGGGCGTTTTTCGAACGTTTCGCCCGTTCTGCGCGCGCTGCGAATGCGCCCGACGCGGAACAGCCGGAAATCTTCGCGCTTGCGGCACCATGCGTATATGTACCAAATATTCTGTTTGAAAACGAGCAGGTGCGGCTCCACCGTCCGCCGGCTCTCCGCGCCCGTGCGGTCTATATATAAGATGTCTAAACAGGCGCGGTTTTCCGTCGCCTCTTCCAGCACGCGCAGCTTTTCCGAAAAATCGTAGGCGTCGCCCCAGGTGCCGCTGTCTACGAGAATATTGCCGGAAATAGTCAGGTTGCGGCTGTCTTCCTTATTGCGCCTGTCCAGCTTTTCCAGCGCACTTTTCACCGTTTCGTCGGGCAGCTGCTCGTACAGCGCGCCGAGCGCGTTGCGCGCCGCCGCATATTCCTCTTTGGTGAAAAAATTTTCCGGCAGTTTATATGTATCGGGCAGGCATATTCCGCCGCCCCTGCCGCGTATGATATCTATCGGAACCCCCGATACGATCAACTCTTCCACATATCGGTGTATGCTCCGTTCGGATACGTCGTTTTCGGCGGCAAGCTGCGCCGCACTCGTTTTCCGTTTTCGCAGCAGTGTAAACAAAATTTTCAGCATTACCTGGAATTTCATGTCCAACCTCAAAATTTTTTTTGAATTTCTGAAAATATTTTAATATATATGACAATATCTGTCAAGTTATTTATAGTATAATGGCGCCGTAAACAGGGAGGACAAGCCAATTATGTTGTTTTTTAAGAGCAGAAAGACGGAACAAACCATTCTTTTGCCGCAGGAGAGCGCGGGCGGGGCGGTGCGCCGCCGCGAAAACGCGTTTGCGAGCGCGCGCTGTGCGGAGGCAAAATTGCAGGCCGCCCGCGCAAAAAAAGCGGCAGCCTTTCTTCTCGCGCCCGTGGCGGGCGACGAGGCGGCTTCGGCGCTGTTTTCCGTCGTCCGCCTGGAAGATGTGCGCCTGGCGAACCGGCGCGCGGCGGAAAACCGCCGGGAGCGCGGCGTGAGTACGCGAGGCGGCCGGTTTTCGCGGACATACGCGCGCGCTGCGGCCGGGGAGGAACGCAGCGCGCGGGGCTGCCGCGACGGCGCGGAGAAACGGGAACGCGCTTGTGCGCCCGCGGAGCAGTACGAAGACGCGCTCGACGAACTGATCTCCGGCCTTTCGTTGCTGCGCGGGCTGAACGTGCGCGAGCGCGGCGGCCGCAGAGAAGAGTAAAAGCGCGTCGGATTCGTGCGAAAAAACAGCGCGGCAACAAATAAAAGCGGCGGGGCAGGTACGGCGGGCGAGCAAAAATTGCGGGCGAGCAAAAATTGCAGATTATACTTGCTATAAATTATTGTAATAACAGAAAAGGCGGCATAACGTTTGCCAATTTCCGAAAATAGTGCTAAAATATTCGGGAAAAGAAAAACAAAGGAGTTTTTTCATTATGTCGTATGTAGAGAGAGTTCTGGAGCGCGTAAAAGCGCAGAATCCGAACGAGCCTGAATTCCATCAGGCGGTCACCGAAGTTCTGCACAGCCTCGAGCCGGCCATCAACGCCAATCCGAAATACGAAGCGGCCAGCCTGCTGGAACGCCTTGTCGAGCCGGAGCGCGTGGTAATGTTCCGCGTTCCCTGGATCGACGATAAGGGCAACGTACAGGTGAATAAGGGCTACCGCGTGCAGTTCAACAGCGCCATCGGCCCGTACAAGGGCGGCCTGCGCTTCCACCCGTCCGTCAACCTGTCCATCATCAAATTTTTGGGCTTTGAACAGATCTTCAAAAACAGCCTCACCGGCCTTCCCATCGGCGGCGGCAAGGGCGGTTCCAACTTCGATCCCAAAGGCAAGAGCGACAACGAGATCATGCGTTTCTGCCAGAGCTTTATGACCGAATTGCAGCGCCACATCGGTGCGGATACCGACGTACCCGCCGGCGACATCGGCGTGGGCGGCCGCGAGATCGGCTTCCTGTTCGGCCAGTATAAGAGGATCCGCGACGAGCACGTCGGCGTGCTCACGGGCAGGGGGCTCACCTACGGCGGTTCGCTCGTCCGTACCGAGGCCACCGGTTACGGCCTCGTTTACATCACCGCGGAGGCACTCGCCGGCAAGGGCGATTCGCTCGCCGGTAAAACGGTCGCCATCAGCGGCTCGGGCAACGTTGCCATTTACGCCTGCCAGAAGGCGCAGCAGCTGGGCGCGAAAGTCGTTACCATGAGCGATTCCAACGGCTACGTGTACGATAAAAACGGCATCGATCTCGCCGTTGTAAAGCAGATCAAAGAGGTCGAAAGGGGCCGCATCAAAGAGTATGCCGCGCGCGTCAAGGGCGCCGAGTACCACGAGGGCTGCAAAGGCGTTTGGACGGTGAAGTGCGACATCGCGCTCCCTTGCGCCACGCAGAACGAACTGGACGAAGAGTCGGCAAAAACGCTCGTCAAAAACGGCGTGAAAATGGTCGCCGAGGGCGCGAATATGCCCACCACGCTGGCGGGCACCGAAGTGCTGCAAAAGAGCGGCGTCGTGTTCCTGCCCGGCAAGGCGGCGAACGCGGGCGGCGTGGCCACCTCGGCGCTCGAAATGGCGCAGTCGAGCGGCAGGCTGTTCTGGTCGTTCGAAGAAGTCGATGCCAAACTGAAAGGCATCATGGCGAACATCTTCAAAAATATCGACGCGGCGGCGAAGAAGTACGGCTTTGAAGGCAACTACGTCGTCGGTGCGAACATCGCGGGCTTTGAAAAAGTGGCCGAGGCGATGATGGCGCAGGGCGTGGTGTAATTGAATATGCTTATCCTTCGGAAAAGGTAAATTTTTCGAACGGACATACACAGAGCGGAGAACAAAAATTCTCCGCTCTGTTTTTCGTTATACAAAAAGAGGGAGAAAACACCGCAGAGAACGCAAAGCGTTCGAACGGTGGTTTCTCCCTAAAAGGTCGGACGAAATGTTTTCGGCAGCCCGAAAAGATTTCGCCGAGTTAAAATTATTTACTGCGCGTCCGCAAACCGCGCTTTGCGGAAAGCGCACTCAAATTGCCGCATACTTACGGCTTATGGAAGGGGTGAAACAGCGGCATAAACAATCGCGCAAGGGAAACCGCGCTTTCCCGCAGCGCAACCCAATTTGCGCGTGAGCGCTTTGGAGGAAAAGATGAATGCCGCGTTTTCTATAATGGAGGGCCCCTAATAAACAGGGTATCCCGAAAAAGATTTGCGCAGCAAAGATTTTTTGGGAAGAGGAGCAACAAAAGTATATAAGCAAGCGGCGAATAGCCGCGCGCGAAAATTACATTGTTGCGACGAGCGGCAGAAGAAAAACCCAACGCAGAGCCGTAAAACGGCGAACGTTGGGTTTTTCTTAAAAATCACGGAAAATTTGTGAACTCTTTTCACAAATTTTCGTGAACTTATTAGAAATCTACTTCCGTATCATAGTAGCAGCATTTGAGCAGTTTTTCCATCTCTTCCACGGAAGGCTGGCGGGGGTTCGATCCCGTGCAGGCGTCGGCAAGGGCGTTCACCGCAATGTCGTGCACCTTGGCGAGAAACTCGTCTTCGGGAACCATGCGCTCGCTTTCGTCTACGATCACGCCGCCGTTGCCGTAGTTTTTGATGGACTGCGGAATTTTCAGCTCGTCGTTCATCTTGCGCACGAGGGCGATGAGTTTATCCACCTTTTCGTCGTCGTTGCTGCCGCCGAGGTGCAGGTAATCCGCCAACTGCCCGTAGCGCTTTTTCGCCGCGGCGTCTTTCGAATTGAATTTGATGACCTTGGGCAGGTACATCGCGTTCGCCGCGCCGTGAATGATGTGGCCGTTTTTGAACGCCGCGCCCGTTTTGTGCGCCATCGAGTGTACGATGCCCAGCAGCGCGTTCGAGAACGCCATGCCCGCCAGGCACTGCGCGTCGTGCATCGTGTCGCGCGCGGCCATGTCGCCGTTAAACGACTTCACGAGGTTTTTCGTGATCAGTTCGGCCGCGTACACGGCGAGGGGATCGGTGTACGTGCAGTTGCAGGTGGAAACATACGCTTCCACGGCGTGCGTCAGTGCGTCCATACCCGTGTGCGCCGTCAGTTTGGCGGGCATCGTTTCCGCGAGTTCGGGGTCGACGATCGCCACGTCGGGCGTGATCTCAAAGTCCGCGATGGGGTATTTGATGCCTTTCTGGTAGTCGGTGATGATGGAAAACGCCGTCACTTCCGTCGCCGTGCCGGAAGTGGAGGGGATAGCGCAGAAGTGCGCCTTCGTGCGCAGCTGCGGCAGGCCGAACACTTTGCACATGTCCTCAAAGGTCGTTTCGGGATATTCGTACTTAATCCACATGGCTTTGGCCGCGTCGATCGGCGAACCGCCGCCCATCGCCACGATCCAGTCGGGTTGGAACTCTTCCATCTTCTTTGCGCCCGCCATCACCGTTTCCACGGAGGGGTCAGACTCGATGCCCTCGATGAGGTCTACTTCCATGCCCGCCTCTTTGAGGTAGCCGATCGCCCTGTCGAGGAAGCCGAAACGCTTCATCGAGCCGCCGCCTACGCACACGATCGCGCGTTTGCCCTGCAAATTTTTCAGGTTTTCGAGGGCGCCTTTGCCGTGATACAGATCTCTGGGCAGTGTGAATCTTGCCATAATTGTTTCTCCTTTTACAGAAATTTTTTCGCTGTGTTTTGCGGTTCCTTGTCTGAAACCATATGTATTATAATACGAATTTTCAAAAAAGTAAACTGTTTGAAGGGTAATAAGTAAATTTTTATCGATAAATTTTTATTGAATTATCGGCGGGCGGAAAGGCGTCCGCAGGGCGGCGTGAGGATGTGTCCGCGGTCACGAAAAAAGGTGAACGTTCACTTGACTTTTGCACAAAAGCATACTATAATAAAAACAGAAAAACGCAAAAGGAGGCGTTCAAAGATTATGAAAAAAGGCAAAATTTTGGCGTGGCTCGCGGCGGTTTGCGCGCTGGCGCTCTG
>CALVHW010000048.1 GCA_944328905.1 uncultured Clostridia bacterium | reverse complement strand
CATGCGCGCGGAGATCGCCGGCTTCGGCGAAAAGAAAACGGCGCGCGTCGTCACGCTTGCCGATCCCGACGAAAACGTTATCAACGAGATCAGCGACGGCGGCGTGCGCTGCAATATTCGCCCGCAGGAAACGGCGGCGGAAATTTGCGGCAACGTTCTGGAATACACGCTCGCCGAAAACAGCGTCACTGTGTTTGTGATCGAATAACGGTCGCACATTTTTCCTGCGGAGCAATATACCGAATAAATTTTCCGAAGAAGAGCGGCGGGCATATAAGTGTCCGCCGCTCTTTCCGTAAACATCCTTTGCCGTTGTACCGGCCTGCGGGCAGCCGTGCCTGATGAAATAAATACGGCAATATGTTTTAATAAAAGGCGGCAAACGGCAATTTTATTATTGAAATTCAGCCGGGTTTCTGGTATATTGGTAAGGGAAGACGGGAGGTTTTTTTATGATAAAGATAGAAGGTGACCGGTGCCATGCCGCGCTGATCGATCAGTTGCAGCCGATTCTTGCGTACGATAAAGGGGCGGATTACTCCGCATGGAAAAAAGAGATACGGGAAAAACTTGCGCAGTTGCTGGGGGATATGCCGCCGCTGCGCCCCGTTTCTGTACAGGTCGAGTACGAACGCCGCATGGACGGATATACTGAAACGCGGTTTGTGTACGAGAGTGAGGAAAATTGCCTTGTGCCGGCGTACCTGCTTGTGCCCGAAGGAACGGAAAAATATCCCGTTGCCGTCTGTCTGCAAGGGCATTCCACGGGTATGCACATCTCTTTGGGCATAAAAAAATACGAAGGGGACGAAAAATTGTTTCCCAGTCAAACGCATGCCCTCAATGCGGTGAAAAACGGCTGTGCCGCGCTTGTCATCGAACAGCGGGGCATGGGCGAAAGGCGTTCTCCGCTTACGTTGGATGACCGCTTTGCCACGTCGACCGCGCTGCTGCTCGGCCGCACGATCATCGGCGAACGCGTATGGGATATTTCCCGCGGGATCGACGCGTTGCAGTATTTTGCCGGTGTCGGCGCGGGCCTTGATCTGTCGCGCATTGTCTGCTTGGGAAACAGCGGGGGCGGCACCGCCACATACTATGCGGCCGCAACCGACGAGCGCATTTCGCTCGCCGTTGTCAGCTGTGCGCTGTGCTCTTATAAAGATTCGATCGGGGCCGTATATCATTGCGGCTGCAATTATATTCCCGGTGCCTTGAAATGGTTCGATATGGGCGACCTTGCCTGCCTGATCGCGCCGCGGAAGCTCATCGTTGCCGCGGGTGAAAAAGACGAGATTTTCCCTCTGCAGGGCGTGAAGAAAGTCATGAAAACGGTCGGCGCCGTCTATGACTGTGAGGGCGCGTCGCAAAATCTCCGCTTTATTCAAACGGATAAAGCACACTGGTTCTCGCACGAACTGATCTGGCCTGCCATAAGAGAAATGCTTTAAAAAATACAAAATTTTATTGAAATGCACCCCAAAAGATAAACTTTAGGGGTGCATATCTTTGTTTTCCGCATTTTTTGCGGCTGCGATCTGTTTGCGGGGCCTGTCTGCAAGCGCAAATCATATGTTTGCCTGCCGCAGGGTGGCACGGTATTCTTTGGGGGAAAGAGAGATATATTTTTTAAAAGTGTTGCAAAAATGTACGGCGGAATTGAATCCGCAATCGAGCGCAACGTCGGTTACGGAAAGGTTTGTATTTTTCAGCATTTCGAGCGCTTTGGAAATTTTTATATTGTTCAGATAGGTGATCAGTGAGATTCCGAGCCGTTCTTTGAACGAATGGCAGAGATAATATTTGCTGATAAAAAATTTTTCCGCAATTTCCGAAATGCTTTCGATCGTTTTGTAATTTTTATTGATGTATTCGAGGATAGGGGAAAATTTTTCGTCGCGGATGCGCTGTATTTCGGTAAAGTTTTCGCTTTCCGAAGCGATCAGTTTCAAAAGTGTCAGAAGCTCAGCCAGGTGCAGGCAAAGAAAGGTCTGGGCATCAGACCTGTAATCGTCCAGTATTCTAAAGAACAGCCGTTCCGCTTCGGCGCGGCGGGCGGGGGAAAGGTATATGCAGCGGGCGGAAAAGCACTGCAAAAGTTTTTCGGCGGCTGTGTCCGTAAAGCATTCTTTCAAAAAAGATTCGCGGAACTGTACGAGTATCCGCTCATAGCGGGAGCCTTTCGTCTGGTGCATTTCGCCCGGCCGGATGAGCGCCACGCAGTGTTCCGTAAGGTTATAAAACCGGTCGCCGATGATGTATGTGCGTTCGCCGGAAATGAGAAAATACAGTTCATAGCTGTCATGGCAATGCAGGATGCACGGCGCATCCACGTCTTTGTCGCAGATTTTTTCTGCGAGGCATGGTTTTTCTATCCGAAATAAATTTTCCGTATCGCTCATAACGGCACCTCGTCTTTTATAGCAATATTATATAATAAATTTGCAATTTTGACAATATTTTTAATGTAATTTGTTTCAGAATTTTGTTATAATTTATTAAAAAGAAAGGAGAGTGTATCAATATGCGCGATGTACAGATCGCCTATATAGGCGGTGGTTCGCGGGGATGGGCGCGTACTTTTATGTACGACCTTGCCCTGCAGGAAAAATTTTGCGGCTGCGTGCGGCTGTACGATATCGACGCCGCGGCGGCGGAATGCAACAAAGTGATCGCCGATCGCCTGAACGAGAACGGGCAGGTGAAATCGAAATTTATTTACAGTGTGAGCAAAACGCTGGGCGAAGCGTTGCGCGGTGCCGATTTTGTGGTAATATCCATACTTCCCGGAACGTTCGACGAGATGGAGTTCGACGTACATACGGGCGAAAAATTCGGGGTGTATCAGTCCGTGGGGGATACTGCCGGGCCGGGAGGCGTGCTGCGCGCCATGCGTGCCGGGCCGATGTTCGAAGAATTTGCGCGGGGAATCGAAAAATACTGTCCGCAGGCATTCGTCATCAATTTCACCAATCCGATGACCTTCTGCACGCGTATGCTCAGCGGTACGTTCCCGAAGATCAAAGTATTCGGCTGCTGCCACGAAGTGTTCGGAACGCAGCAGCTGCTTTGCGAAGTCGTCAAAGAGCAGACGGGCGAATGCGCACAGAGGGAAGACATCGATACGGATGTGAAAGGCGTAAACCATTTTACCTGGTTCACGCGTGCGGAATACAAGGGGAAAGACCTGTTTCCTCTGTACCGCAAATATATTGCGGCGCACAAGTCGGACGATCTGAGCGCAAAAATAAAGGAAAATCCCTTTATAGGGTCAGATTTTGTCAAATTTGATCTGTTCGAACGTTACGGCCAGATCGCGGCCGCCGGCGACAGACATCTCGCCGAGTTCTGTAACGGCAGCTGGTACCTGAAAGATCCAGGAACGGTGCAAAAATGGGGGTTCGGCCTTACGAGCGTGGCATACCGCAAAAAAGATTTGCGGCAGCGTCTGGAGCTGACCGAACGCCTTGTCAGCGGCAAACAGCCGGTCGAACCGGTAAAGTCGGGCGAGAGGTTTGCGGAAATGATGGCGGCGCTTTTGGGCTGCGGAGAGTACAGAACAAACGTGAACCTTCCCAACGCAGGGCAGCTCGAAGGTGCGCGGCCGGGTGCGGTGGTCGAATCGAACGCCGTTTTCCGTGCCGGCGAGATCGTCCCCGTCATGGGCGGAAAACCGCTTTGCGGGGCAGTGGAACAACTCGTACTCAGCACTTCGCTCCGGCAGGAAAATCTGTACCGCGCCGTAGCCTCGCGCGACATCGCGCAGGCGTACAACTGTTTCGTGGCGGAGCCGTTGGTAAGCGGCCTTACCCTCAGCCAAAGCGAACAGCTTTTTGCCGAGATGGTCGCAGGCACGAAAGCATACCTGCAGGATTGGAAATTGTAAAAAGAATGGAGAGTAAAAGCGCGCTTTGCGCGTTCAAAGGCGGGCCAAGCGTCCGCCTTTTTGTATTTGTAAATATATCCGCGCTGAAAAACAGTTGACGAATCCCGTTCGTTGTTCGATCAGGTAATAAAAAAGCCGCTTTCGGGCGGCTCTTTTTGCGAAATCATACCGGGCGGTGCGCTTCCGTACTGTAAAAATCGGTGAACGGTGAATATGCCGGCGCCCCGTTATTTGTGCCGCTTACCGCCAATAAAAGTTAAAAAAGCAAAATCAGGATGCGCAAACCTGCCCCAGATGCGGATAGTTCGCGCGGATATACTCCGCCACCGTTTCGGCGATCAACGCGTGTCCTTTGCCGTTGGGGTGTACGCCGTCGTCGGCGATAAGATCGAGGTAGTCGCGCTGCCACAAAAGGGGCGTGCGGATATCGATGCAGCCGCAGTTGTGTTCGGCTGCTTTGCGCGCAATGGCGCCGCTGTAACATTCCTGGTGGCGCGCAATGTTCGTTACGTCGCCGTGAAAAAAGCGCAGCACTTTCTGCCCGTCGGCGCGGCGGGAGATCACGTTTTCAAAATAGCGCTGCGAATCGATGGGCGGCAGCAGGGTAAAAACGGGTGCCGCGCCGGCGCTTTTCAGTAAACAAATCAGCTTTTCCAGAATGTTCTCAAATTCGCCGAGCGGCGTAAAAGGGCGGTGTTCCGCATCTGGAGAGGCGGCAACGGCTGCCCAGTCGTAGTCAGAATCGTTTCCTCCGAGAGAAAGGACGGGTATCTCGCGTAAGTTTTGCCTGTCGGCGAGCCATCGTTCAAAATGACCTTTTTCAAAGCATTTTTTCAAGGTTTGCCCGAATATGGAAAAATTGTTGATTTCCAGCCCGAATTTTTCCGCCGTCAATGTTACGGCGTTTTGCCCGACGCGCGCCACGCGCCCGCCTTCCAGGTAAAGCCCCTTGGGGATGGAATCGCCGAATACGGTCACGCGCGGCGTAGCCGCGGCGGTGTTGTTTTTTGTAAAGTTGTGTTTCAAAAAATTTGTCCTCCTTTCCAGATTTGAAATAAGTACCGCCCGCACTGCTCTTTCGGGCGTTCGGGTAATTCTTTTGTGTCCGTTGCAAAGCAGATCGCGGCGGCGGAATTCGAGGCGCAAAGCAAATTTATTTGCCGGAATTGATCCGCAAAGCAAATTTATTTGCCGGCCGGTTTATGTTTGCCGCGGTGCGTTACGCCGGCTGTGTGCGTCCGTTCAAGGGCAAGTATTGTCCGCTTCTGTAATTATCATACGGCAGCCTCCGCTAAAAGTAAACCTACTTTTGCGGAATGCGGCTATACTCCGAAAATCTGCCCGGTAGAGGGATTTTTTCCCATTCTACCGACAGTAGAGTTGGCAGTATTCATCGTAAAAAACGAGGTTTTTCGAGTAAATCCGCGCTGAAATATGCGCGCGCGGCGGCAAAACGATTGCGTCCGTACCCGATTATGGTATATAATAGAAAACAGCGAAGGCGCTGCTGCGCCGCTTTTTGGTACAGAGATGGAAGAACTGAGGTTTACGGTCGCGCGCAATCTTGCACGATGCCGCAGGGCCTGCGGATATACGCAGCTGCAGGTTGCCGAAAAACTGAATTATTCGGACAAGGCGGTTTCCAAGTGGGAAAGGGGAGAGAGCCTGCCCGACGTAGCCGTGCTGGCGGAACTGGCGCGGCTGTACGGCGTTACGCTCGATTATCTCATACAGGATGCAAACGACCGCAAAGCGCCGCCCGCTCCTGGCAGGATACGCCGCCGTATCCTCGTTGCGGTTATGAGTTGCCTGCTCGTATGGGTGGTCGCGGTGGCGGCTTATTTTCTTGCGCTCATGTGCGGGGCGAAGGGGCCGGTATGGCTTGCTTTTATTTGGGCACTGCCCGCCTGCGGAATCCTTTGCGTCGTTTTTGCCGGTGTATGGGGGAATAAATATCTGCGCACGGCGGCTGTTTCCTTTCTTCTCTGGTCGGCTGCTCTCGCACTGTATCTGAGCGTGCCTGTGCCTTATAACTGGTCGGTTTTCGTGCTTGCCGCGCTTTTGCAGGCGCTGGCGGTATTCTGGTTTTTGCTGCGTGTGCCACGGGCCGGTACGCGCCGTTAGCGCGGGTTGTGTGCGGATCCCGGTTTGCGCCGGGAGGGCCGCGCGGAGAGAGCCGGCGGCTTTACAAAGCATTTTGCGCGAAGGCGGCAGAAGATTTCTGCCGCCTTCGCGCTGTTCTAAAGGAAAAGTATTTGCAAACCGGCGCCTTTATGAAAAAATATTTGCTAAAACAGCGTATTATGTGTTATAATATTACCTAAGCATTGCTATCGCCTTTTTTCGGCGCCCTTCATATACTGAATATGGGCGGAGAAACCGCCGGAGGGAGCGATGCAGCAGAACAGGGCCGTAATTCGCACGGATTTACTTCTTTCGAATGCACAGTATTTCAGATTGCGCGCAGCCGGTGCGGCGTTTTGCGCGGTGGTAAAGGCCGATGCGTACGGCCATGGCGCAGCCATGGCGGCGAAAATATTGTCCGGCACGGCGGATATGTTTGCCGTTTCTCTTGTGGAAGAAGGCGTCCGCCTTCGCTACGCGGGGGTGGCAGAGGATATCCTCGTGCTTACACCGCCGCTGTGCGAAGAGGAAGTTTTGCGCGGTGCGCTGCACGGTCTGATTTTTTCGGCGGGCGATGCGGCCGATTACGCGATTTTGCAAAAGACGGCGGCAAAATACGGGCTCTGCGCCCGATGCCACTTCAAGGTGAATACGGGCATGAACCGTTACGGCTTTTCTTTGCCGGCGCTGCGCCGTTTTCTGCGCGGAAAGCTCAGCGACCGCGTCTGCGTCGAGGGCATTTATTCGCATTTTTACCGGCCGGAAAACAGAGCCGTTACGCAAGAGCAGTTTGAAAAGTTCGGCGCATTCTGCCGCCTCGGCGAGAAAGCGTTCGGGCGGCTCACAAAGCATATCGCAGCCACCGGCGGAGTTCTGGCGTCAGCGGAATACTGCCTGGATATGGTGCGCATCGGCATCGGACTTTACGGATATCTGCCGGAAGGTTTTTCACTGCCGCAAGGAAGTATATCTCCCGTTATGCGCGTGTATTCCACCGTGGCGGCTGTGCATCGGTATGCGTCGGGAGGGGCGGGTTACGGCAGTTATGTTCCGCAAAGCAAAAAACTGGCCACTGTCCGCTGCGGCTATGCAGACGGCTTTTTCCGACACGCGGCAACCGGCAATTCGCTCTGCATGGATGCCCGCGTCCGGGAAAGTCCGGCGCAAAAATATAAGGACGTATGCGTATTATCGGATGCAGGCGTCTATGCCGGGGCACACGGCACCATTCCGTATGAAGTGCTCGTGCACGCGGCTGAGCGGGCGGTAAAAATTTATGTCGATCACGAAAAATGAACTGAGGCGAATCATGAAGGCGCGCCGCGCCGCCGCGCAGGACAGGCTCCTGCGCGATGAAAAAATTTTACACAATCTGCTTTCGCTGGAAATGTTTTCGGCCGGAAAGCGATATTTCGTCTATAAATCTTTCGGCAGCGAAGCGGATACCTCGCGCCTGATTGCCGAACTTATGCGCGGCGGAAAAGAAGTGTATCTGCCCCGCACCCGCGGCAAAGAGATGCAGCTCGTCCGCTATGAAGGACAGGCGTTCGAAACGGGTGCATTCGGAATATCCGAGCCGACCGGCGCGGAATCGGGTGCGGTGCCCGATGTCTGCGTGCTGCCCCTGCTTGCGGCGGATGCCGCCTGCCGCAGACTCGGTTACGGCGGCGGATTTTATGACAGATTTTTAACGGAAAGAGGCAAACCGGCGCTGAAGATCGGCATATGTTACGATTTTCAGATCGTCGAGGAAATACCGGCAGAAGGGCACGATGTGCCCGCAGATGCGATCGTCACAGATTCCCGCATCTTTCGCCGCAACAATACGGAGGAGTGAACATGGTCAAAAATTTTATTCAGGAAATCGGCTGGGAGATCGTTGAATACATCCGCCGCGCGATTTCGCCTTTTTTCATCAAAATGATGTCCGGGCTGACGATGCTTGCCATATCGCTAATACAGAACACTGCGCTTGCCATCTGCCTGATGGCGGCGATGCTCGTCATCGACGGCCTGCTCTCCTTTATTCTTATACGCGGAACGGGCGAAAACGCTTATAAGATGAAGGTGGTCGGTCAGCTCAAACGCGAAAACAAGCCTACGGGAGTAAATTCTTCGTCAATGGGTACTTATCGCCCGTGCAAAGAATACCGCCCGTATAAAGGCGTTACGATCGGCCTTGCCGCGTCGCTTCTTCCGATCGTGCTTATCCTCGTGGGAGCGCTCGGCGATAATTCCGTTGCCCGTGCGGTGCTGATGATCGTAAGCGGCTGGGTATATATGCCCGTATATGTGATTGCCCTGGCGGTGAAGGGCCCGATGCCCGAAGATTATCAGGGGGCCTGGATCGGCAACGAAACGCTGTGGTGGGGATTTATTCTCATCACATTGTTCGTTGTGATCTCCGCTGTGGCCTATATTGTGGGCGGCAACCGCGAAAAGATGCGCCAGTACATGCTCACGCGCAGAACGGAATCGGTCGATGCGGCCCTGCAAAGCCGCACCAAGGGAGAAAAACGGTGAGGATCATCGGCGGCAAACACCGTGGGAGGACGCTCGTGCCTTTCAAAGGCAGCGACGTGCGGCCTACGTCAGACCGCGCCAAAGAGGCGCTTTTCAACATACTTTCGCCGGAGATCAGCGGAGCCAATATGCTCGATCTGTTCTGCGGCAGCGGCAGCGTGGGGTTGGAGGCTATCTCGCGCGGGGCAGACCTCGTCGTGTTCAACGATTCTTCCCGCGAGAGCCTTTCCATTCTCGAAAAAAATCTGGCGCTTCTCAAAGAGAGCGCTAAAATCTACAATCTCGATTACCGCGTATTGCTCAAACAGCTCGACATCACGTTCGATATCATCTTTCTCGATCCGCCCTATAAGAGCGATGCGGGCGAACAGGCGCTGCGCCTGATTTCCGAACGCAAATTGCTCAATACCGGCGGCATCGCCGTTTTGGAGAGCGACAAACCTTTCGAAGGTTCAATTCCCGACCTCGTAAAATACGACGAACGCCGTTACGGCATCGCCTGCCTTACGTTTTTCACGCCCGATTGAGGCATACGGAGAGGGGGGAGCGCCCGCGCGGCGCGGAGGTTCCATCATGAAAAAGTGTATTTTTGCAGGCACGTTCGATCCGCCCACATTAGGGCATGAGGATATCGTGCTCAAATGCCTGGATTTGTTCGACGAAGTGATCGTGGCCATACTCATCAACCCAAACAAAAAGCCGCTCTTTTCGGAAGAGGCGCGCCTCGCCATGCTGAAAAAAGTGTTCGCCAAATACCCGAACGTGCGCGTGCTTTCGTATGACGGGCTGACGGTCGACCTTCTCAAACGGGAGGGCGCAAAGTTCTATGTGCGCGGCATCCGCAACGGCACCGATTACGATTACGAGGCGCAGCTCAACTACATCAACATGGATATGTACAAGGAGATGAGCACCGTATTTCTGCCCACGCGGCAGGAATACCTGCACATCAGTTCATCGCTCGTAAAAGATGCGCTGCGGTTCGGCAAAAACGTCGATAAGTACGTTCCGGAAGAAATACGGGGGGATTTGAGGAAATACATCGAAGAGGCAAAAAAAGATGTTCATTCGTGAAGAACAGATCCCTTCCGCGGAAGAGATACTGGCGAGCCTGCCGCTTCCGGCAGACCTGAAAAAAATCAAAGCGGAGCGCGACCGCCTTGCAGCAGAAGTGATCCGCGGAGATACGGATAAGATCCTGCTCATCGTGGGGCCGTGCTCGGCGCACGAGAGCAAGCCCGTGCTCGATTACGTCGAGCGGCTGGGCAAACTCAACGAAAAAATCAAAGATAAAATCGTCATCGTGCCGCGCATCTACACCAACAAACCGCGCACGAAGGGTGTCGGCTACAAGGGTATGTTCACCCAGCCCGATCCGAACAGCCGTGAGGATATCCTTAAGGGCATTCTTACCATTCGCCGCCTGCACATCGATGCGATCGGAATCAGCGGATTGTCTGCGGCAGACGAGATGCTCTATCCCGAAAATTATGCTTATGTGGAAGATCTTCTTACTTATATAGCGATCGGTGCGCGTTCGAGTGAAAATCAGATGCACCGCCTCGTTTCCAGCGGTATCGATCTTCCCGTCGGGATCAAAAACCCGATGAGCGGTTCCATTCCCGTTCTGATCAATTCCATATACGCGGCGCAAAGCAGCGGGCAGGTGTTCAAATACCAGAACTGGCAGGTACGCACCACCGGAAACGAACTGGCGCACGCAGTTTTGCGCGGTGCGGTCGACGGCTACGGCAACGACATCCCCAATTTCCATTACGAAACGGTGATGAAGGTCATCGAAGGGTATTCCAAAACGGGGCTGAAAAATCCCGCCATCGTTATCGATGCAAATCATTCCAATTCGGGCAAACAGTTCAAACAGCAGATACGAATCGTAGAAGAAGTACTCAACAACCGCCTCTACGACAAAGATTTCAAAAAATACGTCAAGGGCTTCATGATCGAAAGTTTTATCGAAGAGGGGTGCCAGAAAGAGGATACCGTATACGGCAAATCCATCACCGATCCCTGCCTCGGCTGGGAGGATACCGAGCGGCTCATCCTCGACATCGCCGAAAAAGTATAGAGCGGAGGGGCATACTATGTCGGATTATCCGAAGCAACCGGCCGGGCGCGTCAGTTATCTGGGGCCGGAAGGCAGTTATTCCTCTCTCGCGGCGCGGGAACTTGTCCCCGGAGCGCAGGGGATGCCCTGCGGCAGTTTTTACGCCGCGGCAGACGCATTGGAACGGGGAGAGGCGGACTGCGCCGTTCTGCCCGTCGAAAATACGCTGCAGGGCGCGGTCACGCAGAATTTAGATCTGCTGTATTCATCGCCCGATCTGTACGCCGTGCAGGAATATCTTTTGAAAATCGAACACCGGCTGATTGCGAAAACAGGTACCAAACTTTCAGATATCCGCCGCGTCTTTTCGCACGAACAGGCGATTTTGCAGTGCGGCAGATTCATAGCAAAGAACCTCCCGGGAGCAAAGATCGTATATACCGATTCGACCATGCAGAGCGTTTCCCGCATACAAGAAGCGGGAGATGCGGGCATTGTCGGCTCGCACGTCCGCGCGGAAGGTCTTGCGTTCATAGGGGATAACATTGCCGACGAGCAAAAGAACTTCACGCATTTTCTGCTCGTAAAAAAGGGCAGGGGATCCCTGCCCGCACGCAGCAAACTGATTTATTTTGCGGCGACCTGCCCGCACGAGCCGGGCGCGCTCTTAAAAATGCTGCAAATACTCGCGGTGTACGATCTGAACATGACAAAGATCGAATCGCGCCCCATCAAAAATTCGCCGGGCGAGTATAATTTTTTCATCGAATTTGCGGGCGACATTGCGGATAAAAATGTGCAGGCCGCGCTCACCCGTCTGGCGGAATACACCAAAAACTTCAAACTTTTGGGGTGTTATTGAAGAGCCGCGTTTGCGTCCGAAACGGACTTTTTGTCAATTATACCTGCCAAAAAAGAATATGGCAGGGATTGATAAAACCCGCGAAAACGGGAGTTATAATAAATTTGACGGGAAGCGGTCAGAACGCGGAGCGTTCGGAACGGTTCACGGAAAATTTATTATAGTCTGTTATAACTCCCGGCCCAAAAATTTTTGTGAACTCTTCCTCCAAAATCACGAAAATTTGTTTTTGCCGCTAAAAAACAAATTTTGTGAACTGTTTCGTGAACTTAAAAATTCAGCAAACAGCAAATTCCAAACGCCGCCAAGCCCTGTAAAAACTTCACGCCGAGGAAAAACCCCGCTTTCACGCCCGCCTTTTTCAAAAAGGCCAGTTGCTGGGCGAGAATGCACGCCCCGCCGAAGGTCACGGTAAACGCGCAGGCGGGCAGGGCATACGCGCTGCCGCTCGCGGCGAGCAGCGCACAGCCGTGCGTGGCCTCCAAAAGTCCCGCGGTCAGGCCGTGCGCACCGGATTCGCCCAAAAGAGGAGCGAGTATGCTGCACAGCGGCGCGCTCGCGTGCAGGTCGTCTATTGCCTGCACGAGCACGGAAAAGAGGGCGATAAACCCGCCCACCGTTAAAATGGAAAGAACGGAACTCTGCACGCTCTTGCCGAAAGCGTCGTCCTCGTACAGCGTTTTGGGCGCGACGGGCGCGGGCGGCAGGCGCTTTGCAAACGGCAGCAGCAACAGGCACACGGAAATCACTCCCAAAAGGTGCGAAGCGAGCAGTACGGCTCCCGCGCGCACGTCGCCGAACATGGCGCCGCCCACGCTCCCGAGCAGGAACATCGGGCCGGAAGTGGAACAGAGTACGGCCGTGCGCGTCGCGCCGCGGCTGTCCAAAATCCCGCGCCCGGAAAGGTCGGCGATTGTCCTCGCTCCCACAGGATATCCGGAAAACACGCTGAGCAGAAAACAGTATGCCGCGCATCCGGGCAGTTTAATTTTCTGCGCGGCGGGCAATAATCTGGCGGAAAGTCCGTCGGCGGCGCCCATTTTCGTAAGCATCGAAGTGAGCACGAAAAAGGGGAACAGCGCCGGCAGAACGGCGCCCGCCCACAGCGTGATCCCTTGCAGGCAGGCGGCTGAATAGCGCTGCGGCCGCACGGCGAGCAGGCAGAGCAGAAAGCAAAGTAAAACGAATACGGCGATGCGGGCAGCCGCCCTTTTTTTTACATACAGCATACTTATAAATACGGCAAAGGAGCGGTTTTTATGAAAAAACTTGCGTTCGCACTGGGTGCGGGCGGCGCGCGCGGCGTGGCGCATATCGGATTTTTACAGGCGATGGACGAAGAGGGAATCCGTCCCGATTTTATATCCGGCTCGTCGATGGGCAGCATTGTCGGCGCTTGCTATGCCAAGGGTATGGCCCCGTCAGAGATGCGGGAGATCTGCCGCCAGCTCAAGGCGGGGGATATCGTCAATGTCGGGCTTTCGCTTTCGAAACCGGGACTGATGAAATGGACAAAGGTACGCAAAATGATGTCCGGTTTTTTGGAAAACTGCGAATTTTCCGATCTTCCCATCCCTTTTTGATGCGTGCCGGTCGACGTAAAACAGGGAATGCTGC
>CALVHW010000047.1 GCA_944328905.1 uncultured Clostridia bacterium | reverse complement strand
GATGAACAAAAAAGAGCAGAAGAGAAGGCAATAACAATAAGGCAAAAAATAGGAGGGAAAGCAAAGATAGAAAAAAGCAGAAAATTAAGAAATAAGGCACAAAAATGAAAGAAGAGCGAAGTCGAAGGGAAAAAGTTAAGCAATGGGGAAGCCCGTTCACGGGTAGCAAGTAAGAGTCGCATGACTGCCAGGTCGTCATAAGCGCGGCTTGCGCGCCGCTGGTAGTATTAGGGCTAACTGCCCGAAAATGAAAAACCACCGGCTATGCCGGTGGATGTTTATTTAAGATTTTACAAAGAAACTTTAAACAGACAAATTTGTTTTGCGTGCCGCGTCATTTCGGCGATTTGGGCAGCTGTCAAAGCAAAAGCTCCGAACTTTTATTCGGAGCTTTGCATGGAGCTACTGGCCGGACTTGAACCGGCGACCTGCTGATTACGAATCAGCTGCTCTACCGACTGAGCCACAGTAGCAAAATTATTTTGCCGGGATACCGGCGCCGTTTCAGCTTGTATATTATACCATATTTTAAGGAAAAATCAAACGATTTTAAGCCGCTTTTCAGAACTTTTATAAATAAAACATACTTTAACGGCCCGGCGGCGTAAAAGGCACGGCGAGGCAAATTTTTAATTTACCTCGCCGTGTTTTGAAAGGATGCTTGTTCAGTCATTCTTCTCGTCGGAAGAGCCGCCGATTTCCGGGTTGCCGTCGTCCGCAAGGTCGGCTGTAGCTTCCGTCTCTCCGGCTTCACCCTGCGCCTGCACGGCGAAATGTTTTTTGAAAATATTTCTTCGGAACAGGACGATATTCAAAACAACAAAACATACGCCTACAACAATACAGGTTATCAGGGCGGCAAGGTCGCTGGTTGCCGCATACGGCGCGAGGAACATCAGGGGAAAGCCGAACACGATTGCCGGCAGGCTTTGGTAAACAAGATTTTCGCTTGCCGGGGTACGATAGCTGCCGTCGATTTCGCGAAGCAGTATCATGCCCGTGCTCGCGGTGCCGGTCAGCATTCCGAAGAAAGCGAGAAATTGTTCATGCCTGTAGGGTGTGAACAGCTTTTTGCTGACCATGTTTACATACCAGAATGTAAGCACTGTTCCCAAAGCGGCAAGAATAAGCAGTACACCCCAGTAAGTGGCAAGAAGCGGCAGTTGTATGGCCGCAACGCCGGCCACGATCATCAGGTCAAACGCCATACCGCTGATACGGTCCATCATATAGTTATTGATGATGCGTTTTTTGATAACTTTTTTGTCGTACAGTTTGTTCAGGATTGCTTTGGCCGGAACGGTAAGGATGACGCCGATCAGAAAATTAAACCCGAAGAGCGTGTCAGCCAGCGAGGGGATAAGGGCGGAAAGGCCGTACATGATTCCGAAAGAAATTGCGTAGATGGCCAGAACGACGGCGAATTGCACTGTCATCTTATCAAGTGAAGAAACAGCCGGCAGTTCATTGTCGTCTTCATAATCGGCAAGGGTAGTGCGCCGCACGGAGGTATCTATTTTGATCAGTCCTTTTCTTCTCATTACGGCGATATAGATCACTCCGCCGATGCAGGCTACAAGGAATCCGAGCGCCGCTACGGTAAGGCCGAAATTTGCTCCGCCGGAAAAACCGTATTCATTTTCATAGATACGTCCGTAATTGAGAGCCTGGCCTGTGCCTTGCCCGAATCCGAAAGCAAGCAGAATTCCGGCTGCGCTGATCATTCCGTCCGTATGGAGCAGCCATACGGCGATAAGGGTAACGATAAGCCCAGCAAAGGCCTGAATAAGGTACCCGTTCACCGTTGTAACGCCGGAATCGAATATTTCGCCGGCACGTTGCTTGGTAAACTTTTTTTTGGAATTGCGCATCCCGGAGGCGATGAAACCGATGCCGAGACAGTGATAGGTGATTACTTCCAGCACCTGCATACCGGTCATCGAGCCGTCCGCCCCGTTGCCGAATACAGGCAGGTTGAACAGATATTCTCCCGCCGTAAAATAAACGACGGTCGAAATGACGAGCAAAAGTATACCGCCGAGAACAGAAACGGGGATCAACGTTTTTTGCCGTGCGGGCACAAAATGTTTCAGGGTGCTCGCGATCAGCATGCTAACGAGCAGTGCACCGAAAACCATTATAAAAGTCCACACCGACAGTTCCGAGAAGCTCATGTATCCTCCTTTTTGGAAAGAGCTTTCAGTCCGTCGAACGCGTGCACATATTTAATTGAACAAAAACGGCTGTCGCCCTTTACCTGTAAAATTTTTCCTTGAAAATAAAAATTGAATTTCTTTTTTCCCACGGCGGTGATCGCATCGATCTGGGAGAGCGGATAGCGCTGTTTATATCCTTTGCCGGCTATGCACAGTTCGCTGCGGTTCATCGTTACGGTATCGCCGGGCAGCTTGATTTTTTTCTTCATTTTAACGCTTTCGCGGAAAAGAATGCCCGAATCTGACACAGAACCTCCGTCTGCCAGAAGAGCGGCAATTTCGCGCCTTTCCCATTCGAACCATTCATATATGTGTGAATAACCTCCGAAAAGCGGCTCGATCGACAGAGTTTCCGTATATTCCGATTCCGTATGGCAGTGCAGGCACTGAAATTTAGCGCCGTCAGAACGGATCGTGCCGACCGATCTGCATACGGGGCACATATACAGCGCACGCTCGATATGTTCGGCGCGTTTTTTGCTTTTATAGCGTTCTCCCGATGCGGTATCGTCGACGTCCAGTTCTTTTTTGATCACGAAAAACAGTTCGTCGGTCGTCATGTCCGCGTACTCTTCGGGGGAGAGGATGCGCTTTACGTGGCCGGTAAATTTTGTTCCTTTACGGATCTTGGTGCCCCAGCGCGGATCAGTGCCGAAGCCGCCGCACAGGTTGTACAATACGAGCGGACACTTGGCTGCCTTGACCAGCTTTGCCACAGCATCGGTCATTTCCCATTGCCTGCCGCTGAGCGTACGGTTTCCCTCCGGGGCGATGCCCACGGCCCCGCCTTCGCGAAGAATGCGCAGTGCCGCCATTACGGCTTTCGGATCCGAAACGGATTTGCTTTTGGGGATAGGTGCGGCCAGGTAACGGATGAGGGGCGAAACTTTCAAGTTGAACAAATCGTCTGAGGCGAAAAAATAAACCTGAAAGGGAAAAGATTTTGAAACAAAAAAGGGATCCATTGTCGTCTGGTGGTTAAACAGAATAATGCACGGCCCGTTTTTGATGGGGGCCGGTACGGCCTTATAATGATAACGCAGCCAAAAAAAAGGAGCCATCACAACGCGCAGAAAAGCAAAAACGCGTGCATGACGTTTCCTTACCCATTTATTCTTGCCGGATTCTTTCTTGTTCACTTCTGCCTCTCAATGAAATAGACGGCTCGCGCCGGAAGATCGCAGGACGACGCCTGAAATCTAACCTTAATTATAAATAAATTGAGAAACCAGGTCAAATATTTTGAGGGTTTACCTTAATTTATGTATATAAATTTCACCAAATTTTAACATTTAAGCAAAAAACTATTCAAGAATTCCGGTCTCTTTTACAGATTCGGCATAGGCAGAGGGCGTCATATTGGTCAATTCTTTGAATTGGCGCGAAAAATACTGCGGGGTATCGTATCCCAGCATGTCGGAAATTTCTGCCACGGAAAAGTCGCCTTCCGCGATCAGCCGCTTCGCTTTGTCTATTTTCCGCGAAATGAAATATTGTATGATGCTCTGTCCCGTTTCGGCTTTAAAGATGTGTTGGAGCCAGGCGGGGGAATACCCGAACCGATACGAGATCGTCTGCATAGTGAGGCGCTTATCGGTGTTTTCATCCAGAAACGCGATCAGCTGCCGCACGACTGTGTTGCGCAATTCCGCTTGCTGTACCGAAGGCTGGCTTTCGCACAGTGTGAGGAGCAGGCTTTCGAGGCAGCTGCGAATCAGCTGAACGGATACTTCCGAAGCGTCCTCGCGCAGCAGTATTTCATATTGATATACGCGGTTCAGCGGCGAAGCAAAAACTTTTCTGCTCTCAGAAAGAATCGTTCGCAGAAAGTGTTTTGCCGCCTGACTGAGTTCGACCGGTTTGCCGGCGCATCTGTGAAGGATATCGAGTTTTCCGCCGAACCCCGTAACGATAACGTTGGTATCGGCCTTTTCCGGGCGTACGTTATGAAAGTTGCCGGGGGCGTGCAAAAATGCCTGTCCCTGGCCGAGCAGAAACTGCCGGTCACGGTCATAGATTCGCACGCTGCCGGAATCGCAGAAAATCAGTTCCCAAAAATCATGCGATTCGCCTTCAAACGAAAAATTTTTCAGGTAAGCAAAATAATGGAGAGAGTACAGCTTTTCTACGGTGAGCACCTGCTGCAGCGCCGCGGGTGTGTAAACTTTTTTCATGGTTCCGCCTCCGCAATCATTATAGCATATAAAAAAGAAAAGAGTATCGTATTTTATAAAAAAACGCGCGTTTTTTATTGCCCGGCCGGAGCGATCCGTGTTATAATAGAAAAAAACGAAAGAGGGGGAACCCCACGGTGAACACAGAATATAATTTTAAAGACATTTTCGCACATTTTCAGATCGAGGGCGAATTGCTCGACTGCGAACGCTACGGCCAGGGCCTGATCAACAAAACGTACTGCATGACGGTGAAACAGAAGGGCGGCACCGTCCGCTATATTTTGCAGTGCATCAACAGCCGCCTGTTCAAGGAAGTCGACAAACTGATGCACAACATTCAGCTTGTCACCGAATGGAGCCGCAAGAGCGTGGAAGAGCGCGGAGGCGATCCGCTGCGCGAGTGCCTCAACCTCGTGCATACCCGCGACGGTAAAGTGTATTACTGTGACGGCAAAAATTATTTCCGCGTATATATATTTATCGAAGGCGCCACTGCCTACGATTATATCCGCGATCCCCGCGATTTTTACGAGTGCGCGGTGGCTTTCGGCAATTTCGCCAATCTGCTCTCCACGTTCGACGCGTCGCAGCTCTACGAAGTGCTGCCCAATTTCCACAACACGAAAGTGCGCTATCAGAATTTTCTGAACGCCGTCGAAAAGGACGTGTGCGGCCGCCGCAAAGAAGTGCAGGCGGAGATCGATTGGGTGAACGCGCACAGCGATCTTTGCGGCAAGATCGTCGATAAGATCGAATCGGGAGAAATTCCGCTGCGCGTGACGCACAACGATACAAAACTCAATAACGTGATGCAGGACGACGTGACGGGCAAGGCAGTCGCCGTCATCGACCTCGATACGGTCATGCCCGGCTCGCTCTGCTATGATTTCGGTGATTCTATCCGCTCGGGTTGCAACTCGGCCGCGGAGGACGAACCCGATACTTCCAAAGTGCATTTCCGTTACGAACTGTACGAAGCATATCTGCGCGGCTATCTTTCGGCGGTAAAATCTTCCATCACCGAAGAGGAGAGAAAATGCCTGCCGTACGGTGCGGTTTTGATGACGTACGAATGCGGTATGCGTTTTCTCACGGATTATCTGGAAGGGGACACTTATTTCCGCACGACGCGTCCGAAACACAACCTCGATCGTGCGCATACGCAGTTCAAACTGGTTGACGAGATGCTCGAATGCTTTGATAAAATGGAAGAAGCTGCCGTTACGCTGGAAAGATAATTTTCGGCGTAAAAACAGCTATACGTTATTCAAAATTTATACGCCGCGGTAAGGCGGCAAAGGAGATATGTTTGATGGAAAAGATTCTTCTGACGGGCGGAGCCGGGTATATCGGTACGCATACCGCCGTAGAGTTGCTCGAGCGCGGCTATGAAGTGGCGATCGTGGATAATCTTTGCAACTCCTGCGAAGAGGCTCTCGCGCGCGTGCGCAAGATCACGGGCAAAGATTTCGTTTTTTACAATGCGGATATACGCGACCGTGCGGCAATGGAAAAAATATTTTCCGAAAACAAGTTTGACGCCGTCATTCATTTCGCCGGGCTGAAAGCGGTGGGGGAAAGCTGCCGTATGCCGCTCGAATATTACGACAACAATATTTGCGGTACGCTCGTTCTTTTGGAAACGATGCGTGCGCACGGCGTGAAAAAGATCATATTTTCTTCCTCCGCCACCGTTTACGGCACGCCGGAAAAACTGCCGCTTACCGAAGAATGCAGGACGGGCGGCACGACTAATCCGTACGGCACCACAAAATATTATCTGGAAGGGATCCTCACCGACCTGTACATGGCGGATAACGAATGGAACGTGGTGCTTCTGCGTTACTTCAACCCTGTCGGTGCGCACCCGAGCGGACTGATCGGCGAAGACCCCAAGGGCATTCCGAACAATTTGATGCCCTATGTGGCGCAGGTGGCTACCGGCAAACTGAAAAAGATCAATATTTTCGGCAACGACTATCCCACCAAAGACGGCACGGGCGTGCGCGACTTTATTCACGTTGTCGATCTCGCAGTCGGCCATGTGGCAGCCATCGAAAAATGCCGCACTGCGGGCGTGCATATCTATAACCTCGGTACAGGTGTGGGATACAGTGTGTTGGATATGATCCATGCGTTCGAAAAGGCGTGCGGCAAAACGCTTCCTTACGAAGTCTGCCCCCGCCGCAGCGGCGACGTGGCGGAGTGCTACGCCAATTCCGATAAAGCCGCCCGCGAACTGGGCTGGAAGGCAAAGTACGGCATCGAAGAGATGTGCCGCGACCAGTGGAACTGGCAGAGCAAAAACCCCGCCGGGTACGTTCGCTGAACAGGCGAAAAACGAGGCTTGCCGCGCCGCGGCGGGTGCCCGTAAAAATGCGTGCGTAAAAAACTTGACAAGTTTTCGTTTATATGGTATTATAATCGCAAATCATTGCTAAACGCAGCGACGGGGAGGAGTAACCGCATTTTTTGCATCAGAGAGGAAACGGCAGGTGTGAGTTTCCGCAAGGTGCGGCGAACGTAGCCTCCGAGCGGCGGACCGAAAGGCGACGAGTAGGCTCCGACGGGTTCTCCCGTTACAGAGAAACGGTATCGGCGCCCCTGCGCCCGTATCGTAAGAGTGCGGGAAAGTTTTCCCGAATTCGGGTGGTAACACGGTCTGCGATCGCCCCGAACGGCAATAAGCCGTTCGGGGCGTTTTTATACGGTTTTTTACGGGAGGTAACGGAATGAAAATAAAAGGTACGCAATTGTTTGTGAAGGCGCTCGTGGAAGAGGGCGTCGATACGCTCTTTGCCTATCCCGGCGGCATGGCGATCGACCTTTTCGACGCGCTGTACGGGGAAAAGGATTTCCGCGTGGTTCTGCCCCGCCACGAGCAGGGACTCGTGCACGCGGCGGACGGCTACGCCCGCGCCACGGGCAAAACGGGCGTGTGCCTTGTTACCAGCGGCCCGGGTGCGACCAACCTCGTCACGGGTATCGCCACCGCCAATTACGACAGCGTTCCGCTCGTCTGTTTCACAGGGCAGGTGCCTACCAATCTGATCGGCAACGATGCTTTTCAGGAGGTGGATATCGTCGGCATCTGCCGCAGCATCTGCAAATACGCGGTCACGGTGCGCCGCCGCGAAGACCTCGGCCGCATTATCAAAGAGGCATTTTATGTGGCACGCACGGGCAAACCCGGGCCGGTCGTCGTCGATCTTCCCAAAGATATCCAGCAGGCGCTCGGTTCCGACGAGTATCCCAAAGAAGTTTCCATGCGCGGCTACAAGCCGTCCACGGGCGTGCACATGGGGCAGCTCAAAAAAGCGGCAGGTATGCTGGAGGCGGCAAAGCGCCCGCTGTTCCTGGTGGGTGGCGGCGTCAACATTTCGCACGCCGGAGCCGAAATGACGGCTCTCGCCGAAAAACTGCATATGCCCGTCGTGAGCACGGTGATGGGGAAGGGGGCTCTGCCTTCCGATCACCCGCTGTACATCGGCAACATGGGCATGCACGGCAACGTGGCGGCGAACACGGCGGTTTCTGAGTGCGACCTGCTCTTTTCCATCGGCACGCGTTTCAACGACCGCATCACCGGCAAACTTGGCGAATTTGCCAAAGACGCGAAGATCGTGCACATCGACATCGACGCGGCGTCCATTTCGCGCAATATCGTTGTAGATGTGCCCATTGTGGCGGACGCGAAAGAGGCGATCGTCAAACTTACGGAAATCGTTTCCGAACCTAAGCGTTCGGGCGAATGGCTGGAACGCCTGCAAACGCTCCGCCAAGAAAAGCCTATCCGCGTGGTCAGTTCGGCGCCGCTCACCCCGCAGGACGTGATCGAGGGCATCAACGCCGCCTTCCCCGAATTTATCGTCGCGACGGACGTCGGGCAGAACCAGATGTGGACGACGCAGTTCATCCAACTCAAAGGCCGCAGCCGCCTGCTCACGTCGGGCGGGCTGGGCACGATGGGTTACGGCCTGCCGGCGGCGCTCGGCGCCAAACTCGGCAGTCCCGATATGCCCGTGGTGTGCGTGTCGGGCGACGGCGGATTCCAGATGAACGAGCAGGAACTCGCCACCGCCGTATGCGAAGAGCTGCCCGTGGTCATCTGTATCCTGAACAATTCCTACCTCGGCAATGTGCGCCAGTGGCAGGAAATGTTTTACGGCGGAAGGTATTCGTGCACCTGTCTGCGCAAGCGCGCAAGCTGCGCAAAGTGGTGCTCTTCGCCGAAGGCGGAGTGCCCGCCGTATGTGCCCGATTTTGTAAAACTGGCGCAGAGTTACGGCATTGAAGGTATCCGCGTGACCGAGCGGAGCGAAGTCGCCGCCGCATTTGAGCAAGCAAAGAAAAATACGAAGGCGCCGACGCTGATCGAATTTATCATCGACAAAGAGGAAGAGATCCTGCCCATGGTTCCGGGTGGGAATGCGCTTTCGGAAATGGTCACCGAAGTGAAAAAGGAGGGCAGATAAGATGGCTCCGGCACTCAAAAAGAGATGGATCTCCCTGTATGTGGAAAACGACGTGGGCGTGCTCGCCAAGATCGCGGGGCTGTTTTCCGGCAAATCGTATAACCTTTCCAGCCTTACGGTGGGCGAAACGGAAGATCCCACTGTTTCGCGCATGACGATCAGCCTCTACGGCGACGATAAGACGTTCGAGCAGGTCAAAAAACAGCTCAACCGCAGCGTCGAAGTCATCAAAGTGCTTGACTTTACCGACTTGCCGATCCATAAAAAGGAAATACTGTACATCAAACTGCACAGCCTCAAAAAGGAAGAGATGGAAGAGGTGATGCGTTCGGCCGCTGTATTCGGCGTCACTGTATGCGATTACGACCGCAATTCGCTCATTCTCGAAAGCCTGAAAACGGAATCGAAGAACAGCGACGTACTCCAATATTATAAAAAATATTATGCGACGCGCATGGAGGCGGTGCGCGGCGGTTCTGTGGCGATCGAATCGGTCAGCCGCAGCGAGCGCTGAATCGTTTTGACGGGCGGAGGCTTTCGGGCTTTCCGCCCGATAAATTTTATGTGCGGCTTTGCATACAATAAATGGTATGCAGGATTTCAAGGCGGTTTGCAAAGACACGGTTGAAAAGGTGCGCGAAACCTTTCAATATTTGTCGTCAAAAAAATACACGACGCTCGCAGGTACGATGGCTTTTTTTCTCGTCATGTCCGTCGTTCCCTTTTTGTTCTGGCTGACCATTCTTTTCGGCCGCCTCAACATCGATTACACCCGCATATTCGATCTGGAAATTTTTAAGGAAGTGAAAGATGTGCTCGTTTTTCTGCGCGAATCGGCGCAGAGCGCCACGGCGGGCGCGTCGATCGTGCTGCTCGTCACCACGCTGTACTCTTCCACCAATTTGTTTTACCACATGCGCCGCAGCGGCGAAATCATTTACGAGAGCGGCCGCCGCAAGGGCAGCCTTGCGGTGCGGCTTTCGGCGCTGGTGCTCATCTTTATCGTGATGCTACTGCTCGTGCTCGGCGTTTCGCTCTTTATCCTCGGCAATGCTTTTTTGCGGCGCATTCTGCCATCGTTTGTGGCGCAGATCGCTGTGTACGCGCTGTTCGGCGTGATCGCATTCGCGCTCGTGCTGCTCTTGAATCTGTATATCTGCCCGTACCGCATCGGCGTAAAAAACGCGGTGTGGGGGAGTCTGCTCACCGTTTTGCTCGGCGGACTGGCGTCGTTCGGGTTTACAATCTATACGAGTTTCAGTTCTCTTGAAAAACTGTACGGCGCCGCCGTGTTCTTTATTTTGTTTCTGCTCTGGCTGTATCTGCTGATGATTTGTTTCGTGATCGGCGTGATCTTCAACTGTTATCTGCTCGAAAAGGACAAAAAATTAAAAATGATTCATAAAAAATTCTGAAAAAGTGCGAAACATTTGCAAAAATACTCCGCATTTTGTATAATAGAAAGCAAAAGGGGCCGTGCTTGCCTCAATCCATCGAAAAGGGAAAGAAAATCATGTATCAGTTATTTTGTGATTCGAACAGCGAACTTTGGTACACGGAAGTGGAGAAATACGGCTTAAAATACATTTCCATGCCGTACGTGCTCGACGGAAAAGAGTATTACTACGATATGGGCAAAGAGACCGATTTCAAGCACTTTTTCAACCGTATGCGCGAGGGAGCTGTGCCGGTCACTTCCGCGATCAACGAGCAGAACTATATCGATTATTTCGAACCCGTTTTGCAGGAAGGGAAGGATATTTACTATATAACTTTTTCGCACAAACTTTCGGCCACGTTCGAGAGCATGGACCGCGCCGTCGCCGCACTCAAAGAGAAGTATCCCGACCGCGTGATCCGCACCTTCGATACGAAGGCAATCAGCATGGGCGCGGGCATTCAGGTAAAATATGCCGCGCAAAAGTATGCCGAAGGCGCGTCGATGGACGAGCTTGAAAGCTTTCTCACGCAAATGCGTGAGCACACCGCTACGTATTTTGTCGTCGACGATCTGGTTTACCTCAAACGCGGCGGCCGTATCTCTGCTGTAACGGCTGTGTTCGGCTCGCTCCTGAACATCAAGCCTCTGCTCACGATCATGCCCGACGGTTCTCTTTCCAACGTCGGCAAGATCAAGGGTTCCAAAAAAGTGTACAGCGAGTTTATCCGCATCATGCATGAACAGAACTGTGATTTCAGCCAATATGCCATAGAAGTCGTGCACGCCGATTGCGAAGAATTCTGCAACGGTTTTGTGGAGGCTCTTAAAAAAGAATTCGGCGAAGACGTGCGCGTGCATACGCAGTTCGTCGGCCCGGTCATCGGTTCGCACTGCGGCCCCGGCACGCTGGGCGTCATCTTTTATAAAGCGTAATGCCGGCAAATCCTAAAATACGAAAAACAGTATCGCTCTGCCTTGCCTTGCTCTTTGCGGCCGTTTTAACGGCCGCGGGCTGCGCGCAGAGCGATTATTACGTCGGCTTTTCTCTCTCGTCGGATTTCTACGTCGATGGCGGAAAATTGTCCGACAGCGAATGGAGCCAACTGCAAGGGGAAATTTCCGATATTTTACACCAAACGGAAGACGCCGTGGATGCGGAAGGTGGTGGCGATCTCGCCCGCATCGGCGATGCGGGAACAGGCGTTATAACGCCTGTCGGCGAGCACGTGCGCACGTTGCTTTCCCTTTCTCAAACGCTGTATGAAGAAACGGGCGGTGCCTTTTCGCCCGCGCTCTATAATTTGAGCGATTTGTGGGGCTTTTCGCCCTCGCACGAAGGGCGCTACGGCGAACCACGCCCCGAGCCTTCCGCCGAGGCGATCACAGAGGCGATGGCAAATTCGCAGTTTTCGGATATAACGCTTTGCGAAAGCGGCGTCGTGAAGGCAAATGCGGCTACGCGGCTGGATCTCGGCGGAATCGCCAAGGGATATATGTGCGATCTCATATACCGGCATCTGCTGAACAAGTACGTGGGGCGCGAGTTAAACGGTACTTTTTCCGTCATGTCGTCGGGCACCGTTCTTATAGGGCTGAAGATCACCGCGAGCGGTTCGCGCGGCTACACCGCCTCGATCGAAAACCCGCGGCGCGTTACAACGAATATAAACGAGGCGGCCTTTCTCGTGGGGCTTTCCGACGTGGTGCTTTCCACCAGTGCCGATACCTATCGCTTTTACGCCCACAACGGGCAGATTTACAGCCACATCATCGATCCGCATACGGGTAAACCGTCCGAGAACGGCGTTATCAGTATCACGGTGATCGTGCCGCTTTCCGTCCCTTATGCGGGCGCGCTGGCAGACGCCTATTCTACGGCGGGGTTCTGTATGCCGCTCACGGATGCGCTTGCCTTTTACGAAGAACAGGCTTTGCAGAAGGGGATCGGCGCCGTCGTGATCACGTCGGATTTCAAGTATTATGTCGTCGGGGATTATCAGGTTTTGACCAGGCGCGAATATGCCGAATTGACCAAACCGGGCATAGCGGATACGATCGAAGATGTTTTCGTGCGGACGGACGTTGCACAGGCGAACGACGTAGTGATCCCGTGTGAGAAAGAACAGGAATATATCGCATATGTAGAGGAAAGGTCGAAATGAGCGCGGGGGAACGCAGTTTTTTCAAAAAAGGCGACCTCATCGTGTACGCGGTTGTGCTCGCGCTCATCGCCGTATTTACGTTGATTGCCTTTTTGTACCCGAAAAACGAGGGCAACACATTTTCCGTCTACTACAAAGAGGAAAAAATTTTCACCGCGTCGCTTTCCAAAGATGCCGATTATCTCTTTTATGTCACCAAAAACGGGGGCACGGTCGTTGCTTTTTCGGACAATTACCCCGATGCGGAGTATAATTTGCTGCGCGTAAGGAATGGTACGGTATGCGTTTATGAATCGAGTTGTCCGGACGGGACGTGTATCTACATGGGTGCTAAAACGTGGGGTGAGATACTCTGCCTGCCGCACGATCTGCGCATCGTTGTGGAGGGGGAAGGATTGGAGACCGACGTATGAAAAATTCTGTAAAAAAACTGGCCGCCGAAGGGTTGTTGCTCGCGGCGGCAAGCGTTGTCTTTCTCGTCGAATCGCTGATACCGCCATTGCTGCCCGTTGCCCCGTATGTAAAGATAGGGCTTGCAAACGTTTTCGTGCTGCTGGTGATCGTGCGGTGTGGCGTGCGGGATGCCTTTTTGTTCGTGCTGGCAAAAAATCTGCTCACGGCGCTCGTGGTACCGTTCGCGTTTTTGTTCAATCTGGCGGGCAGTCTCTGTGCGTTTGCCGTGATGGCGGGGTTGTACAATGCGTTTTCGAATAAAATAAGTCTGGTTGCGGTCAGTGTGGCAGGGGCAGTCGTCAGCAATATAGCGCGCACGGGAGTGGCGGCTCTTTTGATGGAAGCGCCTTCGTTGTATGTGCAGTTGCCGTTTGTGTGCGGTTTCGGCGTGGCGGCGGGAATAATTATCGGAGTTTTGGTAATTTTGTGCCTGAAATACCTGCCGGAAAGATTGACAAACTTTTTATAAAAAGATATAATAATAAAAGCAGTGCGCCGAATAGGGACGCACGAATGCAGAGATGGCGGAGCGGTCGAACGCGCACGACTCGAAATCGTGTTTACCCCCATAAGGGTAACAAGGGT
>CALVHW010000046.1 GCA_944328905.1 uncultured Clostridia bacterium | reverse complement strand
CCGCGATTTCGGCGCGCCCGATCTTCCCGTGGTGCAAACGCAGATCGCGCAGGTGAACATCCCTGCGAGCTGCACGCAGGCCGCCGGCGACGGCTGGATGCGCGTGCGCGAATGGCAGCGCACGTTGGGCGAAAAAGTGGAAAATCTCGCCACCGTCGCTTCGATCGACGGCGATTTCGACGACCTGATCCACCTTTCTTCGGCAACGCAGCGCAAGATGGGCGCGCGCGCGGCGAATGCGATGGCGCACCTGTGCGGCCTTGGCGGCTGCCCGCCGCCGCAGTTGGAGGGAGTTCGCATCCGCAAGGAATTTTCCGAACCGTTCAACTATGTGTTCGACGTGCATTTTACAAACGCGGAAACGCTTTCCGCCGCCGGCAGGCCGGCCGGGTTCATGGTTCGCGCCGCCTCGGAAACGAATGTGCCGCTCAACCCGTTTTCGGGCGTGTCGCGCCTGCGCCTGCGCGGAAACGTCGCCGAGGTGCATTCGGAAATTTCCGCATCCCCCGAAGAGGCGGTGCTCTTCTACGGCTACGGCAATATGTCGTACTGCAACATCGTAACGGAAACCGGCTATTCGCTGCCCGCGTTCGGCCCCATCAAAGCAAAGGATATGCTTCTGCGCTGAACGCGCTCTGCAAATTGTTTGGAAACGGGGCATACGTCCCCGAAAAAAGGAGGATATTTCTATGAAGAAGGTAAAGGACAAATATCTGGTCGTGGGCGCCGATTTTGCGGGTTATCCGCTCAAAGAGGCGGTCGTCGCGCACCTGAAAAGAAAGGGCTGGAAGATCGAAGACCTCGGCGTAAAGGCAGACAGCGATCCGAACGACACGGAAAATATGTTCCACCGCGTGGGGCTGCGCGTGGGCGCAAAGATCTCCGAGGGCGAGTACGAGCGCGCGTTGCTGTTCTGCGGCACGGGCATGGGCATCCACATCGCGGCGAGCAAGTGTCCGCACGTGCACGCCGGCGTGGTGGAGAGCGTTCCCGCGGCGCTGCGCGCCATCACGGGCAACGGCGTCAACGTATTGGCAATGGGCGCTTTCTATGTGGCGCCGCAGATGGGCTGCGACATTGCAGACGCCTATCTGAACGCCGAACTCGGCTCCGGCTACGAATGGTGGAAGAACTTCTACGAGTTCCACAAACTCGCCATCGACGAACTGGAAGCGTTCGACTATGAAACGTACAAAAAGAACGGGTTCAAAGTAGAGCACCTCGGCGATTATCCGCTGGAACTGGAAGAAAAACCCGACTGACGGGCAAAAGCATCGCCGCGGCGACGCAGGGGCGCTTCCCGGCGCCTGCGCCGCCCGGCAGGGCAGGGCTGCCGTGTAAAGCGGCGGCCCTTTATCTGTTGCGGTAAATACGACAGGAGAAAACAGAGAACGTGAAAGAATGCAATTTCAGGTCGGTACTGCGCGTACCGTATGCGTTTTGGGAGAAAACGCGCGCCGATAAACTTTTGCAAAAACTTGCCGAAGGCGGGTACGACAGCGTGATGTTCTTCAATACCCCCACGCACGACATCGTATGCGAGCAGCGCCACCGCAAATACGCCGCCGACCTGCAATACGTCGTGGACGGCGTCAAAAAACTGGGCATCTGCGTGGGCATCGACGTTCTGTCCACCGTCGGCCATCACTTGGAGGCGCCCGATCCCGCCCTCGACGGCATGGACTTCTGCGTCGATCTCGCCGGAAACACCAACCGCGGCGTGTTTTGTTCGTCGAGTCAAAAAACGTTCGACGCGATCGCCAAACAGTACCGCACCTATGCGGCCATGGGCGTCGATTACATCTATGCCGACGACGACATGGACTATCACTGCGGCTGCCTGTGCGATCATTGCCTGCACGAATTTGAAGAAAAATACGGCATCTTTTCCGAAAACGGCCTGCCCGTGGGGCGCAAAGAGATGCGCTTTCTGCTTGCGGAAGCGGCTATCCCCGTCCGCCGCGCGGCAAATGCCGCCTGGCTGGATTACTACGCTTTCCGCGCGGACAGGATCTACCAAGTGATCGAGCGCGCGGTGCACGAGACCGATCCGTCGGTCGCGCTCGGTTTCATGCCCTGCACGGTCGGTTACAGCGGCTGCGGTGCGGCGGAGTGGTCGAAAACGCTGTCTGCGGGCGGCAACGGCCTGCTCGTGCGGCCGGGCGGCGGGGTATATACCGATTTCCGTCCGCTCGCCGTCATGGAAAAGGCCAACAGCATCGGGCGGCAGATCATCGACGTTCCCGCCGACGCCAAAGTGCATTCGGAAATCGAAAACTACCCGCACCAGCCGCTGCGCAAGAGCCCCCGCTACACGGCCTTCGAAGGGCTCGTTTACCTGAATGCGGGCTGCACGGGCATCTCGTACAACATTCTTTCTCCGTCGGTGAGCGCCGTCGAAGAGGCGGAAGGCCTGTTCGCGGTTGCAAAGCGCGTCATGCCCTATACCGAGCGCTTTGCCCGAACGTTCGGCCGCACGCCGGGCGAGGGCATCGGCTGCTGGTGGGATCTGGATACGTTTACCGCCCCGGCAACGGAAGGGGGCGTTGCGCTGCCCTTCGAAGATATGTACTACAACGTCGGCCTGCCCGTCTGCTACGATCCGGAAAAGCTGAGCGTCTGCGTGCTCAACGAGGCGTCGGCGGCATGGCTCTCCGATGAGAAACTGCGCGAATTGCTGGCGGGCGGCGTGCTGCTGGACGGCGACGCGCTGGGCGCGCTTTGCGCGCGCGGATTCGGCCCGCTGGTCGGCTTTGAGCCGATACAGCAATACAAGCGCAACGCCGTCGAATTCCAGACCGATCACCCGCTCAACCCCGTGCCGGGCAGCCTGCGCGACGCGCACCTCGAATTCAGCCTGCTGGGGCACCCGGAATTTAAGGCGCTCCGCCCCGCGTGGTCGGTAAAGCCTGCGGGCAAGGGTGCGCAGGTGCTCTCCGTTCTCAAAGATTACGACGGCAACGACCTCGGCGCCTCCTGCGGCATCTTCACCAACGAACTGGGCGGCCGCGTGTGCGTCATCGGCTATGCGCCGTTCGATTGGTGGTACACCCCGGCGGCGGTCGGCCAGTTGAAAAATATATTCCGCTGGCTTTCGCACGATACGCTGCCCGCCTATTTCGCATCGCCCGTGCGCGCGGCCGTGTGGGCGCGCAAAACGCTGCAAGGCGAGCCGGGCGCGTGCGTCGCCAACCTCGAAAGCGACAGGCTTTGCGGCGCTAAACTGCGCATCCGCGGCGGGGCGGAAGAGGCGCTCTTCGTGTATTCGGATACCGACACCGTCACCGAATGCACGCTGCCGTGCGAGGACTGCGGCGGCGGATATTGCGAAATAACGCTGCCCGAACTGCCGCCCCTTTCCGCGGGCTTTGCCGTATTGAAATAAACAAACGCGGCGGCCCGCTTGCGGCCGCCCGCACGGCGCCGCCCGAAGGCAGGCGATGCGCTTCGAACTGAAATTGCCGCCGGGAGGGAAAAATATGCTTACGCTTACCGAATATCTCGCCAGACACCGCAGAGAGAGCGCGCCGAAAACAGAGGACGTGTTTCCCGGAGAGATCTACCGCAGCACGCGCGCGCTGTATTACGATGTACCAGCAAACGATAGAACGTACCGCGTTTTTGCGTACCTCACGCTGCCGCAGGGGAAACCGCCGCGGGGCGGTTTTCCCGCCGTCGTGATCCTGCACGGCGGCAACGGCATGGCGTACTACGAAGTTACGAAAATGTGGGCGGACCGCGGCTTTGCCGCCATCGCGCCCGATCTCAACGGCAAATGCGCGCCGTCCACTTCCGTGCGCAACGCTGTCAATCCGGACGGCGGCCCCGAAGGGTACGGCACCAACGTGCGCGGCGAACACCCGTGGGCATTTTTCGGCGTGCTCAGCGCCATGCGCGCCGTCGACGTGCTCGCGGCCCTTCCCGAAGTCAACGCGCAAAAAATCTGTTCGTGCGGGCTTTCCTGGGGCGGGTTCCTCAATCTTCTGTTCGCCGCCGAAGAGCGCCGCTTAAAGGCCGTGAGCATTATTTATTCCACAGCTTTTACCGACGAAAGCTCGTGGGGGCAGAACAGCATAGCCCCCTTGTCCGAGCAGGAAAAGCGCGATTACGCGCAAAAGATCGAGCCGAAAAACTACCTTTCGAAAATTTCGGCGCCCGTCTTTTTCACGGCGGGGGCGGACGATCACGCTTTTTCCATGGAAAACCGCCGCCGCACCGCCGCCGCACTGCACGTACCCGTCTGTTTTTCGCTGCGCAAAAACTTCCCGCACGCCAACATTTACGGGTTCGAAGAGCCGGAATCGGAAATTTTCTGCCAAAGCGTGCTGAACGGCGGCATGCCCTGCACGCTTTCCGCCGTGCGCGAGGGCGATACCGTGCGCGCTGCGGGCGGGGCGGAGGGCGTGCTCTCGCTCGTGTACACCTGCGGCGACGCGTCCGCCATTCCGTCGCCGGAGTGGGAAGAACTCCCCATGCCGCAGGGAAAGGCAAACCTTCCCGCGGGCTGCACGGCGTATTTTATCGCCGAGCGCCGCCGTGGCGGCACGCAGTGGAGTTCGCCGCTGTATCTCGCGCAGCCATGAAACCGGGCGGAACTGCGCCGCCTGTGCCGCACCCCCGCGCTGTTTTCTTTCGGGGATGCGGCTTTTTAACGTCAGGTGAAAAATTGTGGAAGAATTATGAAAATCCGTAAATATCGGAAAAAACATTTGACTTTTGCGGCGAATGCGTGTATCATATTTAACAATTAAGACCTTAACAGAAGGTACGGAGGAGAAAAATGGAAGCGAGCGAATTGGTACAGGAAGTGTATAAGATCGCGCACAGGATCGAGGAGATCCGCATTCCCGGCGGAAAGTTTCCGTTCAACAATACGGAAATGCAGATGATGCGCGAGATCGTGGCGGCGAAAGAGGTCGGGCAGCGGATGATATCCAGCCGTCTGGCAAAAATACTGGGCGTCACGCGGAGCGCGGTTTCGCAGATGGTAAATAAACTGGAAAGCCGCGGCGTGGTCTGCCGCGTGCCCGACGAAAAGGACAGAAAGATCGCTTATATAGAACTTTCGGAATGCGCGCTGGAAATGTACGGTAAACTGAAAATGCGCGTCGGGCGAATCATGGACGCGGTCGTGGCGAAACTCGGCGGCAAAAAAGTGGAAAAATTCATCAAGGACGCGAACGAATTCGTAGACGCGCTCAACGAAGCGGTGAGCGCCGCCGAATAGCGGGCGCGGCTGTCACAAATCGTCACGGCAAAAGGAGAAAAATATGTCGCAGGCAATGCTTAAATTAGAGGGCATCACAAAAGATTACAAAGTAGCAGACACTGCCGTGCACGCACTCAAAGGGATATCGCTGCAATTCCGCAAAAAGGAATTTGTGGCGGTACTCGGACATTCGGGGTGCGGCAAAACCACCCTTCTCAACATCATCGGCGGGCTCGACCAGTACACGAGCGGCGACCTCGTCATCAAGGGCGTTTCCACCAAAAACTACAAAGACAGGGATTGGGACGCCTACCGCAACCACAGCATCGGTTTCGTGTTCCAGAGTTACAACCTCATTCCCCACCAAACGGTGCTCGGCAACGTGGAGCTGGCGCTCACGCTTTCGGGCGTATCGCCGCAGGAGCGCAGAGAGCGCGCCGCGCAGGCATTGCAGCGCGTAGGTCTGGGCAATGAACTGAACAAAAAGCCCAACCAGCTTTCGGGCGGGCAGATGCAGCGCGTGGCCATCGCGCGCGCACTCGTCAACAATCCCGAAATATTGCTTGCCGACGAGCCTACAGGCGCATTGGATACGGAAACGAGCATTCAGATCATGGATCTCATCAAAGAGATCGCGGGCGAGCGGCTGGTCATCATGGTCACGCACAACCCCGAACTCGCCAAAATGTACGCCACGCGCATCGTGGAACTCAAAGACGGCCTGATCGTCAGCGATTCGGCGCCGCTTACGGAGAGCGTAGAAGATGCGGAAGCGGAAGGGGAACCGGCTGCCGGAGATGCCGGAGCGGCGGCGCCCGCAGGCAAAAGCGGCAAAAAGGGGCAAAAAAAGAAAAACAAAACCAGTATGTCGTTCTGGACGGCGTTTCTGCTTTCGGGGCGCAACCTGCTCACCAAAAAGGGGCGCACGGCGGTCACCAGCATCGCGGGCAGCATCGGCATCATCAGCGTCTGCCTGGTGCTGGCGCTCTCGAACGGTTTTTCCGGCTACATAAACAAGACGGAAGAGGATATGCTCTCGTACTATCCTTTGGAGATCACGGAAACGGCTCTGGATATGCAGTCGATCATGTCGGGATTTTCCTCCGCGTCGGATATGCCCGACCTTGAAAAACTGGGCGATAAGATCTATGTGAACTCTTTTCTTACCGAGATCGCGCAGGGCATGGCGATGACCAACAACATTTCGGCGGAATACGTCGATTATGTGGAGAGTATGCCCAAAGAGTATTACAACGCCATTCAGAAGAATTACGGCGAATCGCTGCCCGTAAATATTTATACGGATGTGCTCATCCAGCCGTATGCGCTGCAGGGGAACAATCAGGAGATCCCTACGGGTATGTCGCTCTCCTATCTCAAAGCCTACTACACCTATATGCTTTCCGCGCAGACGAACAATCCGCAGTACGCGCAGCTCGCATACCTCGTCGATTATCTCGGCGACGTCGTTTCCAAAATGCCCGGCTCTTCGGCCCAGAATGTGCAGAACGGCGATTATCTTGCTTACGTCGGTTCGCAGTACGACGTGGTGGAAGGCCGCCTGCCGCAGTCGTCCGACGAGGCGGTCATCGTCATCGGCGGCAACAACGACATGACCGACCTTCTGCTCGCGCAGCTCGGCTTTATTTCGCAGAAGCAGTTTGTCAATCAGTTTACGGGCGAAGATTCCGAAGTGAAGATCGATCTCGATTACGCCGACCTGATTGCCAAGGAATACACCCTCTTTTTCAACGATACAATTTACAAAAAAGGCGCGGCGACGGACGGTTACGCCTTCGATTATGTGGAAACGATGGCGGATATCACCGCGCAGGAAGGGGAGGGCGTCAACATCAAAGTGGTCGGCGTGCTGCGCCTGAAAGACGGCATGACCTACGGCTGCCTGTCGTCCGGGCTGAACGTGACCGAACAGCTCGTCGAAGAGTTCATCGCCACAAATGTGGAAACGGACGGCAACGGCGATACCGTCTACAAATCCGAGGTGCTCCGCTGGATGAATACCGAAGGAGAAGGCTGGGAAACGCGGGAAGGAGTCGTCGTGTACAACGTACCCGCCAATCTGACGGGCGGACTGATGTCTACCGGTTCGTCGTATTATGCGGATATGTCGGAATGGCAGACTGCTCAGCGTGAAATGGGCGGCAACGCCTCGCCCAACGCGATCTATATCTTCCCCAAAGATTTCGCCACCAAAGGCGATGTGACAGCCTGGCTCGACGCCTGGAACGATACGCATGAAGAGGCCGACCAGGTGCGCTATACCGATACCGTCGGCCTGCTCATGGGCATGGTGCAGACGATCCTCGATGCGATCACCTACGTGCTCATCGCCTTTACGGGCATCTCGCTGGTCGTTTCCACCGTCATGATCGGCGTCATTACATACGTTTCCGTCGTAGAGCGAACAAAGGAAATCGGCATTTTGCGCTCCATCGGCGCGCGGAAGAAGGACATCAAGCACGTTTTCAATGCCGAAACCTTCATCATAGGCCTGTGCGCGGGACTTATCGGCATCGGCGTGGCGTATCTGCTGCAACTGCTCATCAATGCCATCTTAACGCCGCTCACGGGGATCAGCGGCCTGGCGGCGCTCCCCATCGGCGGTGCGCTCATCATGGTGGCTGTCAGCGTCGTGCTCACGCTCATTTCCGGGCTGTTGCCCGCTTCGGCGGCTGCCAAGCGCGATCCCGTCGTGGCACTGCGCAGCGAATGATCTTACAGGCGGAAAGCTCTTTCCGCCTTTTGCCGCTGCGCGGACAGGCGTCGGCTTTGTTCTCGTAAAAATTCCGGGCGGAGCCCCCGCCAAAACCGTGCGGATATGTTCCCGAAAAATTCCGGATGGCGCCCCCCGAACCGTGCGGTTCTCCCGAAAAATACCGTGCCGCGCCCGGCATTGAAAAATTGCCGCCCGCAAGACAATTTTATTACATCTTTGCGGTACAATGGTAAAAAAGATTCGGGAGGAATGGTTTATGATCGTCGTTTACGGCAGCCGCTACGGCCATGCAAAGCGGTATGCGGAGGAGTTTGCCAAACTTACGGGCGTGCGCGCCGTGCCTTGCAAAGAGGTTAAGCGCATAGAGGAGAGCGCCGTGTATTTCGGCGCCGTGTATGCGGGGAATATAAAGGGCCTTGCGAGCGCGGCGCGCCGCACCGATGCGGCAAAGGCGGAGTTTTTCGCCGTCGTCGCCGTGGGGCTTACCGACTCTGCCGACGCCGCCACGCAAAACGCCCTGCAGCGCTCCGCGCTCGCGGCATTGCCCGCACCGCTGCAGAAAAAGCTGAAAATGTTTTACCTGCGCGGCGGCATCGACTATGCAAAACTTTCCGCGCCGCACCGCCTGTTGATGAAACTCATGTACGCCGCCGAAAAGAAAACCCCGCCCGAAAAGCGCAGCGCGCAGGCGGCGGCGATCGTGGAAACATACGGCACGTGCAGCGATTTTTACGACGAAACCGCGGCAAAAAGGCTGGCGGCGGAACTTCTGCCGCAAAGTTGAGCGCGGAGCGGGGAGAGCCGGATGCGCATCTCGCCCGCGGCGTTTATACCCGTTCGGGGCGAGGAAAGACGGCGCGCCTCGTGCCGGACGCGCAGGCAACAACGCGCCGCGCGGCGTTCGGTGCGCGGCGGATAAGATGGCGTTTTGCCGCAAGGCGTTGCCGCGCGGTATGCAAAACAGAACAATATCGGAGGTCGGAAATATGAAAGTTTTAATGGTAAACGGAAGCTCGCGCGAAAACGGCTGCACGGCAGCGGCTCTTGCGGAAGTGGCGCGCGCTCTCCGGGAATCGGGTGTGGATACGGAAACATTTTTTATCGGCAACAAGCCGCTGCCAGACTGCATCGCCTGCCGCAAATGCGCGCAGACGGGCAAGTGCGTATTCGATGACACAGCCAACGAACTCGCCGCAAAGGCGGCGGAGTGCGACGGCTTCGTGTTCGGCTCGCCCGTGTACTATTCGCACCCCAGCGCGCGCCTGCTCACGGTGATGGACAGGGCGTTCTATTCGGGCGGCCGCAATTTTGCCTTCAAACCCGCCGCCGCGGTGCTCTCCGCCCGCCGCGCCGGTTCCGTGGCGTCGTTCGACGTCATCAACAAATATTTCACCATCTGTTCGATGCCCGTCGTTTCGTCCACTTACTGGAACCATGTTTTCGGCAGCCAGCCGGAGGACGTTGCACAGGACAAAGAGGGGCTGATGACCATGTATAATCTCGGAAAAAACATGGCCTGGCTGCTCGAGTGTATCCGCGTCGCCAAAGAAAACGGCGTGGCCGTTCCGGTCAACGAAAAGATCAAAACGAATTTTGTGCGCTGACGGGCGCTGCGATAAACTCACCGCTACAAGAAAGCCGCGGCGCGGGCATTTGCCCGCGCCGCGGCTTTCTCCTGTAAAAAGCGGCTTTCTCCTGTAAAACAGAGCGTTAGCGCGGGGGCAAAGCGGCGAAAAACGGATAAAAACGCCGCCGAACGGGCAGGCTGAAAGTGTACGGAATTTTTGCCGTTTGCGCCGCCTTTTCCGCTTTTTTTGCGCCGAAAGATGCAAAAAAATTGTAAACTCGCCCGATTTTGCCGCAAGAATATTGACGGGCGCCGCGCAGTATGGTAAAATTATGCAGGAGGAAAGAGTTATGAAAATCGGAATTTTGACGAGCGGTGGCGACTGCTCGGGTCTGAACGCGGTCATCCGCGCCATCGGCCTGTATGCGGATAACAACATCAAAAACGCGGAGATCGTCGGCATTCCCGGCGGTTACGGCGGCCTCATCCGCGGCGAAAGCGAGCCGCTCGCGCGCGGCGACTTTGAAGACATTCTCGACCGCGGCGGCACCATTTTGGGCACGTCGCGCCAGCCGTTCAAACTGATGACGGTGGTGGAAAACGGCACTTCGCGCCTGCGCAGAATGTGCGAAAATTATAAAAAAATGGGGTTGGACTGCCTGTTCACGCTGGGCGGCGCGGGCACGCACAAAACGGCGGCGCTGCTGTGCGCCGAGGGCTGCAACGTGATCGGCGTTCCCAAAACCATCGACAACGATATTTACGGCACGGACGTGACCTTCGGGTTCCAGACGGCCGTAGAGGTCGCCACCGAGTGCATCGACCGCATCCGCACCACGGCGGCCAGCCACCGCCGCATCATGCTGGTGGAGATCATGGGCAACAAGGCGGGCTGGCTCACCTTGCAATCGGGCATCGCGGCGGGGGCGGATATCATCCTCATCCCCGAGATCCCGTTCTCGCCCGAGGCGGTGGCGCGCCGCGCGAAAAAGATCGTGGAAGACAAAGGCCACTGCATCATCGCGGTGGCGGAGGGCAGCGTGCTCGCGTCGGAGGCGCCCTATAAAAAGAAGGAGCGCGTTTTCGTGCGCACCGAGCGGGGCGAAACCACGGTCACGCCCCATCTTGCCGAAGTGGTGGGCGAAATGACCGGCGCGGAAACGCGCGCCACGGTGCTCGGCTACCTGCAGCGCGGCGGCGTTCCCTGCGCGTTCGACAGGGCGCTCTCTTCCCGCTTGGGCGGGTATGCCGCCATGCTCGCAAAGGAAAAGCGCTTCGGCGTTACCGTCGCCGTATCGGGCGGCAACATCACTTTCAACGCCCTCGCAGACGTCGCCGGCAAATACAAGCTGGTCGATCCCGCCGGCCCCGCGGTCGCGTTTGCGCGGAGCATAGGCATCTCTTTCGGCGACGAAGAAAACTGAACCCGCGGGCGATAAACGGCAGGCAACGGGTATAAAAACAGATGCGTCCGCCGTGCGCGGCGCGAACAAAAGGAGTGAAAATCATGAAATACGCAGTGATCGACATCAGTTCGAGCGGGCTTTCGCTCATCGCGGCGGAAACGTTCGCCAAAAACACCGAGATCGTCTTCAAAGACCGCATGAGCCTGAGCCTTCTCCACTATATGGACGGCAAAAAGCTGGCGCCGCGCGGCATCGAAAAACTTATCGACGCGCTCGTGGTTACGAAGGACGCGTGCGCGGAATTGGGCGTTTCGGTGGTGTACGTCATATCCACGGCGGCGCTGCGCGCCATTGAAAATTTTGACGAGGTGAGTGCGGCCGTCACCGAAAAGACGGGATTTCCCGTCAATTTTATCGACGGCCCCACCGAGGCGTACTGCGATCTCGTAGCCAATGAATATTACGCCTCTTACGAGCGTCCCGTGCTCATCGACATGGGCGGCAAGAGCATCGAGATCTGCGATCTTTCCAAATCGGGCAAGGAAGATATGATCTGCCTGGATTTCGGCCTGTACGATCTGTACCGCAAGTTCGTAAAAGATATTCAGCCGAGCGAAGACGAGGCGAAAGACATCAAAAAATATGTGAAGGCGCAGTTCGATAAGCGCGATCTGCCCGGCGAGGACACATTTGCCACGGCGGTGGTCGTGGGCGCCACGGCGCAGGCGGTGTACGAAATTTATGCCGATTATGCCGACGCGCGCGAAGAGGACGGCGTCAAGATCATCCGCTACAAAAAATTCAAAAAATTCGTCAAACACCTCATCGGGGGAGAAAACCGTTCCGGCCTTATCATGGACAACGCGCCCGAAAAACTGCACGTTGCCGTGCCCGCCGCCATCGTTCTGAAAACACTGTTCAAACGTTTCGGCGTCAGCCGGATCGTGGTCAGTGACCGCGGCGTCAAAGAGGGGTATCTGCGCCTTGTGCTGAGCGGCGAGGAGCAGGGCGTTTTTTATGATTACCGCACCGCGCAGGAAACGCCTGCCGCGGCCGCCAAAAGCGGAAAACGGAAAAAGAAAGCGGCGGAAACTTCTCCGGAACAGAAACCGGAGCCCAAAAAACGCGGCAGGCCGGCCAAAAAACCGGACGGAACGACGGAAAACGCCGCACGCCCGGCAAATAAGCAGGCCGCGGAAAAAAAGATAAAAAAGACATCCCCGAAGGGAAAAACGGCAGCAGCTCTTCCGGCGGAAGAACAGGCCGAACCTGCCGTCCGGGCGGCGCAATCGCAGCCGGCGGGGGAAAGCAAACCGGAATAAGGCGCGGCCGCAGAGGTAAAAAAATGAAAGAAGTATATACAGAGTCAGATAAAGCCGTCAAAAAATTTATCCGCGATATTTATGTGAACAGGGAATACAGTTGGCTGCTGTTCAACAAGCGCGTGCTCGACCAGGCGGTGGATCTCACCAATCCGCTTTTGGAACGCTGCAAATTTCTGGCCATTTTCGGCTCCAATCTCGACGAGTTTTTCATGGTGCGCGTGGGCAGTCTCTACAACGAGAGCATAAACGAGCCGGAGGAAACCGACAACAAAACCCAGCTCACCGCCGCCAAACAGATGGAGGGCATCTGCGCCGTCGTGCGCAAGCTGTACGCCGAGCGTTCGGCGCGGTACGCGGGCCTGCGGCGCGAACTCAACGCCAACGGCGTGCGCATCCTGCGCGCCGACGACCTCACGCCCCGCCAGCGCGAGGAGGGCGAGGCGATCTTCCGCACCCGCATCCTGCCGCTGCTGTCGCTGATGGTGCTCGACGCCAAGCACCCGCTCATGCAGTTCGAGAACATGAAAAACTATATGCTCTACGACCTGGAGCGCGACGGCCGCCGCATGATCGGCGTGATGACCTTCAATTCCTCGCTCGATCGGCTCTACCGCCTGGGCGGCGGCAAAAAAGTGCGCCTTCTGCCCCTCGAAGAGCTGGTGCGCGCCTTCGGGCACCTCGCCTTTTCCGGCTATACGGTCAAAGACAAGATGATGATGCGCGTCACCCGCAACGCCGATTTCGATACGCACATCGACGACAGCGACGTAGAGCGCGATTTTTCCGAGATCATGCGCAAGCGCGTCGAATCGCGCGCGCGGCTCAACGTCGTGCGGCTGGAAGTGGACGGCGAGGGAAAACTTAAAGATTTCGTGCTCAAACTTCTCAAACTTCCCGCGCGGTTCTGCTTCAAAGACGAGCGCTTTTTCGATTACAAGTTCCTGTTTTCGCTGGGCGGCTGGCTCACTCCCGAGCGCAGCGCGCCCCTCAAATACCCGCCGTTCAAGGGCGCCGTGCCGGCAGAAGTGACCGCCGCACCCTCGCTCATCGACGAGGTTTTCCGCAAGGATATCTTCCTTTCCTACCCGTACGACAGTATGTCGCCCGTCGTCGACCTGCTCGAACAGTGTGCGCGCGATCCGCGCGTGAGTTCCATTAAAATCACCATTTACCGCCTCGCCAGCCATTCGCGCATCGCCGAACTTCTGTGCCTCGCCAGCGAAAACGGCAAGCAGGTCACGGTGGTCATCGAACTGTGCGCAAGGTTCGACGAAGAGAACAATATGTACTTCGCCGGCAAATTGCAGGAGGCGGGCTGCACCATCATCTACGGCATGGAAAACTACAAGGTGCATTCCAAAATCATCTCCATCGTGCTCAAAGAGGGCGACGGGCTGCGTTACATAACGCATCTCGGTACGGGAAACTACAACGAGTCTACCAGCAAGCAGTACACCGACCTCAACATCATCACGGCCGACCGCGACATCGGCGAGGACGCCGTGGCGTTTTTCCGCAACATCGCCATCTGCAACACCGATTTCGAGTACCGGCGGCTGCTCGTCGCGCCCGAAACGCTCAAATCGGGGCTGGTAAAATACATCGACCGCGAGATCGACAAGGCGAAATCGGGCGGCGAGGGGTATATCCTCGCCAAAATGAACAGCCTTACCGACAAAGAGATCATCGATAAGTTGGAAGAGGCCAGCCGCGCGGGCGTCA
>CALVHW010000045.1 GCA_944328905.1 uncultured Clostridia bacterium | reverse complement strand
ATTTGATCTCGTCGGTCATATACATGATCTCATGCACGGCGACGCGGCCTTTATAGCCGGTGTTGTTGCAGTACTGGCAGCCCTGCGGGCGAAAGACGGATACCGGTTCGTCGATGCCGAGGATCTTCATTTCCGACTCGGTGGTCTTGCCGCGCTTTTTGCAGGCGGGGCAAAGCCGTTTGACGAGGCGCTGGGCGATGACGCCCACCACTGCGTCGGCGACGAGGTAATCGGTGACCTTCATGTCTTCGAGGCGGACGATGGCGCCGGGCGCATCGTTGGTGTGCAGCGTGGAGAACACGAGATGCCCCGTGATGGCCGCGCGCACGGCGATCTCGGCGGTGTCTTCGTCGCGGATTTCGCCGACCATGATGACGTCGGGATCCTGGCGCAGGATGCTGCGCAGGGCATTCGCAAACGTGAGATTGGCCTTGTTGTTCACCTGCACCTGGTTGACGCCGGGCATCGTGTATTCGACGGGGTCCTCTACCGTGACGATATTCACGGCCGGGCGGTTGATCTCTTTTAAAAAGGAATACAGCGTGGTAGACTTGCCGCAGCCCGTGGGGCCGGTAAGCAGCACGATGCCGTAGGCGTGGGCGAGGATGCGGTCGATGACGGCGTTCTCTTCGGGCGTGAAGCCGAGTTCCGTGCGCGTGAAGTTGAAGGTGCTCTTATCCAGCACGCGGATCACGAATTTTTCGCCGTAGACGGTGGGCAGCGTGGAGACGCGGAAGTCGTAATCGGTGCCGTTGATGGTCATGCTGATGCGGCCGTCCTGCGGGATGCGGCGTTCGGCTATGGAGATTCCCGAAAGAATTTTCAGACGGGCGCAGATGGCCGCGTAACTTTCGATGGGGAATTCCGCACGCACCTGCAGATCGCCGTCGATACGGTAGCGGACTTTGACGGCCTTTTCAAACGGTTCGATGTGGATATCGCTGGCGCGGAAGGGAACCGCCTCTTTGATGATGGAATCGACCAGGCGCACGGCGGGATTATTGATGACGTCGTCGTCGCGGTCGATGAGGTTGACGGGCGCGTTGCTCATCGCCGTGTCTACCAGTTCTTTGTCCTTGGCGCGCTGCAAATCTTCCAGTGCGTTCGCGGTAGACTGCACCGCCACGATCGAATCGATAAAAATATCGATCTGCACGGAGGGCACGAGGATGAAATCGGTGCGGCCGATATAGATCTGGCTGATCATCGACATGGCAGACATATCCAGCGGCCGCGCGATCGCCACCAGCAGCACGCCGCGGCGGTCTATCGATACCGGCACGAATTTGTGCTTGCGCAGAAAGGCGAACGAAACGTTTTTTAAAAGCTCTCTGTCCGGCTCGAGCATACCCATTTCGCAGTACGGCAGGCAGAAAAACTCGCCCAGCGCCGCCAAGGCGGTGACCTGTGTGCAGTAGCCCTTGGCGATCATATAATTTTCGACCGGCATTTGCAGGCGCGTGCAGTCTTCGTAGATGCCCTTCATCTGCCTGCGCTTGATGATCTTTTTGTAGGCATAGTATTGCAGAATATCGTAATTCAGATCCATATCGTTCCCTCGGAAAAGCATTTATGCGGCCTTGCAGCCGATGATCGGGCTATAAACGCGATCTCTTTCGCCAAAACAGAGGCGATCACAGCGTGTTCATCACTTGCAGCAGCGGCGAATAGACGGCATAGAACAGTATGCCCACGCTCGCGCCGATGATAATGAGAATGACCGGCTGGATGAAGCCGGTAAGCGTGGTGAGCGAACGCTCGACCTGGTTTTCAAAATAAGAACCGGAGCGGCCGAGAACCTCGTCTATTTTTCCCGTTCTCTCCCCCACGGAAACCATTTGAATCAGCATGAGCGGAAACAGCTTGTAACTCTGCAGCGCCATGGTGAGTGACATACCGCGGCGCACGTCTTCCGCCGCCTTTTTAAACTGCTGCTCGACATATTTGTTGCCCATGACGATGGTCACTTCGTCGAGCGCGTCGGCGATGTCCATACCGCTGGCCACGAGCAGCGAAAACGCCCGGCTGAAACGCGCCGACGCATTGTAGCGGATCACATCGCGCACATACGGCAGGGAAAATTTGAACCTGTCCCACAGCAGCCGGCCGCGGCGCGAATGGATAAACAGCAGAAACAGACCGACCGCCGCCACGATGATAAGGACGATATACATCCAATGTTCGCGGAAATATTGGCTGAAATCGTAGAGCGCGATCGTAAGAGCAGGCATTTCCACTTCGAGCGAGGAGAGCGCGTCTTGAAACGTGGGGATGATGAACACGACCATCAGCACGAGGATGGCGACCGCCATGAGGATGAGAAATGCCGGATAGATGAGCGCGGATTTGGTTTTGGCGCGGATCTTTGCGTCCGATTCAAAATAATCGGCCACCTGCACGAGCACGAGGTCGATCTGACCGGACAGCTCGCCGATGCGCACCATGCTCACGAAAAAATTGGGGAATGCGCGTTTGTGCTTGCCCATCGCCTCGCTCAGAAGTTTGCCCGCCTTTACTTCTTCAAACACCTGCCCCAGCACCTTGCGGAAAAATGCCGTGTAAGACTGGCCTTTGAGAATGTCCAGCGCATCGACGATGGACGTACCCGATGTGAGCATGATGGAAAACTGGCGCGAAAAATTGGACAGCTCCCCCACGCTGACCTTGCCCGTAAAGCTGAAGAACGGGTTCGGAGCCTTTTCGGAATCCGGACGCGCCGATTCCAGATACAGCCCCTGCCTGGCCAGCTGTTCCCGCAAATCCTTTTCGTTTTCCGCCAAAAAGGATCCCTGGAATTTTTTACCGTACAGATTTACGGCTTTGTACTTGAACTTTTTCAAATGCTCACCTCATGCAGATAACTTTGTATGCCGCGTTCTGCGGCCGACTTGCGGCAAGAATTTACCCCCCCCCATCCGCCCGGGCACTGCGTGCGCAGACGGCTTTGCGCCGCGCGGCGGCCTATGCGAACAGGCCGATGTACCACGCGCACACGGCGTTGCCGAAAAACAGCGCCAACGCGATGCCCGCCGCCAGAAAGGGTACGAACGGAAATTCAAACGGACGTTTTTCTTCTTCCGCCGCGTTTTCGCCCGATTCCACAGCATTTTTTGCCGATTCCGCGGAAGGCGCGGCAGGCACCGTTTCGGATTCCGCGGCGGAATCTGTTTGCGCCTCGTTTTCGGCCGGCACCGGCGCTTCTTTTCCGCGGCGGAACACCAGCCGGCCGATTCCCGCCACGAGCACGGCGGATACGCTGGCAAACAGCACGCTGACGATGAGGTTCTGCCAGCCGAGCAAAAGCCCCGCGGCGCCCATCAGTTTTACGTCGCCGAAGCCCAGCCCCTCGCGCTTTAAAACGAGCAGCGAACCGAAATAGAAAAGGGCAAACGAGCCCAGCCCCGCCAGGGCGCCCCACAGCCTGTTTTGCCAGGCGATGCCCGCGCCCAGGCCGAAAATTTCCAGCACCAGCGCGGCGATGCCGCACAGCGCTATGCCGATGGTCATGCTGTCCGGCACGGTCATCGTTTCGAGATCGGCAAAGAACTCGACGGTGAGCGCAGACAGCGCCAGCGCGCAGACCACGGTGTACCCGACGCCGTAGCGCCAGAACGCCGCCACGCACGCCAGCCACAGGCCGCAGTTGAGAAGTTCGACCGCCGTGTAGCGGGGCGAGATGCGCTCGCCGCACTTGCGGCATTTGCCGCGCAGGATACAGTACGAGAGCACGGGAATGTTGTCGTACCAGCGCAGGCGGTAGCCGCACTTCGGGCAATGCGAGGGCGGCGTTGCGATGTTCATGCCGCGCGGCAGACGGTAGATGAGCACATTGAGAAAACTGCCTATGCACAGCCCCAGCACGCCCGCCAGCACATACGCGCAGATGAGATAATACCTTTCCATAAGATCAGAAGTTGCCGTCTTTGTTGAATTTGCCGCAATGCAGCCCGCCGATCAGGCTGAGGTTGCCTTTCAGTTCCGCGCCCAGTTTGTCTGCCGCGGCGAAGGGCAGGAATTTGGGCGTAGCCGCGCCTTTCTGCTCTTCGTTGGCCATGTCCAGCAAAAAATACAGCTCTTTGGGCATATTCACGAGGATGTATTCGGGCGCGGAGGCATACTCGGTGAGCCGCGCCTGCCGCGCATAGAGCAATATCCACTTCATGATGATGCGGAAATTTTCGTATTGGAAGCCTTCGGGCGTTTCGGGCAGCGGGCGCTGCATGAATTTGGGATAACGCCTGGGCATTTTGCGGTAAACCTTTGCCTTGTTGAGGCGTATTTCCGCACCTTCTGAATCGGCGGCCTGCTCCGCAGGCTCAACCGCCGGATCGCTTTCCGCCGGTTCCTGAGCGGGGTTTTCCGGTGCCGCATCGTCCTGCCCGGCATCCTCTTCTGCGGAAAGCGGCTGCGACTGTGACTGCGCGGCGGCAGTTTCGGCGCGGGCGCGGGTTCCGGTATATTCTTCGCCCGCTTCGGTCACTGCGTAATCTTCAATGGTGGCGCCTTCGGGAATTCCGTCTTCGGAAAGGTCGTCTTCCGCAAGAGTGAGAGATTTGGCGCGCGCCGTTTCGCGCGCGTTGATGACGGCGATCTCGCCGATTTCGTGATCGGTGCGGAAATATTCCTGCTCCACTTTGTCCGTTTTGAGCAGCTCCGTGCCGTGCGGGATAACGGCGGTGCCGAGCGTTCTGCCCTTGGAGGAAAGGGCGATCTCGGTGTAGTCGAGATGGATATCGGCAAACACAAAACTTTTGCCGCGGGTGCGCGGCATATAAGCATACGCACTGTTGATAAGAGCATTGCCGCTGTACGTGGTAGCGCAGGGAAATACTTTTACGCGCGTAAGAAGTTTATAAATATCGGCGATGAGGTCTTTATCGAAATAGACCGCGCCGAACGTTGAATACTGTTTGCCTTTTTTGAGCAGAAATTTATTGATCTTGCGCGATTTTTGCCTGCCCTCGTAGAGGTTGTTCAGCTCCGCATCCAGCGCCTGCGCCATGCGGCTGCGGTTCATGTTGGGCAGATTGAACGTTTCAAACCCCACCGCCTCGTTGGGCAGGATGACATACGCCTGCAAATTGCGCAGCGTGGGTTTGCGGGTAAAATATTCCCCCAGCAGCCCGGCCGCTTCGGAAAAAAACTCCGGCGTGAATATCCTCTCGCTGAAATGCAGATGTTCTACGCCGGCGGCCGTATGCGCCTTATCCGCATTCATGATTTTGATGTTGCTGTTGTGGATGTCAAACCCGATAAACAGTTTCATAAAATACCTCTTTGTTCTCGCATTTTCTTTTGAGCTGACAAAAGAAAATGCCGAGATTTTGATGGAGACACCGCCGCACGGTGCGTTACACCTATCGGCGTTTTCTCCCTCTTTTTGCCCTTTTTTAAGAGCTCACAATTATAGAACGGGCAAAAATTCACCCTCTTCCCCAAAGCCAAAGCGTTGGCAAATGGAGTGCGCCGGCGCAGAGGCGCGACTCTGCTTGCGCATAATTGTTTTCTTATTCTCCGTAAACGTAGCGGATGAGCTGCCAGGCGCCGTTTGCGTTTTCAAATTCAACGGTAAGCATGATTGCTTGTCCGCGCGTTACGGTGACCTTCCCCGCGTCGTCGTCCGTAATGGTATATCCCTGTTCCATATAAGCGGTGTAATCGGGCTGTTCGCCGCGCAGATAGCCGCCGCACGCGAGATCGCCGATCTCATCCAGAACGAGTTTTTGCTCCAGGTAAGAATTGTAGGTATCGGCATAGCGCGTGCTCAGCGACGATACAGCCAGCAGCAAGGAACAAAACGCGGTGACCACGAGCATCAGGGCAACCACATAGCCGATCGCCATGCCGCGGCGCAGATCGCGCGCCCGGCGTTTGCGGCCGGCGGCGCGAGCGTTTTTTGACCGCAAAAACACTTTCATGCGCTCACCTCCCCGCCCGCACTGTATTCGCAAACGGCGGTCGTGTAACCGCTTACATATCCTTTTGCCGTAATTCCGCCGCCGTACTCTGCCGTGGCCTCCACGCGCACCTGCGGCGTACTGTAATGGTAGGCAATGCTGCCGTCTGCGTTCTTTTCCGCCTGAAACGTTATGCCGTCGGCCGCGAAGCCTGCCCCGGAATCGCCGTCTGCTCCGCCGACGGTGATTTTACCGCCGCTGACAGTAAAATCGATGGTTATGCCCAGCGAGAGCGACAGCTGTTCGTGATAGCTGTTGAAAAAAGCGTCTTCGCTGTCGCCTTCGGCGCGGCTGTACGCCGCTATAAATTCGGAGGCCGCGGTGCAGGCCTGCGCCGCGTTCGACGCGCGTTTTTGCAGGTTGGTGCTCACCGTACAGGTGGCGATGAACGCCGCCGTGAGCAGCGCGATGAGCGCCATCGAAACGGAAATTTCGACGATCGTAAAGCCTCTTTTGCCGCGCGTGCGGCGAGAAGATGCGTTATTTTGCCGGCTCGCTCTTTTGGCGGAGCGCGCCCTGCGCCGATCATTCAGTTTTATCGCCATTGCGCACCCTCCCCTGCCGTTTTTTTGTATCGACGCTTAAAAATTATTCCGCGCCCGCGTAAATTTCGCACACATAGACGCCGCCCTGTACGCGCATCTGCACGGTGAAGCGGATGAGTGCGTCGGTATTTTCGGCTGTGGCGGTATTGTCTGCAAAAATGCGCATTGTATATGAATTTTCGAAGGTGAGCGTTTGCGTGCGCTCGCTTTCGGATGTGCCGTAATCAAAAACAAATGTGCAGCCGTCCTCTTGCTGCGAAACGGTAATGGACATACCCCCGGCACTCGCCACGGCATTGCCGCCGAGCGTGACGGGCGAGCCCGAAGAATCTGCATACGAAAACCAGGCTTCGGTTTGGGCGCGGAGCTCTGTGAGGTCGCTCACGCGCTGGGCCTGGCGTTCGCCGGTATTGCTGTAATTGCTCATGAAGATGATGAACGACGTGACCATGCCGCCCACCAACGCAAACAGCGCGATGACGACGACAAGTTCGTAAAGGGTGAACGCCCTGCGCGATCTATTCGGTTGTGATGCCATGCGCCGCCCTCCTTGCCGCCGTTTTTTTGACGTACAAGCGAATCGTTTCGCTGTTGTACGGACTTTGAATTTTTTCTCTCTGTTTTGATGCGCCCCGCTATCTGCCGAGCCGCGTCTGACCGCGGCAGACGATGTTTCGCATTTGGAAACGCGTGCCGCCGACTGCGGCCGGGCGTTGCCGGACTTTTTCGATGGGCGCATACGGAAATGCCGGCGATCCGGAATTATTTTCTGCTCTTTATAAAATAAGGGAAGAACTTATGCAAGATTCTCCCCTTTCGGCAAAAAAGTGCGGGCGGCGTCTGCGCGGCAGACGCCGCCCTACTTTCCCATGCGGGATTCTCTTTCAGAAAATTTTTTTACCCGCTTTAGCGTTTGGTGTTATTGTATATGAATCTTAGTTGCCCGCCGGAATTGTCGCTTCCCCCGTACTAGGTGTAAGGCTGAAAATGCTTACAATATTGGCACTTTCAATTTGATAATTCATAAGTTCCCCAGCCAAACTCGCCAACGTAGCAGTTGTATTAGAATTATTCTCCGTTCCATCAACATCGACCGCAATGATACCATTAACCGTAGGTTGCGTCGTTCCGAAATCAATGCCATCTACATCAAATTCACCGTTTACAACAACAAAACCCGTATATGTAGCATTACTGTCATCGCCCTCTTTATGAACAATTAAAAAGTCATTGCTATCCGCGTCGTTCGTGGCAACTTCTACTTGGAAATTGCTCCATTCGCTGCGGGCTTCCTGCATGGCGGCGCTTTCGTTGGCGCGCTGAATTACGTTCGAGAACGTAGGGATGAGCACGGCCGCAAGAATTGCGATGACCGCAATAACGATAACCAGCTCGGTAATCGTAAAGCCGCGTTTTGCCTTTTTGGTTTGCATTTTGGTGTTCATGGTTTTTTTACTTCCTCCAATTTTTTTATCGATTTTGTCTTATTTTACGCGCCCCGCCGCGCAAGGCGCGTTGTTTCTGACCTGTGCCGCCCCATCGGGGCGGCGCGAAATTAATTATTGAGCGATGCAATCTGTTTGGTTCCCATAAACGCCCCGGACGCATCCCTGGCGATCACGGAAATCGTCATCTTTCTATTGTTCGGCTTCGGATATTCGGCTCCATCCGCAGGATCAGGTACGACCATATAGAGCGCGCCGTTACTATCTACATAAATGCCGACCATGAACGACGATTCGAACAGATATTTGTATTGGAAATCCGACGGCAGACCTTCGATATCTTTGGCAAGATACACGCCGCCCGCCGAAATTTTTGTACCGCCGTTGCCGGAAGCGAACGGAATCGAAATGCTGCGCCCGTTGAAAGCGTTCGAGGTACTATAACCTATACTGCTTGCCGTGACCTGCAATTCATAATTGTAACCTGCGGGAAGCGTACCGTTCAAATAGAAATTGCCGTTGCTGTAATTAACAGAAAGATCATTTACATTGCTCAAAACATTCGTATTGATGCTGAACGTTCCGCCGACCATAGGAGAATAATAGCTGTGCAACATCGTGATGATTTCTTGGTCTTTGCCGCCGAAAACGGTGCTTCCGCCAATACTGCTGATGACGCCGTTGTTCCTTACGTTTTGAATGGTGAGATGGCTGGTGATGTGATCGTAAGCCTGCTGCGCCGTCCAACGGCCGTCTTCAACGGGGATAATTACCTCATGTGTAGTGCTGTTGACCAAATCCCCTATAAAAAACGTTGAGCCTGCCTGGTTGCCGAAGATAAGACCTGCCTGGCTGTTGCCGTACACACTGCCTGTAAAAGAGCAATTCGTGATCGTAAGGCGGTGATCTTTTGTGGGACGACGGTAGTCGGGACTATTCTGCATACCCCAATAAATACTTCCGCCGATGAACACGCCCGTGCAGGTATCCGAATTGGTGATGCTGGCGTTTACATCGCAGTTGGTGAGGGTAATATTCATATCATTGTCGGAATAGAGATGGCTGTAAATCAAGAAACCGGCGTTGGATGTATTGATAGAGATAAGCGCATTATTGATGCTGTATGCATCGACATTATCGAGAGTGATGTTTCTGACTTGGCCGCCGCCGGAACAAGCCGACATGAGGCATTCTGCCGAGGAATAGAGCTTCAAGTTTTTGATTACGGCGCTATCGGAAATGGTGAAAACGGGGAAAATATCCAAGTTTATGCTGTTTTCCGACAAGATAAGGCTGTTATTGCCGCCATCGTAAATGCCGTTGAAATCGAGGGATTTTGCGCTTTGGCTGGCGTCATCCCACCAATTTGCGGTATCAATGTTTATATCGGCCGTCTGCTCAAAATAATACTGCGTGCTGTTCTGCTCTGCGGCCAACTTATTTACATTCAAAAGATGAGTTTCAGTTGTAATTCGGAAAGGATTATTGATCGTTCCCCTGCCGCCGGCAAAATAGGTGCTGCCGATTTGGGTAAGCGTATCGTCGCCGACCTGCCCTTCTTCTGTTACTTTGTCTTTCAAAATATCGGATACGACCACGCTGGTGTTGGCTCCGCCCTGCGGGAGATCCAAAACGACCTCGTTTACCTGTGCCGCCGAAGAGCCGTCGATCACGATTGAACCGGTTGTTGCATCGGCTGCCGGCTGCGCTTTTACTGTACTTACCGACGCCGAAGATTCAAAATAGACGCGGCCCTGTACTACTGTAAGTGTATTTGTAACACTGCCGTACAAATGATAGGAATTATAATCAACGGAATTTACGTTGACGGTTTCGGCACCGCCGTAGTGCTTTACTTCGCTGTTGGGTGCGGTTATCGTGAGTATGCCGCCAATTGTGTTGAAGATGACCGACTGCTCGGCATTGGTTGTGTATGTAATATCCGTTATGCTATCGTTGTTGCCTACGTCGAGACCGGCCGTGACGGTGAGCGACGAGCCGCCGCTGTAACTATCTCCTAAATAATAACTGTAACCGGCGGTGCTGCTAATGTCGCTATCTGTATTAGTGATCTTCCAAAACTTGTACGGTTCGGTTTCGAGGCTGGCGGTGGTGGTGCTGTCTTTAAAAAGAATTTCGCCATCCGATACCAGCACGAAACGGTTGGAATCCTGCTCCCACAGGATGTCGCCGTCGCTGGTGGGCGTAAGTTTATCGACCGTATAACCGCCGCTCTGCGCCTGCGCGATCGCGTCGCTCATCGTGGGCGCGGCAGTCTGCGTGACCGTCTGCTCGGACGAGAGAATGGTGTTCAGGTTTTTGACCAACTGCGTATCCGCGCTTTCGTCTGCTTTCTTGATGATGTTCGAGAACGTAGGAATCAGCACCGCCGCCAAAATCGCCACCACCGCGATCACGATCACCAGTTCCGTGATCGTAAAGCCGCGGCGAAGTTTGCTCAGGAAAGAGGTCTTACCCCCCCCCTCGCATTTTTTCTGAGTCTGTTTTTGCATCTTTTTTTCCTCACTTTCCCGTTATACGGGTATTTTTTTATGCGATCTGCCCCGCCCGCTGGGAGCGGAATCCGGCAAAGCTGCCGCCGCAGTGCCGAAAGCAGTAATCTTTCTCCGCAGTTTCCCCGCCGCAGGGGCGGGATCTTTCTCGTTGGAAACTCTTGCGAGACCGCGGAGAAAGATCTTTACATACCCACTACAAAAAGGAAACAATTATCAGCCGCCGGAAACTTCCGGTTTCAACAGATACGGGATATATTCGGCTGAACCGTCAGCCTTCCTGCTGCAGGAAGGCGGCTGTGCGGCTGTTTTTGATTTTTCACCCTCTCGCCGCGCATATGAACGGGAAAACGCCCGAATCAAACGGCTTTCGTCTGTTCTTTCTGCTTTCTGCTCAAACGGCGCAATTCGCGTTTGCGCTCTTTGCGGTACTGCTGTTCTTCGTGGATGTTTTCCAGCGTAATGTCTACCGTCTGCTTGGCAAGCACGAGGTCGATGTCGCTTTCCAGACGTACGACGACGGGGGCAATTTTGATTTTTTTGATGCCTTCTTCGCGCACGAAACGATTGAGATCGGTGTTCGAAAGCATAAAATTCAGCACTACGGTACCGCGTTTTATGACCGCGCGCATGATCTTATCCGTTTTGCATTTGAAGGTGACGGCGTTCGACGCCTCGCTCTTTCTGCAATCGGGATGCGCCAGAATATACGCCACGATCTCGTCGTAACGGTTGCGGGACTGCGTATCGAGAGCCGCGTATTTTTCGACAAAGGTCGTTTTCTGGTTCTTGTTCGACTCGAATACGACGCTGTTGTCGGTGATCTCGCCGTAGCGGTTGACCAGTTCTTCGAGCTGTTCTTCTCTGGCGGCGACGCCGGCAGCGTCTGCCGCGGCCGTTTCTTCGGTCATGGGCAAGACGGGGGCGCTTTCGCCCGCGGGAGCGGACGATTCCGCCATCGGCGCGGCGGGAACGGGAACGTCTTCGCAAATTTCGACCACGCCGTTTTTAACTTTCAGAAGAAGGTCGTCGCTCTCCAGGCGCATACCGGAACCGCTCTGAATCTTCTGCGCTATGATCTTTTTGCGCTTGTAATCCATGCGCGCATCGATGATCCAAAGGACGAGCGCGGCGATGAGCAGCGCGACAAAAATAATTGTTATTACAATGTAAAATAATTCCATATCCATAATTTTTTACTCCTTATCTTCGCCCTTGGCAACAAGTTCGACGTTATCGCTGTTCACATCTTTGCATTCGATGCGCACCGTTTTGCCGTCCTGCACAATATCGAGCAGATATTGATCGCTGCCCTGAATCTGTGCGATCTCCTCACGAAAACGGCGCATCTGTTTGACCATCGATACCGCTTTTGAAATAAGCGCGACCAGCAGTCCGGCTGCAAACAGCGTACACACAACGACAATTGCTATGTCCATGCAGTAGCTCCTCCCTTCCTTCTTATTCAAAAACCGCACTGCGCCGGGGCGCCGCGGATTTCTGTTAATATGAATTTACATATATGTTGCATTTATTACAATTTTTATACAGTGTTTACATATATGTTTCTTTACACTTATTATAAACTATATAATAATGAAAGTCAATTTTTTTGCGCAATAAAATCACAATTTTTTGTTTTTTTACTAAAATTCGGCAAGTTGGTTGCATACCGCCGCGTTCGGTTATGTCGCTTTACGACGAAACAGGGCGGTATGCAAAGACGACCGGCCGCAAAGCGCGAACGTGCGGGACGGCGCGCGCGGCGGCGTATAATTTGCGGCATTCAGCGGCGTTTTGCGCGCATTTTGCGTATACGTTATACAAAAAAACGTTCCTTTTTTGCCAAAAACGGACGGAGACTCTGCAAATTTTTTGCCCGGATTGTGCTTATACACGCACAATTTCGGCAGGGCAAACGCCGGCCGAACGGCGGCGCCCTTTGGCGGCCAAATAAAAACCGTGCAGAGCATTCGCCCTGCACGGCATTCTGTTTGTTGTCTGCCCTCCCCCGGCTGAAAAGCCGGCGCTTGCGCGGCTGTCCCCGGCAGCGGAGAATGCGGGCCGGTTATCTCAGCAGAGAAAGCCAGCGCTTATAGGCGGCGTCGTAAACGGCCGTGTTTTCGGGCGCGTATTCGCGGATTTCGGTGGAGTTGCGCACGATCTCGCGCGCCTCTTTGGCGTCTTTCACCTTGCCCAGAGCGATGAGCTGACACAGGATGTTTCCGAGAGCCGTGCCCTCGCCCGGCCCCGCCGTGACGCGCACGCCCAGCGCCGACGCGGTGGCGCGGTTGAGCATTACGTTGTTGGAGCCGCCGCCCACGATGTGCAGAACGTCGATCTTTCTGCCCGTGATCTTTTCCAGCGCGATGATGTTGTGCTTATAGGCGAGCGCCAGCGAATCGTACACGCAGCGCGCGATCTCGAACACCGTTTGCGGTACAGCGCCGCCCGATTTTTTGCAGAAGGCGACGATCTTTTCGGGCATATCGTGCGGGGAGTAAAACTCGTCGGCATCGGGATCGATGAGGAATTTGCAGGGTTCCACCTTTTCCGCACCCTCCGCGATCTGCGCGAACGAGAGGTTTTTGCCCTCCGCATCCCAATAGCGCTTGCATTCCTGAATGATCCACAGCCCCATAATGTTTTTGAGGAAGCGGATATTGTTGCCCAGGCCGCCCTCGTTGGTATAGCCGGCCTTCATCGCCTCTTCGCCGAAAATGGGTTTATCCAATTCCATGCCCAAAAGCGACCAGGTGCCGCTGGAAAGGAAGGCGGAATTTTCGCTCTCTTTGGGCACGGAAAGGAACGCCGACGCCGTGTCGTGCCCCAGCGAGGCGACGACGGGCATGGTTTTGGTAAGGTTCAGTTCGTCCACGACCGCCTGCGAAATTTCGCCGACCACCGTGCCGGGCGATACGATCGCGGGGAATTTGTTTTCTAATCCGTAGGCCTTGAACACCTTATCGCTGAATTTGTTTTGCCCCGGGTGGATGAGCTGCGACGTACTGGCGATGGAGAACTCGCACACCTTTTTGCCCGTGAGGAAATAAGTGAACAGATCGGGAATGAACAGCACCGTTTGCGCGTTTTTTAAGGCTACGTTATTGTTTTTTTGCATCACGACCAGCTGGCAAAGGGTGTTGAATTTATTGAACGCGAGCCCCGTTTCCGCATACAGTTCGCCGAAAGGCATCACCTTTTCCAGTTCTTCGAGCGCGTTTTCGGTGTGCGGGGAACGGTAATGGAAGGGGTTGGCGAGCAGCTGCCCGTCTGCGCCGATGAAGCCGACGTCTACGCCCCAGGTATCGATGCCCATGCTGTCGGCACCGCCCAGTTTATCCGCCTTTACGATACCCTGTTTGAGTTCGTGGTACAGGCGCAGGATATCCCAGTACAACTGGCCGTTCACCTCTACCGGCTCGTTGGCAAAGCGGTGAATCTCTTCCAGTTCGACCTTTTTGCCGTCGAATCTGCCGATGATCGCGCGGCCGCTGGACGCGCCGAAATCGAATGCGAGAATGTTCATAAATCTAAAAAAAAAAAAAAAATTTTGCGGAGTTTTT
>CALVHW010000044.1 GCA_944328905.1 uncultured Clostridia bacterium | reverse complement strand
TTTTACTACCATTGGGGCAGAAACAGGCAGTTTTCGGGCGATTCGGGCAGTTTTTTCGGAAAGAAAATTTTTTCACGATAGAGATGAAAAATTCGTCTGCAAATTTACCACCATTTTGCAAATTTTTACTACCATTTAATTTTATGGTTTTTTTGCGTCTGCATAAATATTCTAAAAAACGCATAAATCAATAGAAAAAATACACAAATCGCAACGATTTGTGTATTTTTATGTGGAGCTGATAGCGGGATTTGTAAGGAGCGGCAAAAGACGCGACGGAACAGCGATTGTTCGCCGCAGGCGCAATCGCGTCACGTTATTTCGGTAATCCCGCTATCGCGAAAAAAAGGAACGCCGAAAGTTTATTTCGGTGTTCCGTACATGGAGCTGATAGCGGGATTTGAACCCGCGACCTCGTCCTTACCAAGGACGTGCTCTACCTACTGAGCCATATCAGCACTTAAAGTTTTCTGCTGAAAACCTATCAAAGTTATACAGCCTTATTATTTTACCCGAAAAGGGCAAAAATGTCAATGATTTTTATATATTTTCTGACAATAAATAAATTTTTTTAAAATCAATAGTCAGCTCTTCCAAACAGATAATCGAGCGACACTTCAAAATACTCGCTTATAAACAAAAGCATCGTCATTGAGGGTTCCTGTTTATCTGTTTCCCAACAGTGTATGGTATTTCCGCTTACGTTCAGCAGTTGCGCAAATTGTTTTTGCGTCATCCCCTTTCCTGTACGCAATTCCTTTAATCTTTCTCCGAATATTTTCATACGTTTAAAATACACGAAAATCGTGAATATTAGTTGACATTCACGATTTTCGTGATTATAATAATGAGTATAATAATAAACCCAAAGGAGTAAATGATGGAACCCAATTATGTAGCGAAAAAAAGTGTTTTCGGTGAATGCGGCGGAAAAATTTTCTTATGTATCCTGCTTTGCTGGCTGATCGTACCCATATTTATCATGATCTACATGATCGTCAAAACGAAGAAATTCAGACTGGAATTTTATAAAGATAAAGTGATCATGCGCCGCGGCGTTGTAAATACAGAAGAGCGGCAGAACATCCTCACTACGATCGTAGGCGTGAGCATCAACCGCTCTATGGCCGGCAACATATTTAATTACGGCGATGTGCTCGTCGATATGGTCGGGCGCTGGGACATCGATACAACGGCGATCAAAGACCCGGTATCTTTGAAAAAATATCTTGAATCCATTATGAGCCAGACGGGCGCAGCAAAACTCAATCAATTCATAGCCAATTAAAGGAAATGCCAAAATGAAAAAGAAAGTTCTTATCGGACTGCTCGCCGCAATCTCTTTATGCTTATTATTCCTGGCCGCATGCAATTCCGGTCAAACACCCGGCGGCGACGAACCGCTGGCCGAATTTACCGGAATCACACTGGAAAGCGACAGCGTTGTTTACGACGGCCAGCCCCACTCGCTCGCAATTCAGGGTACCCCGCCCGAGAATACGGCGGTCACCTATCAAAACAACGAACAGACCAACGCCGGTACATACGAAATCAGCGCTACGCTTACAAAAGAGGGTTACAAAACTCTTACTCTGAAGGCAACGCTTACGATCGAAAAAGCGCAGTTCCCCGCCGATATAACGCTGGAAAGCGCACGTTTTCTGCATGACGGAAAAACTCACTCTCTCGCAGTGAAAGGATCGCTGCCCGAAAACACGAAAGTTACCTATGAGAACAACGACCAGACGGAAAAAGGAACTTACACCGTTACGGCAACTTTGACAAACCCGAATTACGAGACGAAGAAACTTACAGCAACGCTGGAAATTTATACGGTTGCACAGGCTGCCGCAGATATTCTTTCCGACATACTCGACCGCCCCGACCCGTGGAATTTTCTCCCCGACGCCTTTGCTCCGGAAAAAATGGCATACACCGATATGCCTTTGAGCGGCGCGGATTTTGCCGCAAATACAAACGTTTCTTTGATAGCGAGCAGGCCGATCGGCAGGCAGTTGAACGTACTTTACGACGGCCTGGCCGCGGCTGACACGGCATTGAAGGCCGCCAACGTCATCTTCACCGCAGGAGAAACGATCATTTCCGTTTATCAGAATTTTATCGATGAAAACTCCGATGATTTCGATTCTTTTACGGGTGAAATGGAAATCGCCGGAGTAAAATTCAAACTCCGGATCACGCTTGACGGCGATCGCGTCACTTTGCTTGCCGGCAACGGTACCGTTTCCGTAGGATTGGTATCCGACCGCTCGTCCGCAGCGGAATTCCGCAACGAAGGAAGAATTCAGATCTCGGACGGAATCGCGCTGAAATACCAGATGTCCGATTCTGCGCTGAAAATGGCGGTGCAGTTTACGATGAGCGGCATCGGCGTATTACAGCAGATAGAATTTGCGCGTGAAGACGATATGGTACGGGGCTCTCTCTACGAATTTTACGGTGCCGAAGAGGCTTCGATAAAGACAACCGCCCTGCTCTGTTCGGACGAAAATGTCACTGCCATTTTCTCCGACGAGCGTGAAAATACGGATATGCCGATCGATGCTTACGCCGAATTGTACGATTCAAAAACCGGAGAAATGCTCGGCGGCGAAGTAACGGAAACGGAAGCGCTGACCGATACAGCATACGACACTCTTTGGTTTAACCTCTGCGACGTTGCCGGCCTGACTTCCGTACGCGTGGCGGACGAAGAAAACCCCGACAATCATTTAAATGCAAACTCCGTTTATGTGAACGGCGCGGCAACGCCTTTTGTGCCCGAATTTAACACAGTGCCTATTATTGGCACCAAAACTTCCCGCCATTACGACATCGAGATGAAAACGGTGTGGTACTATGTGGCCGTAACGGAGCAGGGAGAAACGACGTACGAAAAGCGTGAGGCAACGATCCCCATGCTGTTCGTTCAAAGGGAAAACGCGGACGATTTTTCCACGGAAGTATGCGACAACAACGAAAATATCGCCGCAGCAGCCCTGCCTTCCGCACTCTCTGCGATAACAGACATGTTCGACGAATATTCCCCGACGTATCTGACATTGAAAGAAAACGTAACGTTTGCCGAAATCGTTGCCTATATCGGAGAGAACGACCCGTTTTTTGATGAAAAATAAAATCTGAACACAGCAAAGAGCGACCGCCCGAACCGGGCGGCCGCTTTTCAACCTCATTTGCTGTACAAATTTTCAACGCCGTAAGCTGCTTTTTATCGGTATAATTCGATGGTAACTTCATCGCCTGCGGCGCTTTCCATAGCAGTAAATCGGTAATTCCGGAATTGCCCGGAAAATAAGATACTGTTCGTTGATTTAAACAACTGCGGGTTGTAATCGGCACAACCCGCAGTTTATAAAAATTATTTAAAATACTTTACGCCGCTTTCGAACAGTTTCATATCGAAATCGCCCGTGCAGTTTTTATAGAGATTGTCGCCCGTGCGTTCGGTATGGCCCATCTTTCCGTACACCCTGCCGTCCGGCGAGGTGATACCCTCCACCGCCCAGGCCGAGCCGTTCGGGTTATAAGGATACTCCATCGTCGGCTTGCCGGAAAGGTCGCAGTACTGCGTGGCGATCTGTCCGTTTTCCGCCATCTTTTCCAGCGCGGCGACAGGCGCCACGATTCTGCCCTCGCCGTGCGAAACGGGAACGGTAAACACATCCCCCACGTTGCAGGCGGAAAGCCAGGGACTCTTGTTCGAGGCCACGCGGATATCCACGAGCGTGGAAACGTGGCGCGAGATGGTGTTGTAAGTGAGTGTAGGACTCTTGGGTTCCAACGGGCGGATCTCGCCGTAAGGAACGAGTCCCAGTTTGATGAGCGCCTGGAAGCCGTTGCAGATGCCGAGAATCAGGCCGTCGCGCTCGTTCAGAAGTTTCATGACCTGTTCCGCAATGCGGGGATTGCGGAAGGTCGTGGCAATGAATTTGCCGCTGCCGTCCGGCTCGTCGCCGCCCGAAAAACCGCCGGGGAAAGCGATGATGTTGGCGCGGGAGATCGCATCGGCAAACGCCTTTACGCTCTCTTCGATATCGGCGGAACTTCTGTTTTTAAGTACGACCACGTCGCACTCCGCCCCGGCGAGGCGGAATTTGCGCGCCGTATCCAGTTCGCAGTTGGTTCCCGGGAACACGGGGATAAACACGCGCGGCTTGGCGATTTTGCCCGCAGCGTGCGCCGCTTTGCCGCTCTTAACCTTATAATCGACGTCCTTGGCTTTGCCGGGCGCTGCCGCCGTATTGGGGAACACGCCTTCGAGCGCGCCGCAATATGCCTCGACAGCCTCTTTTTCGGAAACTTTTTCTTTGTCGTAGAAGAAATCCCCTTCCGTCGTTTCGCCTACGCAAACCTTCGTGCAGTGCAGTTTTTCAGGATCTTCGAGCGAAACGAGAATTTCGCCATAGTGTTCGGAAAGCAGGCAGTCGCAGTCGCCGTCGAAACGGAAGCCGAGTCCGTTGCCGAAACAGGATTTGGCGATCGCCGCCGCGATGCCGCCGTTTTCGACGACCGTGGCGAAACGGATGTTGCCGCTCCGGATATTTTTATGGATCTCACGATACATCTCCGCCAGTTCGGCAAAATCGGGAATTTTGTTGAAATCTTTGTGCATGGGAATCCAGTACACTTTTGTGCCGGCGGAAGTGAACACGTTGGTGATCAGTTCGCTCGCTCTGGCGGGAGCCAGCGCAAAGGAAATGAGCGTGGGCGGTACGTCGATGTGTTCGAAGGTGCCGCTCATGCTGTCTTTGCCGCCGATGGCGCCGAGCCCAAGCCCGATTTGCGCGTACAGGGCGCCGAGCAAAGCCGAAAGCGGTACGCCCCAGCGTTTGGGATCGCGGTTCAAACGCATGAAAAATTCCTGGAAGGTAAGGCGGATCTCATCAAAATCGCAGCCGCTGGCGATCAGTTTTGCCACCGAGGTCACGATGCTGTAAATCGCGCCGGTAAACGGGCTGTCGCTCATCAGTTCGCTGCAATAGCCGTAGGCGGACACGGTAGCGACGTCCGTTTCGCCGCCGCAAATCTTGGCAGCCATGGCGATGGCGGGCGTAAGCTGCGTTTTGCCGCCGAACGGCATATACACGCTGCGCGCGCCGATGGTCGAATCGAACATCTCAGAAAGCCCTTTCTTGGAGCAGACATTGAGCGCAGACAGGGTTTTCAGGAAATCTTCGCGGAAATCTTTGCGCTGCAAATCGAAATAATGCGTCGCGTTGTCGCAGATGGCTGCCGATACGACCTGCTTGACGCCGTTCGTATCCAAAAAGTCGCGGGAAATATCGACGATCGCGCGGCCCTTGAACAGCATCTTCATGCGGCGGTCGTCGGTGACCGTAGCCACGGGCGTGGCGGCGAGGTTTTCTTCGGCGGCAAGCCGGATAAATTCGTCTTTGTCCTTTTCCGCCACGACGACGGCCATGCGCTCCTGCGATTCGGAAATGGCCAGTTCCGTGCCCGAAAGGCCCTCGTATTTGAGGGGCACTTTGTCGAGGTCGATGACGAGGCCGTCGGCCAGTTCGCCGATGGCGACGGAAACGCCGCCCGCGCCGAAGTCGTTGCACTTTTTGATCCGGCGCGTGGCCTCGCGGTTGAGGAACAGCCGCTGCAACTTGCGCTCGGTGAGCGGGTTGCCCTTCTGCACCTCCGCGCCGCACGTTTCCACAGAGTGGGCATCGTGCGCTTTCGACGAACCCGTGGCGCCGCCGCAGCCGTCGCGCCCTGTTTCGCCGCCGAGGAGAATGATCACATCGCCTTTTTCCGGCTTTGCGCGATAGACCATGTCTTTGCGCGCTCCGCCGACGACGAAGCCAGTTTCCAGCCTCTTTGCCTTATAACCGGGGTGATACACTTCGTCTACGATGCCGGTGGCGAGGCCGATCTGGTTGCCGTACGAGGAAAAGCCGGACGCCGCCGTTTTGGTAATTACGCGCTGCGGCAGTTTGCCGGGCAGCGTGTCTTCGATCTTTTCGCGGGGATCTGCCGCGCCCGTCACGCGCATCGCCTGGTAGACGTACGTTCTGCCCGAAAGCGGATCGCGGATGGCGCCGCCGAGGCAGGTCGCCGCGCCGCCGAACGGCTCGATCTCGGTGGGATGGTTGTGCGTTTCGTTCTTGAACATGACGAGATATTTTTCGACCTTTCCGTCGATCTCGGCATCGATGCAGATGGAGCAGGCGTTGATCTCGTCGGAAACATCCAAATTATCCAGTCTGCCCTGCTGTTTGAGTTTTTTGACGGCGATGGTCGCAATGTCCATCAGGCAGGGATATTTGTCTTCGCGCTTGGAATTGAATTCGGCAAACAGGTCTTTATAGAGATCGTACGCCTTTGCAATGTGCGGGTTATCCGAATCGATGTCCACCTTTTCGATCTCGGTGGCGAAAGTAGTATGGCGGCAGTGATCCGACCAATAGGTATCGATGACCTTTACTTCCGTTTCGGTGGGATTTCTGCCCTCTTTTTTGAAATAGTCGCGCACGAAAACAAGGTCTTCGACGCTCATCGCAAACCCGTTTTTCTTGTGGTAGGCCGCAATATCCGAAACGGACATATCGATGAACCCGGCAATTTCCGCGACGTCGTGCGTCTGCATCCTGGCGCGGGCGAGCGTGGCGGGCTTTCCGAGGGAAACCTCGGAACTCTCCACCGGGTTGATGAGGTGCTTTTTGATGCGTTCGAGTTCGGCATCCGTCACGCCTTTGACGGCAAAAACGCGCGCGCATTTGATGAGCGGGCGCTCTTTCTGCGTGAGCAGCTGCACGCACTGCGCGGCGCTGTCTGCACGCTGGTCGTACTGCCCGTCCAGAAAGGCGATTGCGAATACCTTATAATCTTCGTCGAACGAAATATTTTCGCAATAGACGTTGTCGACGGGCGGCTCGGAAAACACGTTCACGATCGCCGCGTTCAACTCCTCTTCGCTGATGCCCTCCACGTCGTAACGGATCAGTTCGCGCAGGTCTTCCACGCCGATGCCGAGTTGCGCATCGAGATCTTCGCGAATCTTTTTCGCTTGCAGATTTTCCTTTTTCTCTACAAAAATTCTGTATATCATTCTCTTTCTCCGCCTGTTGGATTTGCCGCCGTGTGCGGCATCAGTTTTTAACGTATTTAATGCCGATGTCGCGGCGGTACTGCATCCCTTCGAAGTGAATGTTCGAAAGATTGCGGTACACTTTTTCGCGCGCGTCTTCCACCGTTTTGCCCTTGGCGCAGACATTCAGCACGCGACCGCCGTTCGTTTTCAGAATTCCGTTTTCACGCTTGGTTCCGGCATGGTAGACGAAAACGCCCTCTTCCAGTTTGCCGATCTCGATGGGCTTGCCCTTTTCGTAGTGCTGCGGATAGCCGCCGCTCGCCAGAACGACGCAGACGCAGGCGCCCTCTTCCCATTCGATTTTGACGTCGGCCAGCCGCCCGTCGGTGATCGCCTGGAAAATTTCCAAAAGATCTGTTTTCAGCATCGGCAGCACGACCTGCGTTTCCGGATCGCCGAAACGGGAATTGTATTCCACAACCTTCATGCCGCCCGGCGTGCGCATCAGCCCGAAATAGAGCACGCCCTTAAACGGGCAGCCTTCGGCGTTCATGGCTACGACGGTGGGCAGCATGATCTTCTTCATCACTTCTTCCGCCTCCGCGGGGCCGTAGAACGGACAGGGCGTGAACGTGCCCATGCCGCCCGTGTTGAGGCCTTTGTCGCCGTCGAACGCGCGCTTATGGTCGCAGCTGGCGATCATCGGCACGATGGTCTTGCCGTCGGTAAAGGCGAGCACGGAAACCTCTTCGCCGGGCGTGAACTCTTTGCCCGTGAGAAATTCCTCCACGACCACTTTGTCGCCGGCCTCGCCGAAAGCCTTGTCGAGCATGATCTGTTTCAGCCCCGCCTCTGCATCGGCGAGCGTTTCGCAGATCAGCACGCCTTTGCCGAGTGCAAGTCCGTCCGCTTTGAGCACGACGGGAAATTTGCCGCCGCGCACATAGGCGAGCGCTTTTTCGTAATCGTCGAAAATTTCATAGGCCGCCGTGGGGATGCCGTATTTTTTCATGAGCGCTTTGGCAAACGCCTTGCTCGATTCGATGCGCGCCGCCCGCTTGTTCGGCCCAAACGCGCGATGCCCGCGCGCTTCGAGCGCGTCGACCAAGCCCGCCGCGAGAGGATCGTCCGGCGCGACGATGGTATATTCCACGTCTTTATGGGCGTCTACCCAGTCGCAGACGGCGTCGATGTTCATATAGTCGACGTCTACGCACTCCGCAAGCTCGGCGATGCCGGCGTTGCCCTTCATGCAATATATCTTTTCGACCGACGGGCTCTTTGCGATCGCCGCCGCGATGGCGTGTTCTCTGCCGCCGTTGCCGATAATCAGAACGTTCATAAAAAAATCCTTCTTTTGAGAAAAAATAAAATTTTATAATAATTTGCAGCGACCGTGCGCAGGCGCTGCGCACCTTACGCACATTCACTGCAAATATATTATAACCCGCCGCGCGCCGCATTGCGTTGTTACATGCCACCGAGTTTTTTGCGGAAACAGCAAAGAATACCCTATTATGCGTGACATTGTACTATGCAAACCGCCGCAATACAAGCATATATGACAATTTTTCGCTTTAATGATGGAACAGACGCATTCCCGTGAATGCCATGACCATGCCGTATTTGTCGCAGGCGTCGATCACGAGATCGTCGCGCACGGAACCGCCCGGCTGCGCCACATAGGAAACGCCGCTCTTTTTGGCGCGCTCGATATTGTCGGAGAACGGGAAAAACGCGTCGCTGCCCAACGATACCCCAGTGATTTTGGAGAGGTATGCCTTCTGCTCCTCTTTGGTAAAGGGCTCGGGCCGCACGGCAAAGTACTGTTTCCACACATCGTCGCCGAGGACATCTTCGCATTCGTCGGAGAGATAGATGTCGATGATGTTGTTTTTATCCGGTCTGCCCACACCTTCGGCAAATTGCAGACCGAGCACCTTATCGCTCTGGCGCAGGTGCCACAAATCCGCTTTGTTACCGGCAAGGCGCGTGCAGTGGATGCGCGACTGCTGCCCTGCCCCTACGCCGATCGCCTGGCCGTCCGCCGCAAAGCAAACGGAATTCGACTGCGTATATTTGAGCGTGATGAGCGAAATGATGAGATCCGTCTTGGCGGATTCGGGCAGGTCTTTATTCTTTGTGACGATGTTTTTGAGAAGGTCTTTATCGATCTTGAATTCGTTTCTGCCCTGCTCGAACGTGATGCCGAACACCTGTTTGCGTTCGACGGGATCGGGTTTGTAATCCTTATCGATCTTGACGATGTTGTAACTGCCCTTACGCTTGTTTTTCAAAATTTCAAGCGCCTTGGGAGAATAGCCGGGCGCGATAATGCCGTCGGAAACCTCGCGCGAAATGATTTTGGCAGTCACTTCGTCGCATTCGTCGGAAAGAGCGATCCAATCGCCGAAAGAGGACATCCTGTCTGTTCCGCGCGCACGGGCATAGGCACAGGCGAGCGGCGAATCGTCGAGGCCCTCGATGTCGTCGACAAAGCAGGATTTTTTCAGACGGTCGGAAAGTTTTTTGCCGATCGCGGCGCTCGTGGGGCTGACGTGTTTGAAAGAGGTGGCCGCCACTTCGCCGAGGTTGTCTTTGATTTCTTTGACGAGCTGCCAACTGTTGAACGCGTCTAAAAAGTTGATATACCCGGGTTTGCCGTTCAGAATTTCAATGGGGAGTTCGGAACCGTCCGCCATGAAAATTTTTGCCGGTTTCTGATTGGGATTACAGCCATATTTAAGTTCGAATTCTTTCATTTCTTTTTCCTCCCCTCACTTATTTTTATTGATCAGAACGTGCTCGAATTTGCCCGTTGCGAGGTCTGTATAGCGCACATACAGCGAGATCTTGTTCGCCTCGTTCAGATTGTTCCACAGCGTATCGGAAAACGCCTGCATATCGTTCGGAATCTGCACGCGCTCCGGTTCGCCCGTGAACGTAGGAATGGGATCGCCGTCGCAGTTGTAGGTATGGATGAAATGACCGAGCCCTGCCAGCGGGACATAGGAGAAGGTGTAGCGGTTGCAGGCGCTTCCCTGCTCGTCAGCACTTTTCAGGATGCTCATTTTATAGGTGAAATCGCCGCCCGCAAAATTCAGAATGCCGCTGATGCGCGGGGTAAAGTTGGGGGCATCCGGCTCAAAGCAGCGCGTTTCGAGCGCCTCTTCAAAGGTTTTGCCCTTCATGAGAAAGTCGAAGATCGTGTCCGTCTGGTCGCCGTTGGTGACGATGACGGAATTGCCCGCTTTGCGCACCGGCGAATAGATGATGAGCGAAGGATCTTTGACCTTGCTCGCATCGAACGGATAAATGGTGACTTCGCCGTCCTTTTCCGTAAACACGCGGTTGCGGCTGTTTTCGCTGCGCCCCATGATAAAGTAGGCGAACGCGGCTTTTTGGCCGTCTTCACTCTTGCCGATGACGATGCCGCGGCCGACGTAACTGTTGTCTTTGATGAGTTGCCCGATATCGTGCACACGATAGATACCGTTCATATGTAATCTCCTTTTATGCGAGGACGGTGACTTTTCTGCCCTCTTTTTTCAGTTTGCCCGTGGTAAGCAGGCGCACCGCTTCGGGCAGCGCCTTGTGCTCCTCTTCGAGAATGCGCGCTTGCAGTGTTTCGGGCGTGTCGTCGTCTTTCACTTCGACGGCCCTCTGCAAAATGATTGCGCCGCTGTCGTACTGCTCGTCCACGAAGTGCACCGTGAGCCCGGAAATCTTCACGCCGTATTCGAGCGCGGCGCGGTGCACGTTCAGCCCGTAATTGCCCTTTCCGCAAAAACTGGGGATGAGCGACGGATGGATGTTGATGATGCGGTCGGGAAACGCGCGCACAAAGTTCGGCGTGATCATGGAAAGATAGCCCGCCAGCACGATGTAATCGACGCCCCGTTTTTTCAGTTCCGCAATGATATCTTCGAACATCGCCTCGGACGAAGGGAAATCCTTTTTCGAGCGGACGATGTGATCGATACCGTGCTGTTTGGCGCGCTCGATGGCATAGATCCCCTCTTTCGAGGCGACCAGCAGCGAAATTTCGCAGAACTTTTCGCGCTCGTTTGCGTCGATGACCGACTGAAAATCGCTGCCCGAACCGCTGGCAAAGACCGCTATTTTTTTCACAGCAGTTTTACCCCTTTGCCTTCGACCGTTTCGCCGATTAGATACGCCTTTTCGCCCGATGCTTCCAGCGATCGGATCGTTTTGTCGACGTCGGCCTTATCCACACAGAACACCATGCCGATGCCCATGTTGAAAGTATTGTAGATCTGCTCGTCGGCGATGGCCGATTTTTCCTGCATGATCTTGAAAATTTCCGGAACGGGATAGGAATTTTTGCGGATCTCGCAGCCGATGCCTTCCGGAAAAATGCGCGGGATATTCTCGATGAACCCGCCGCCGGTGATGTGCGCGATGCCCTTTACCTTCACTTCGGAAATGAGTTTGAGCACGCTCTTCACATAGATCTTCGTGGGCGTTAAAAGCACGTTGAGTACTTTGTCTTTCAGGCGGTCGTCGTAGCGGTCGAGATCGGGCACGCCCGCGGTATCGCCGAAAAGTTTGCGAACGAGCGAATAGCCGTTGGAATGGATGCCGCTGGACGCAATACCGACGAGGGCGTCGCCCGCCTGTATGTTTTTGCCGTTGATGACGTCCTTTTTATCGACAATGCCCACGGCAAAACCGGCGAGGTCGTACTCGCCGTCCGGATAGAATCCGGGCATTTCCGCCGTTTCGCCGCCGATGAGCGCGCAGCCGGACTGGCGGCATCCTTCGGCGATGCCGGACACGACCGTTGCCACCGTTTCGGGAGAGAGTTTTCCCGTTGCAAAATAATCGAGGAAAAACAGCGGTTTGGCGCCCTGGCAGACGATGTCGTTCACGCACATGGCGACGGCATCGATGCCGATGGTATCGTGCTTGTTTGCCAAAAAGGCGTATTTGAGTTTGGTGCCGACGCCGTCGGTACCGGCGACCAGCACAGGCTGCTGCATCTTTTCGCCAGCGATGGAATAAAATCCGCCGAACGAGCCGATATCCCCCAAAACATTCTCGTTGAACGTGGTCTGTACGTGTTTTTTCATCAGTTCGACTGCTTTGTAGCCGCGTTCCACATCGACGCCGCTGTCTTTATACGAAATAGCCATCGGGCTTTCTCCTTTATTCGAATTTATGTTTATCTGCCTGGTAATCGTTCATCTCGTAGGGATACTGCGCATCGAAACAACCCGTGCAGAAATCCAGTTTGGAAGTCCTGCACGTTTCTTTGAGTTGTTCGACGGTGATGTATTTGAGCGAATCTGCACCGATATACTTGCAGATCTCCTCTTCCGTGCGGTTCGCGCCGACCAACTGCGAATACGACTGCATATCGATGCCGAGATAGCACGGGTGCTTTACGATGGGCGAACAGATCATCATATGCACCTCTTTCGCCCCCGCGTCGCGCAGCATCCGCACGATCTTTCTGCTCGTCGTGCCGCGCACGATGGAATCGTCGATGATGATCAGGCGCTTACCGCGGATGTTCGAGCGCAGCGCGTTCATTTTGACGCTGACGCTGTTTTCGCGCATATGCTGATCGGGTTGGATAAACGTTCTGCCCACGTAGCGGTTCTTCGCCAGCGCCTCGACGTAAGGGATGCCCGAAACCTCGGAGTACCCGCGCGCTGCAACGACTGCCGAATCGGGCACGCCGCTGACGATGTCGGCGTCGACGGGATAATATCTGGCAAGGATCCTGCCCGCCTCTTTGCGCGCTTCATATACACTGCATCCGTCGATGACGCTGTCGGGGCGCGCAAAATAGACGTATTCAAAAATACACGACGCCGTTTTGGCCGGGCGTTCGAGGAAATAAGAGTGCGTGCCTTCCGAATCGATGACGAGCACTTCGCCCGGGCGCACGTCGCGCACGACGTTGCCGCCCACCGCATCGATCGCACACGTTTCGCTGGCGACGATGTATTCGTCGAGATTTTTTCCGAGCACGAGCGGGCGTATGCCGTAAGGATCACGCACGGCGATCAGTTTATCCGCCGTCATGACGACGAGCGCGAACGAACCCTTAAAATATCCGCACGCTTCCAGCACGCCCTTCACGATGTCGCCGTCGCTGTACTTATTGATGAGCAGCGCCATGACCTCGGAATCGATGGACGTCTGAAAAACGGCGTTGTCGTGAATAAGACTTTCGCGCAACTGCTTGGTATTGGTAAGATTGCCGTTGTGCGCGAGCGCCATGCGGCCGCATTTGCCGGTAAACACGATGGGTTGGGCATTGAGGATCGTGCTTTCGCCCGTCGTCGAATACCGGACATGACCGATGGCGATGTCGCCCTCCGGCAGCAGGTCGAGATTGCCGTTCGCGAAAACTTCGGGGATGAGCCCCATTCCCTTATAGAATTTGATCTTGTTCGCGTAGGCGACGGCTATGCCCCCGCTCTCCTGCCCGCGGTGCTGCAAAGCGTACAGACCGTAATAGACGGTATGCGCGACGTCGCGCGTTTCCTGGCTGTATACGCCGAAGACGCCGCACTCCTCGTGCATGCCGTCAAACGGCAGTTTCGCACCCCTGCAATACATTCGCTTTCCTCTTTAATTGTTGCCGCCGGTCAGCCGCGCAAACACTTCTTTGTACGCGTCTTCCACGCCGCCCATATCGCGGCGGAATCTGTCTTTATCCAGTTTTTCGCCCGTCGTCATATCCCAGAAACGGCAGGTGTCGGGCGAGATTTCGTCCGCGAGGATGATCTGCCCTTTGAAGCGGCCGAATTCCAGTTTGAAGTCGATCAGGTCGATGTTCAGCGTTTTGAAGAACTCTTTCATGACCTCGTTCACTTTGAACGCCATGTTTTTGATCGTTTCGATCTCTTCGGGCGTAGCGAGCTGCATGGCGAGCGCGTGATAGTCGTTGATGAGCGGATCGCCGAGGTCGTCGTTTTTATAACTGAATTCGAGAACGGTGACGGGAAGTTTCGTTCCTTCCGGCACGCCGTAACGCTTGGAGAAACTGCCGGCCGCCGTATTGCGGATGATCACTTCGAGCGGCACGATCTGTACTTTGCGGACGGCCGTTTCGCGGTCGGAAAGTTCTTCCACGAAATGCGTGGGGATGCCGTGGCGCTCCATGAGTTTGAACATCATGTTGCTCATGCGGTTGTTGATGACGCCTTTGCCCGCGATCGTGCCCTTTTTAAGACCGTTGAATGCGGTG